>JAEETB010000258.1 GCA_016286575.1 Prevotella sp.
GCCTCACGAACGAGGCGTACCAGCAGTTTGTTGGCATTACCACGTCCCTCATGGATCTCGAGACCAGAGTGTCCACCACGCAAGCCCTTCACTGTCACCTTTACGGCAGCATCGTCAGCGTCAGTCTCCACCTCCTTATAATCGAGGGTGGCTGTGATGTTGATGCCACCAGCCGAACCAATGACGAACTTGCCCCAGTGCTCAGAGTCGAGGTTGAGGAGGATGTCGCCATTGAGCTCACCCTCAGGCAGACCATTGGCACCAAACATACCCGTCTCTTCATCAGCCGTAATCAGAGCCTCTACAGGTCCGTGTTTCAACGTCTTGTCCTCCATGATGGCCATGATGGCAGCTACGCCCAGACCATTGTCAGCACCCAGGGTAGTGCCCTTGGCCTTCACCCACTCGCCATCAATCCAAGGCTGGATGGGATCAGTCTCGAAATTATGGGTAGACTCAGGTGTCTTCTGAGGCACCATATCCATGTGGGCCTGTAGGATGACGCCCTTCTTCTTCTCCATACCAGGAGAGGCAGGTTTACGCATCACGATGTTGTCAGCAGGATCCTTGAAGGCTTCGACGCCTGCCTCTTTGGCAAAGTCGAGCAGGAACTGTTGGATTTTCTCCAGATGGCCTGATGGGCGTGGAACCTGTGTCAGTGCATAAAAGTTCTTCCAGATGCACGCTGGGTTTAGATTCTTGATTTCACTCATAGTTGTTTGTTTTGTGGAATGTGGAATGTGGAATGTGGAATGAGATTTGTTTTTCCACTTCCAAATCCGCAAACCGGATTAATTATTATTGATCTAATTTTTCACTTAATGACTTTCTTAGTCCAGACATAACCTTAATTTTATCATTCTCCAAACTATTCTCATTCCTCATTCCACATTCCTCGAAATTCTTTTCGTAAAAGACAGGGCTGCCCAGGCATAGATGCCGAGGGCGACGACAAGCATCGTCTGGACGGTGTGGACGATGAGCACGAACCAGAGAGCCTGCTCATCAGCTACGCCATAGAGAATCAGCATGGTCTTGATGGCAAAGTGCCAGGGACCAGCACCATTAGGTGTTGGTACGATGACAGCAAAGTTGGCTACGACAAAGGATACCAGCGCACAACCAATCCCCAGATGGGCCGTAAAGTCGAAGCAGAAGAACGTCAGGTAGTAATGTAGGAAGTACATCACCCAGATGCCGATGGAGAAGAACAGGTAGAGCGGCAGGTTCTTCACCCCTCGCAGCGAGAGCACACCCTCCCAGATGCCACCCAAGGTCATTTTCACCTTATTATATATAGAGAAGTTCTTCAACAACAGATGGAGCAGGATAAGAACGGCAATGGCGCAGACAGCAGTCACAAACCATCCAGTGAGGGAGAACCCACCCAGGATACGATCGAGCGAGGTGCCAGTCTTCTTGAAGAATGTGCCGAAAATACTCATCTCCACTAACAGGATCAGACCAGAATAGAGCATCACGATGAGGGTATCGACAGCACGCTCAGTCACCACAGTACCCAGGGCTTTGGAGAATGACATACCATCGTAGCGCTTCAGGATGGCACAACGCGTAAACTCTCCGATTCGTGGAATGATCAGACTGACGGCATACGACAGGAATACGGCGTTGAGGCAGATGCTGCTTCTTATTCGAGGCGAGTTCCCATATTCCTCATTTTCCGTCTCCGTCCTTGAAATCGGATCGAGTGTCTGCTTCCATCGCCAGCCACGAAACATTTGTGCCAGAATGCCGAAGGGGAAGGAGAGGAGCATCCACGTCCAGTTCATCTCTTCTGTCAGCACATGCTGGAGACGTGAGAAATCCTCACCCCTGTACATCCAATAAAGGATGGCTCCCCCCAACAGGATGGGGAAGATGATTTTGGCCGTGTTTGTCAGGAGCGTTTTCATTTCCATGGGTGCAAAGGTACGATTAAGTGAGCAAAAATCCAAATTTATTTGAGATTTTTCTCCATTGACTTATATCAATGAATCCTCCCTATTTCGCCCTTTTTGTCAAAAAATCTTGTCTGTGTGCGCAAACAATCGTAATTTTGCAGCGTAAAAAGAAGTATAGGGTAACAAAAAGAACAGACTATGACTTTATTATTTATGATAACATTGGTTATTGCAGTATGTGCCACAGAGGCCTTCAGGATCAATAACGACATGAATTTGGGAGTTAAGTAACTTGACTTGAAAACAAAGAAAGCATCATAAGAAAGCGGGCAGGATGAGAGTCTTGGCCGCTTTTTTTGTGATTTATTTGGTATTTCACTCAATTTGCATTATCTTTGCAGCCATGAAACAAGTAAGACCAAAGAAAAATCTGGGTCAGCATTTCCTGACAGATCTGAACATCGCCAAACAGATTGCTGATACTGTGGACGCCTGTCCAGGACTTCCCGTCTTGGAAGTTGGTCCTGGTATGGGTGTGATGACCCAGTTCCTCGTGGAGAAGCCTCGTCCGTTCAAGGTGGTGGAGATCGACAGGGAGTCGGTGGCATATCTTCAGGAGCATTTTCCACGTCTCTCTAATAATATAATAGGTGGCGACTTCCTCAGGATGGATTTGAATGAGGTGTTCGATGGTCAGCAGTTTGTCTTGACGGGCAACTATCCCTACGATATTTCATCTCAGATTTTCTTCAAGATGCTCGATAATAAGGATCTGATACCTTGTTGTACAGGCATGATCCAGCATGAGGTGGCTGTACGTATGGCCTCGCAGCCTGGTAATAAGCAGTATGGCATCCTCTCCGTCCTGATTCAGGCATGGTATCATGTGGAGTACCTCTTTATGGTGGAGCCTGGTGTATTTAATCCACCTCCAAAGGTGAAGAGTGCCGTGATTCGTATGACGCGTAATGAAGTCACAGATCTTGGCTGCGATGAACAATTGTTCAAGCGAGTGGTCAAGACGGTATTTAATCAGCGTCGTAAAATGCTACGTGTCTCCCTACGGCAGATCTTTACTGGCGACCATCCTGCCTCTGCAGAATTCTTCGAAGACGAGATGATGACACGTCGTCCAGAGCAGCTTTCGATTCCTGAGTTTGTAGAACTGACAAATAAAGTCGAAAAAGAGCTGTTTGCGAGCACAATTTGACTGTGTTCGCACACAACGGATTGATATACATCAAAAGAAACCCTATTTTTTGCTAAAAAGTGTAGTATTCCTTTGTGGGTTTCGAAAATCGTCGTACCTTTGCAGTGTCAAAAGACAAAAAGATCTTCAATAGAAGAAAATAATACAGAGGTATTAGTTAAGGTAAAGATTGAATTTTTAGGTTTTAGTTAGAGTTAATAGTTAGTTAGGATTTAGGTTTTAGGTTTATTATTATTGATTGGCAATAGGTATTCTAAGGTGTTAGAACAAAAAGATTTGCTAGTAGGGATAACAGACGCAGTGGTGACACTCCGTTTTATTCTAAGAAAAAGGTTTTTAGTTATTCATAGATTGTTGGCGCCGCCCTTGAGTCGTTGATGACCCTTGAGCGGCTTTTTTGTGTCTATTTCTTTCTGACAGGTTTCTTTGTCGTTTTCTTGGCTGGTGCTTTCTTCTCAGGTTTGGGCTGAGGCAGATCTTTCGTCACAGTAGCCTTCAGAATACGGATATCCTCCAGCGGACGATCGTTTTTGTCAGTCTGTACAGCCAGAATTTTCTCCACAACATCCATGCCCTCAACGACTTCTCCAAATACGGTATATTGCCCGTCGAGATGAGGTGTGCCACCTACGGTCTTATAGACTTCTATCATTTCAGGTGTGAGTTTCACAGTGCCCTGAGTGACAGAATCGAGTTTCTCCTGTACCCTGGCAATCTGTTTGTCGTTGAGGATCTTTCCCCATACAATATAGAACTGGCAGGCAGAAGAGCGTCGCTCAGGATTCACCTTATCACTCTCGCGAGCCATTGCCACAACACCACGACGATGAAAGATCTGTGGCAGACGGAACTCAGCTTCAGTGGTATAGTCGAAATCTCCTGTACCCAACAGTTGTCCTGGTTTGGCGTGTTTACTGTTGGTATCGCCACTCTGAATCATAAAGTCCTTGATGACGCGATGGAAGAGTAGGGAGTCATAAACACCCATCTTCGTGATTTTCAGGAAGTTGTCACGCGTCTGTGGCGTCTCTTCATAAAGGGCAATACGGATGTTTCCTGCAGTGGTCTCAAAGAGAACCTCTGTGTTCTTGGTTTGTGACCAAGAAGTTAAAAGAGAGAATTGAAAAGCGAAAAGTAATAATAGAATTCTGTACATATTGGTAATCTTTAATGTTTAATGTTTCACCTTCAGTTTCTCCGCCCAGCCACCTTTGAAGAGACGGATCA
>JAEETB010000259.1 GCA_016286575.1 Prevotella sp.
CAAGAAGCCCCGCAAATGGAGCTGTGAGGATCCCTATGTATATAAGGTACGTACGCAACTGATTGCTGGTGGCAAGGTGGTTGACGAAGTGGAGACCACTACGGGCTTCCGCGATTTCAAGTTCGATGCCAAGACTGGTTTCTGGCTCAATGGCAAGAACTTCAAGCTGAATGGTGTCTGTGAGCATCACGACTTCGGATGTCTGGGCGCTGCGCTCAATGAGGATGCGCTGCATCGTAAGCTGACGAAGCTGAAGGCGATGGGTGTGAACTCGATCCGCTCGTCGCACAATCCGCCTGCCCCTGAGCTGCTGAACATGTGCGACACGATGGGCCTGATCGTGATGGACGAGAGCTTCGATATGTGGCGGCGCAAGAAGACACAGAACGATTATGCCCGCTTCTTCGACGAGTGGCACGAGCGCGACCTGACGGATCTGATCCTGCGCGACCGTAATCACCCCTCTATCCTCATGTGGTCGATAGGTAACGAGGTACTCGAGCAGTGGTCCTCTGCTGAGGCTGATACCCTGACGCTGGAGCAGGCGAACCTGATCCTGAACGCAGGCCACGACGCATCGACGCTGGCGAAGGACGGCGAGCTCTCCGTGCAGAGTCTGCTCACCCAGCACCTGGCAGAGATTGTGAAGCGCTATGATACGTCGCGACCCATCACGGCTGGCTGTAACGAGCCTTCGCCCAATAACCACCTCTTCAAGAGTGGCGCCATCGATCTGATTGGTTTTAACTATCATCATCAGTGGGTGAAGGATGTGCCACAGAACTTCGCGGGTAAGCCATTCATCTTCTCTGAGAGTGTATCGGCCTTGCAGACACGCGGTTTCTATATGATGCCTTCCGATACGGTCTATAAGGCACCGAAGGAATGGTGGCTGCCCTATACGGATCCTTCGTATATGTGTTCGGCTTACGACAATATGCATGCCTCATGGTCGAGTACGCATGAGGAGACTTGGGATGTGGTGAAACACAACGACTTCGTGGGTGGTCAGTATATCTGGACGGGTTTCGACTATATCGGTGAACCCACTCCCTACGGATTCCCTGCACGCTCGAGTTACTTCGGAATCATCGACCTTGCAGGCTTCCCCAAGGATACCTATTATATGTATCAGAGCGAGTGGACACAGAAGCCTATGTTGCACCTCTTCCCCCATTGGAACTGGGTGCCTGGCGACTATATCGACATGTGGTGCTATTTCAGTGGTGCTGATGAGGTGGAACTCTTCATCAATGGCCAAAGTCAGGGCGTGCGCCGTAAGACTGATCATCAACCAGAGGGCTGGAAACCTGGACTTTGCACAGAGTATCACGTAGGCTGGCGGGTGACATTCGACCCGGGTGAGGTGAAGGCTGTATCTCGCAAAGATGGTAAGGTGGTATGCGAGCAGGTGATCAAGACTGCCGGCGCCCCTGATCATATCCGCCTGACGACAGACTACAAGGGCAAAGAGACCACCTTCATCACTGCCGAGGTGGTGGATAAGGATGGTAATCTCTGTCCTTGGGCTGATGATGAGATCCATTTCATCTATGAAGGCGAAGGCAAGATCCTGGGCACCGACAATGGCTGTCAGACCTCGATGGAGCGTTTCACTTCGCCCAAGCGTAAGGCTTTCTTCGGCAAGTGCATGGTGGTGGTTACGGGGCCTGGTTCGATTACGGCCAAGTCGGCAACGCTGAATCCAGCGTGGATTGAGATAAGGTAGTTTAGAGTGTAAAGTTTATAGTTTAGGATTTAAGATATGAAAAAGTTTTATGTTTTACTTTTCGCTTTTCAGTTTTCGCTTCTCGCTTCTGTAGCACAGATTCAGACGAATGCTGGCATTCAGTATCTGCAGGCGATGCAGAAAGACATGTCGACGGACTTTTATGATCTGTCAAACACCTATTTCCTCGCTGACTCCATCGTCAGTTTCGACGCCCAGAAAGGTGAGGGAATGGTGCAGTGGAAACGCTACAGACTGTCTCCCCGTCAGGCGTTTAACCTCAATGGCTACTGGCCTGTTCGTATGCAGATGCTCGATTTCCCCGATGCTGCTTATGAAAATGATCCGGAGCTGAAGATCAAGGTGGAGTTTATCTCGCCCAGAACAGCCCGTATCAGGATACTGACGACACCTATCGAGCCCAAGTGTTCTGATCAGGACGATGTGATGTTCTGCGATGGATTCAAAGCGAAGGGAAAGGGACAACTGTGGGCTACGAAGAGCGTGGGTAACGCAATCGTCTATAGCTCGCCTTACGGTAGTATCGAGATTCAGAAATACCCTTGGCGCATTGTCATCAAGGATGCCCAAGGACGGATTCTCACCCAGACGCGCCATAACGTCGACAACGACTCGAGTCAGGTAAAGCTGCTGCCCTTCTCGTTTATAAAGCGAGGCTCTGACAACTCGCGCAGCATCAACCCTGTGCTGACGCTGGCACCTGGCGAGCGGATCTACGGCTGTGGTGAATCGTTCACCTCGTTGAACAAGGTAGGGCAGAAGGTACACCTCTCTGTGACGGATCCTCAGGGGCCTGAGACGGATGGGCAGTACAAGCCCGTACCCTTCTTCTTCTCGAATCGTGGCTATGGTGTCTTCATGCACACGTCAGCCCCCGTCACCTGTGACTTCGGAGCTTCGTATATTGGTGCAAGTCGTCTGTTCATGGCTGATGAACTGATGGATTTCTTCGTGTTCCTGGGCGAGCCTAAGGATATCCTCAATGAGTATACGGAGATTACGGGCAAGAGTCCGATGCTGCCTCTCTGGAGCTTTGGCACCTGGATGAGCCGCATCACCTACTTCTCTCAGCAGGAGGGACTTGAGATTGCCAGACAGCTGCGTGCCCACAAGATCCCTTCAGACGTCATCCACTTCGATACAGGCTGGTTTGGCGTCGACTGGCAGTGCGACTACGAGTTTGCCAAGGAGCGTTTCAAGGATCCCGTTGGCATGCTCAAGCAGTTGGCTAAGGATGGCTTCCACACCTGTCTGTGGCAGTTGCCTTATTTCACTCCGAAGAACCGTTTCTTCCCTGAGATCATCGAGAAGGGTATGCATGTGGTGAACGCGACGGGTGGCATGCCTGTGGAGGATGCGATCCTCGACTTCTCGAATCCTGAGACCGTCAGCTGGTATCAGTCTAAGATTGCTGGTCTGTTGAAGCAGGGCGTGAGCACTATCAAGTGCGACTTTGGTGAGGCTGCACCCTATAATGGTTACTATCATAGTGGCAAGGGCGGACTCTATGAGCACAACCTCTATCCCCTGCGTTATAACAAGGCCCTTTGGGAGGCTGTCGAGCAGCAGTATCCTGGTAATGGCATCATCTGGGCGCGCTCAGCGTGGGCTGGCAGTCAGCGTTATGCCCTCCATTGGGGAGGTGATGCTGCCACCACGAACATTGGTATGCTGGGTGACCTCAGAGGTGGTCTGAGTTTCGGACTCAGTGGTTTCTCGTTCTGGAGTCATGACATGGGTGGTTTCGTAACTGCCTCACCTGAGGATATCTATCGTCGATGGCTGCCCTTCGGATTCCTGAGTTCTCACACACGTGCCCATGGAGCGCCTCCTACGGAGCCTTGGCTCATCTCAGAGAGTTTCACGGATGCCTTCCGCGACTGTGCCGAGATGAAATACAAGCTGATGCCCTACGTCTATGCCCAGGCGAAAGACTGTTCAGAGCGAGGTCTGCCGATGGTGCGTGCCCTGTTCGTGGAGTTCCCGCAGGATAAGGGTGCCTGGCTGGTGGAGGATGAGTATATGTTCGGCTCTCAGATCCTGGTAGCCCCCCTGATGGAGAGTGGCACCAGCCGCGATGTCTACCTGCCCAAGGGTAAGTGGATCGACTATCAGAGTGGCAAGGTCTACAAGGGTGGTTATCAGACCATCGAGGCAGGCAAGATCCCTGCCGTCATCCTCGTGCGCGATGGCTCGCTGATTCCTCATGTACCCCTCGCCCAGCGTACGGATGAGATCGACTGGAGCAAGATAGAATGGAAGACTTACAAGGCCGATGCAACGACCTGCTTAGGACTGCTCTTTATGCCTGGTGACAGCAAAATCGAAGTGATTACGCGTTGATTTGGGACACCTGTAGGTTAGATTTAGTTAAATAGCTTTAAAAAGACGGTATGTTGGTTGCAACGTATCGTTTTTTTTTGTACTTTTGCACGCTTTTTCAGAGTAACAAGACATATATGAGGCAATTAAAGATTCAAAAAAGTATTACCAATCGATCGAGTGAAGCACTTGACAAGTACCTTGTAGAGATTGGTCGTCAGCCCCTTGTGACCATCGATGAGGAGATCGAACTGGCACAGGC
>JAEETB010000260.1 GCA_016286575.1 Prevotella sp.
ATGCAAGCCTTATATGCGTTTGTGTCAGAAATTCTTGCGGACGCCTTGCCACTCGGGGAACTTCATCTTGAGGTACTCGTCGTCGAGGAAGAGGGCGGACTGGCCTACCTGTCCCTTGAGCTGCCAGTCGAGCCACTTCACAACGGCCTTGGCGTAGTTGCCACCATGCTTCTCGTAATAGGTGCCGCTGTGGCCGTCCTTGGAGTTGAGCATGACGACGGGGATGCAGTCGGCGATGCGCTCATAGTCCTTCTGGGCATTGGCGTAGGCGATGTCGGCAGGTCCGCCAATCATGTAGAACATGGGCTGGTGGAGGTTCTTGAGCGACTCCTTCGTGGCTCCCATCATCTCCATGTCGCCGATGCCGGTATTCAGCATGACGCAGGTCTTGATGCGTGGATCGTAGGCTATACCCAGCACCTGGGCTCCTCCGCAGGACTGTCCCATCGCTGCCACGCGGTCGAGGTCGAGGCAGTGGTAATACTCTGAGCCGGAGGTGGCGTTCTGCTCCGTAAGCCAGTCGAGCACCTCGAGCAGCATCTTCGGATAGGTCTGGAACCGTGGAGCTTCTGTCTGCTGCTTCTTGGCTTTCCTGGCTTTCTTGGCGGCCTCTTCGCGCTGCTTGGCCTGCTCGGCTTCGCGTGCCTGACGCTCTTCAGGAGTCAACGGCAGGATCTTCTCGCCATTGGCCATGACAACCTCTCCCTTGGTCTCAGGATAGGCGGCCTTGAGCACGCCTCGCCACTGGGCCATCACGTCGGCCTCATCGTAAGGACCGATAGCGGCTGCGACATAGCCATAGGAGGCGACCTCGCTCAGCAGGAGTCGCATCTCGACATTGTGGTTGAAGCAGGCGCCGTTCGCATAGACGATGACGGGCAGGGTGCCCTTCTTGGCAACCACTTCCTGGAGGTTCTGAGGACGATAAACGGTGAATCCCGGGCAGGAGGCATCGCCAACGACTTCGGACTTGAAGGGGCCTGTGCCTCCTTCTTCTACTACTTGTTTCTGAACAGTCTGGGCATTCATCAACCCAGCACTTGCAGCGACAATCGCTGCGGTAATGAATAGTTTCTTCATAATTTTATTCCTTAATATCGAACTTGTTCTTACGTTTGTCGGCCTTGCGCGGCTGGGAGGGATGGAAGCCCACGTGGGGTGAGCGGACGCCCTGATAGGAGACATGGCGCGAGCGGATCTTCTCGACGTAATCGACGGTCTCAGAGCCTCGCATATAGCCGTACTTGACGATGGGGTCGTTGTAGTACTGGGCGGTGGCGAGCTTCAGGACATAGGGGGCGACCTCTGCCCAGCGGCTGGCGTTCTTGCCGTCGCGACGGGCGAGGGCCATCGCATCGCGGATGTGGTGGGAGCCGCCGTTGTAGCTGGCGAGCACGAAGTTGGTGCGCTCGTAATGGTCGCGGATGTCGGAGAAGGCCTGCTGGAGTTCCTTGATGAGTTTGGCGGCAGCGGCGATATTGGTTTCAGGATCGTAGAGTTTGTCGCGCGCCACACCAAGATGGTCGGCTGTGCCAGGCATGATCTGCATGAGGCCCTTGGCCCCTGCGAAGGAGACGGCCTTGGGGTCGAAGGTGGACTCCTGATAACACTGGGCTGCCATGAGTCGCCAGTCCCAGCGGATGTCGCGGCTGTACTGCTGGAAGTAGCCGTCGTAGTTGGAGATGATACCCTTGTTCTTGTCGAGCATGGGTGAGAAGATGCGCCGTCGCACCTTCTTGACGGTGAGCAGGGCGGTCTCTTCCTGTCTGGCTGCATCGACGCGCGAGGGACGGTTCCACAGGCGCAGGGCCTCGACGAGATCGGTCTTCTCAGGATCGGCATCGATCTGACCAGGCTTGGCCCACGCCACAAGATCGACATCGCCTGAACGGAGCTTCTGGACGAGTTCGGCACTGTCGCGACAGACATCAACGCGCAGGCGCACGCCGAGGGAGTCGGCAAACTGCTGACAGATGAGGTACTGGGTGCCCAGCGACTTGCCGTGATAGTCGTAATAAGTCTCAGGGCCGTTCAGGGTGGCCATGATGAGTTCGCCATTGGTCTGGATCTCAGCGAGGTCGAAATCCTCTGACACATTGACGGAATCAAGCACTGAGCCGTAGGGCGTGACGATGCGCTCCTGCTTCTGGGTACACGAGAGGAGGAGCGCCAGCAAGGCTCCCATGAGCGCATATTTATTCAGAAATCGCATCAGAAATGGCTACTAACTCACAAATTCGGTGCAAATATACGAATTTTTAGGCACGGATGGCACAGATTACACGGATTTTTTGTAATTTTGCAACCGATTTTGAGACTTATACAAAAAAAGATGTTAAGAATTGCAGTACAATCAAAGGGACGTCTGTTCGACGATACGATGAATCTGCTGGCAGAGGCAGACATCAAGGTGAGCGCCACGAAGCGCACGCTGCTCGTACAGTCGTCGAATTTTCCGCTGGAGGTGCTTTACCTCCGCGATGACGATATTCCACAGAGTGTAGCCAGTGGTGTGGCTGACATCGGCGTGGTCGGAGAGAACGAGTTCGTGGAGCGAGGCGAGGATGCCGACATCGTGTCGCGACTGGGATTCTCGAAGTGCCGCCTGTCGCTGGCCATCCCCAAAGAGATAGACTATCAGGGCGTGGAGTGGTTCAACGGCAAGAAGATTGCCACGAGCTATCCTGCCATCCTCAAGCATTTCCTCGACGAGAAGGGTATCAAGGCCGAGATCCACGTGATTACGGGTTCGGTGGAGATCAGTCCGGGCATCGGGCTGGCTGACGGTATCTTCGACATCGTATCCTCGGGCTCGACGCTGGTGAGCAACAACCTACGCGAGGTAGAGGTGGTGATGAAGAGCGAGGCCTTGCTGATCGGCAACAAGCAGCTGACGGAGGAGAAACGCCAGATACTGGAGCAGATGCTCTTCCGCTTCAAGGCGGTGAAGGACGCTGAGGATAAGAAGTATGTACGCATGAACGCGCCCAAGGCTCGCCTGCAGGAGATTATCGACGTATTGCCGGGCTTGAAGAGTCCGACGATCATCCCTCTGGCTGACGAGGAGTGGTGCTCTGTACACACAGTGCTCGACCAGAAGCAGTTCTGGGAGATTATCGGCAAGCTGAAGGAAATGGGCGCACAGGGTATCCTGGTGACGCCGATTGAGAAGATGATCCTTTAGGATTAAACATTAAAGATTAAACATTAAATTTCAGATTTAACATTAAATTTCAGGAATGAATATCATTCGTTTTCCAGATAAGAAGGACTGGGCGGAGATTGTGGAGCGACCACATCTCGACACGACGGAGCTGAACGAGACGGTGGCTGCTGTGCTGGCCGACGTGAAGCGACGCGGCGATGACGCCGTGAAGGGCTACGAACTGAAGTTCGACCACGTGGACCTGCCTACGCTCGAGGTGAACGACAAGGAGATGGAGGAGGCTGAAAAGCTGGTGAGTGCCGACCTGAAGGCTGCCATCCAGTTGGCTCACTACAACATACAGGCTTTCCACGAGGCACAGCGCTTCAGGACAAAGAAGGTGGAGACACAGCCTGGCGTCGTTTGCTGGCAGAAGAGCGTTGCCATCCAGAAAGTGGGTCTCTATATCCCTGGTGGTACTGCCCCACTCTTCTCGACTGTTCTGATGCTCGCCACACCCGCGAAGATTGCGGGTTGCGAGGAGATTGTGCTCTGCACGCCTCCAGGTCGTAACGGCAAGGTGAATCCAGCCATCCTCGTGGCTGCCAGAATCGCAGGCGTGAGCAAGATCTTCAAGGCTGGTGGCGTACAGGCCATCGGCGCGATGGCTTACGGCACGGAGTCGATTCCCAAGGTCTACAAGATATTCGGTCCTGGCAACCAGTACGTGATGGCTGCCAAGCAGCAGGTGAGTCAGGAGGCTGTGGCCATCGACATGCCTGCGGGACCATCGGAGGTATGCGTCATCGCGGATGAGCACGCGAATGTGGAGTTCGTGGCTGCCGACCTGTTGTCGCAGGCTGAGCACGGCATCGACTCTCAGGTGTTGCTGATCACGACCTCTGAGCAGCTGATATTCGACGTGCAGGCTGAGGTGAACCGCCAGCTGGACATGCTGCCTCGTAAGGAGATAGCCCAGAAGGCGCTGGAGAACAGTATGATGGTGCTGGTGAAAGACAAGCAGGAGGCCATCGACCTCTCGAACGCCTATGCGCCTGAGCACCTGATCATCCAGACACACGACTACGAGAAGCTGGCAGCACAGGTGGTGAATGCGGGTAGCGTGTTCCTGGGCGAATATGCCTGTGAGAGTGCTGGCGACTATGCCAGCGGCACGAACCACAC
>JAEETB010000261.1 GCA_016286575.1 Prevotella sp.
AGGGTCAGAACAACATGTATTATGAATGCAAGGAGATAAGGCCCAGCTTGTTCTTACTGACTCATGGCGAAGCGAAGCTGTTCCTTGACAAAGAAAAATGGCCCAAGGGTTATATCTCGATGATAATCAATTATAGCTATCACTAAGGAGGGTACTCTCCTCAGATTCTATCTTTCTACGAGTTTATAGATGTGGCCAGTGGTCTTGCGATCAGTCTCAAAATCGAAGCTCTGATCGCTAAGGGCACGTCCCAGTTTCTGGAAGGTGGTCTTGGGGTCGTAGTTGGCATAGCGGTTTTTCAGTAGTTCGTGAATCTCAGTCAGTCCCCACCATCTTCCCTCGCCTGCCTTGGGCTTGCGGAATGCCTCGCCAATCATCTCAACCAGATCGTTCAGCTTCTGATAAGGCTCATTTTCCTTGATCAGCGTGGCAATCTCCTCATTGTCCAACCAGAAGCGCTCACCTGTGTTGAACAGGTGTAAGGCCTGGGCGAAGAGCTGACGATGTTCGACATTGTCCTCAAAATCGATATTCTTGCCATTCTCGATGGCTACACAGACGAAACGACGGGAACCCGTAGGGTCAACGAGCGGCTTCTGCTGATTGGTAGTACCAATAAAAGAGGTATAGCGGCGGAACTGCTTGATGGTCTTGCCGTAGGGCGGACGGAATTTCACTTCTGCTGACGACAATAAGTATTTCAGCACGATTTGTTGCGATGAGGTCGTCTTGTCAAACTCATCGATGTTGATCATCGCAAACATGGTGAGGGCGATGTTCAGGTCGAACTCGTTCTTGAAGTTGATCTTGTCGTTATAGTACTCGCGCAGTTCTGGAGGGAGGATAATCTTGCAGAAACGCGTCTTTCCACAACCCTGTCGACCAATCAAGAGTGGTGTTAATGCATTGCCTGTCAATTGTTTATCACTCTCGCGCCATTGGGCTACCATTCCGATGAGCCACATCTTCAGGTACTTAGGCCAGTTGGGCTGATTGGTTGGCACACGAGCTGCGAGTTCTGAGATATAGTCGTGACCGTTCCACTTTGGCAGTTTGTCGAGCCAGGCGTTTACTGGATCGTATTGCTCGATACGGTTGGAGTCGATAAAGCGATTCACATCCCTGTCCCACGACTTCAGCCCCAGCTCCGTAGCTCTCATCGTCATGTCGTTGCGCACCTCCTCAGTCAGCGGCTTAAACGTCTGATCGTCAGAGTATTTCTCGCGATACTCAGCCACACCTGTCATCAGGTTCTTGCGCATCTCGAAGTTCTCGTTGAGGAAGATCTCCGTCTTCATCATCTGCAGTGTGTCGTTAGGGATGCTCTGCAGGGGCTTGATCTTGTGCTTCTTCATATAGTCCTCCTGCAGGGTGACGGCATAGACACTCTCGAAAGTCTTCTTCAACAGCAGTTTGTCAGTGTTCAGGGCTGGGTGCTCCAGCGTCATATCTTGTGCAAAGGCTAAAGGTATGCCCTGATTCAGACAACGTGTGGCAATCTCCATCAGCAGCGTCTCCAGACGGTCCTCGTCTGGCAGTTCGAAATAATGCCCCAATGTGGTGTCAATGATGAAGAGCCACTCCAAGCGGTAGGTACGCTTGACGGTGCGTCCTGGCATCAGTCGGTCACTCTCTCGTGAAATGCTAACTGGCTGAGGCACATCATGTTTCTGCGTATCGGCATAGAATGGACGGGCATCAGGATTGTACCCCATCTCAGGGTCGGCACTCACATAGACCGTCCTGTCGAGTCGAGGCTCCAGATACTCGATGTCGAAGCCAAACTGGTTCATATAGGCCCTGCGTGCTGTCTGATATAGATTCAGGTGGAACTGTTGGATGTCTTCCTCCTTTTCAGGCAGAGGAGCCTGCTTGGCTTCTTTACTGGGGAACAATTCTCCTCGGCAAACAATCTTCACACTCTTGCCCGATGCACCCAGAAAACACATCAGTGTCTCAGGCATCTTCTTCGCCAGATTCCTGATCTCAACAGCTTTCTCATAAGTCTGAAGATTGTTCACCTCAATGACTATAAGACCGTTATACCTTAGGATTCTGTGTTCGCCCTTAAACTTATCAAACTCCTGGGCAAAGCAGAGTCGCTCCAGTTTGATACCCCCTGCCCAATTGGTCAGAATCTGTCCGTCAGGCTGACGTTCTTTCAAGATGAGATTATACATCTCCCTCAACTCAGTGACAGTATGCTGTCGCCAGCCTTTCTGAATGAAAAGTGCTATGTCTTCTATTGGATGACGAGTGATCGTCTTTTTATTTCCCTTTGTCTTAATAATAGTAACTTTCATGATTGTCGGTTTTAATAATTTGTGTGCAAAGATACTATTATTATTGCAATTTTACAAATAAATCATAAGAAATTTCTATAAAATTAATGACATATGACATAGTATTATTAATAAATTGCTGATTATTAGAAATTTAATCTTGAAATTATGGTTTCATTAATGACATATTAATGACATAAAAACGACATATTAATGACATAGACAAGCTTGTTTTCTGGTATCAATCTGTAAATAGCACGCTATTAATGGCTCTATAGGGAGCTATCGTTATTGATACTTCCACCTACCGCGTTTTTAGTTCCCATTTTGTTCTTAAATTCTCTAGAGAATTTGAAGCTTACACGTAAGGTCTCTTCTGCTTAATGCCTACTTATTGCTCAAATTCTCTAGAGAATTTAACTGCTACTATTAATGTACGTTCTTCCAAAGCGGTATATTCATCTGTTCTACCTCCCTTACGGATCGTTTCTTGCATCACTTGGCGCGATAAATATGATATTTATGTCATTAGTATGTCATTAATATGTCGTTTTTATGTCATTAAGTAATTTTACAATCTATTGTAAATAAGATGTTTAACATCAAAACATGTCATATGTCATTAAGTTTTGCCGATTTTTAAATATTTTCTGAAATATTGATGCTCTAAAGTTATTTGCCTGTTTTTTAGGAATTCTCTTGAAAATGTCGTATCTTTGCAGAAAAATCAGAGCTTATGAATTCGTGGCGTCCGTCTCCATTTCATCCCCGAAAGCAAAAATGGCTCCCCTGAACTCTACCAGAACATCACCTTCGAGAAAGACAAGACCTACGTGGACAAATGAAATCCGATAAGAAACAGCTGATTTTATGAAAATAGCACTGTTTTTGAAAAAATCTCAGTTCAAAATGAACGTTGTTTCAAAAAAATGCTTATCTTTGCACCGTTAACATTATAAAAACGATAAACATTATGGAAAAAATCAAAAGAACCCGTGAAGAGGTCCGAGCAGCATTCAAGGACTTTATGCGTAGAAAGAAAGATCGCCAAATACAGGCAAGAATGGAGTTGGAAGCACTGAGTCAACAAGGATTCTTCGACAACTAAGTAGTACACACTTAAATCTTGCTTACTATGAACACGCTCAGATTGGAAATTATCAATCTGCATGCCCCATAGAAGAAAAACAAAACGTTAACTTTATGGAAACAACACAGGATATTCCTATTGGAAGAACAAAAGAAGATATTAAAACACGAGAGAAGATTATTAAAGACTTCTATGCCAAGTGGATTGCAGAGCATCCTGATAAGAAGGTTTTTAATGTTTCTCTTGCCAAGTTTATCTGTGTCAAGTTCCTTTCTATCAATGAAACATACGAAAAGGCAGCTCGCAGTTATGAGTCGACGATGGCCGTCTTTAGATTGACTGAGATTCTCCAAAATGCAACCTTTGTAGAAGAACTACCAGCCAAAAGGAATACCCGTAATCAGAAACAGTTTAAGAAACTTCTTGTTATGCAACACCAAAACATCAAACTGACAGTTGGACTCCAGCGTTCAAATCAAGATCTGGTACAGTATTGCATTACAGTTCCACAGGTGCCAAAATAAACAAAGCCATCAACTCATGCTTGAGTGATGGCTTGTATATTTGGGGCTCGAAACGACTCTAATGAGCCATAAAGGTTGTCATCCTTTCTGCGAAATCCCCTGATTGACGTTGCAAAGATAATACGTTTTATCGATAATTCCAAATATTTTGTTCCTTTTTTTAGTCGTCATCCAGAAAATAGCACTATTTTTGCAAAAATTACAACTCACTAAGTAGTTTTCTCCTCTTATTTTTGTAAATTTGCACCATAAAAAATCATTGATGACAAATATGAAAAGAAAATTAGTAGCAACACTTTTGGGATTGTTTGTTGTATTCTCTGCATTTGCAGCGAATTTGAATCATGTCATGATGACTTCTATTAAATCAGGAAACATTCCTGTTAGCGAAGGCTTCAGCTCTTTATTTGATGGGTTCTGGTTGTT
>JAEETB010000262.1 GCA_016286575.1 Prevotella sp.
TGATAACTGAGCTCAAGATGACAAAAAAGGAACTGCAGCCATTACGATACATCATGCATCCTGTCTATGACGATGATAACAATTTCATGCGTCATGACATCCTGACTATACCAGACAAGCAAATGGATAACTTTATCAGGGTGGCATCAGTTTTGGATGATCGTGTCTTCTATATGGAAAATCTTACGTTTGCTGGCAAACCAGGACAAAAAGTGAAGGTGATAGAAGGCGATTTTGCTGGTGTTGAAGGAACTATCAAGCGTGTGAAGAAAAACAAATGTGTCGTAGTTCAAGTAGAGAATGTCGCAGCTGTAGCAATTGCTTTCCTGCCTGCAGCATTCTTATTACCTTTGAGTGATGATCAACAACAAGAATAATTATTTCTACCGAAAAGATATGGACGAACAGAACAACAGTCTCCAGCAATCACAGGAGCAAAAAACCAATTCAGAGAAAATTCTGTCTGCAATCAAGAAGCATAAGCGGCTTTATTATAAAACGCTTCCCATTGCTTTTATCGCAGCTTGTCTTATTACGTTGGGAATGCCCAACTATTATAAGTGCGAAGTAACCCTGGCACCAGAGACAGGAAGTGGTAGCAGTTTCAGCGGCCTCGCTTCGTTGGCCAGTAGTTTTGGCTTCAACATTGGAAGCAGTTCCAATAAGTCTGGTGATGCCATAACGCCAAACCTATATCCTGATCTGATGCGTTCTGTGGATTTCAGGACTTCCATGTTCAATGTCAAGGTTAAGATGGAAAACGATGATCGTGTGATGACCTACTATGACTACTTAGACAATGAACAAAAGTCTCCTTGGTGGACAACGGGTCTGAAAGCATTCTTTGGCCTGTTTAGGTCAAACGATGAGAACCAGAAAGCAGAACAGAAAGATACGGTTAACAATTTCCGTCTGACACCTGCCCAGCAAAGTATTGCTAATGCCGTAGCAGGTAGCATTGAGTGCAAAATCGACAAGAAGACTGATGTGATTTCAATTGTGGTGACCGATCAGGATCCTCTGGTTGCTGCAACGATTGCCGACTCCGTCAAGGAGCGTCTGCAATATTTTCTCACAGAATACAGGACGAAGAAGGCACGTCATGATTTAGCCTATATCGAGACACTCTATAAAGATGCCAGGAAAAATTATGACCGCGCTTGCGAAATCTATGCTGATTTCATGGATGCCAATCAGGATCTGGTATTGGAATCTGTAAGATTGAAGCAGACGAAGCTCGAAAACGAAATGCAGCTTCAGTATAACAACTATAACGCCATTGGTGCCCAGCTTTTGGCAGCCAAAGCAAAAGTTCAAGAAGAGACACCCGCTTTTACGACTCTTCAGAGTGCAACGGTACCTCTGCGTAAGGCAGGTCCCAAGCGCAGTCGAATTGTATTCATCTTTGTGCTGCTGGTATTGCTCTGTACAACAGGATGGATTCTGCATCAAGAAGGTGAATTGATGTTCTTGTTAGGACTCGACAAGAAAAAGAAAGAGCTAACAAATGCCTGAAATGAACGACACAGGTAGAAATATGTACGAATTGGCGGGAAAGCTTTTCCCCATCTGTCGTAGCATCACGGGCAACGGCTTTCGTCAGTCGTTGGAGATGATACGGGAGATTGTACCAGAGATACAGGTATTTGAGGTTCCTTCAGGAACTGCTGTCTATGACTGGACTGTACCCAAGGAATGGAACATCCGAGGGGGCTGGATCAAGAACATGCAGGGGGAGACGATTATTGATTTCAACGATTGTAATCTGCATGTAATGGGTTATTCAATACCGATTCATCAGACACTCAGTCGTGAGGAATTGTCAGAGCACGTCTATACGCAGCCTGAACAGCCAGAGTGGATACCATATGTTACCTCGTACTATAAGGAGCGTTGGGGTTTCTGCATGAGTGAACGTCAGAAACAGGCTTTGACTGATGCAGAATATGAGGTGTATATTGACAGTACCTTAGAAGATGGTTTTCTGACTTATGGAGAACTGGTCTTGCCAGGTGAGACTGATGATGAGATCTTCTTCTCAACCTATCTTTGTCATCCCTCAATGGCGAATAACGAACTGTCTGGTCCCTGTGTACAGACAGAATTGATCAAGTATCTGAAGTCTCTGTCTCATCGCAGATATACTTACCGATTTGTCTTTATTCCTGAGACCATAGGTTCAATTACATATCTCAGTAGGAATCTGGAGGCACTTCAACAACATGTTAAGGCTGGCTTTGTGTTAAGTTGTGTGGGCGACAACCGGACTTATTCGATGGTGTCTACAAAATACGAAGATACATTAGCCGACCGTGTTTTGAATAATGTCCTGAAGTTCCACTATCCTGATTATATCCGTTATTCGTTTATGAAGAGGGCCTCCGACGAACGTCAATATGGTTCGGCAGGTGTTGATTTGCCTGTCTGTGCTTTTTGTCGGAGCAAGTATCATGAGTATTCGGAATACCATACTTCTGCAGACAACATGGACTTGATAAGTCCTGAAGGTTTATCAGGCGCTTATGAAGTGATGGTGAAGGTAATCAATGCCTTGGAAAACAATTATTTCTATCAGATGCAGTGTAAGTGTGAGCCTCAGTTAGGCAAACGCGGATTATATCCTACTGTCAGTCAGAAGGGTACAAAAGGCGATGCACGCTACATGCAGGATTTTATCGCTTATGCAGACGGTAGAAATGACTTGATTGGAATCAGCAATATTCTCGACATACCCGTTGATAAGCTCATCCCGATAAAGGACCAATTAATGGAACATCATTTATTAGCTGTGAAATAGGGATGTCGACCAGAAAGATAGTTGCAAATACCATTTATTATGGGGTGGTGCCGAAGCTGACAATGTTGTTGAGCATTGTGATCCTGCCTCTGACGACACCATTCCTCACGACATACGACTATGGTATCTATGGTGTTATGACTTCATATACCAGCCTGTTTATCTCAATCGCTCCTCTTGGTTTGCATGTTCATCTGACGAACAGCTACTTTGAGTATCCTCGCCATTATAATCTTGTGTGGGGTAGGGTTCTTATGCTCATGCTCCTGTCGTCCTTATGCTTTGGCTTGTTGAATATGGGGATCCTGTTGTTTACATTGCCGATGGAGTTTTCATTGAGTAAACTTTTATTGTGTACCATTGGTTCCATGCCGATTTTCTTGCTGGCTAATGGTTTGCTGGCACAACATCTGTTCCCTTTGCGTGAGACTCCAAAGCCATTAGTGTTCACGAATCTTCTGGGATCAGTCACTGGTATGCTGGTCTCATTCGTGATGATCTATTATTTCCGTCTGGGCTATTGGGGACTGATTGCAGCTGGAGCCGTGTCTGTCGTCTTTACGTTCTCAGTGTTTGTAAAGTTCGTATGGGTTGATTTTGATATCCGTCCGCTATTAGATCGTAACTGGCAGCGCATCAAACAGATGGTGAAGATTGCCTTGCCATTGGTGCCACATACATTAGGCTTTGTCCTGTTGACGAGTTCTGCCCGTATCGTGATGAGCCAGTATCATATTTCATACGATGAGATAGGTCTGTTCAGTCATGGTGGTACGATGGGCGATTATGCCGTAGTGATAACGACAGCATTGGTAACGGCTCTCATGCCTCAGATGCAGCGTGCATATAGAAACACGGACTTCAAGACTTATCGGAAACTATATTTCCTTTGTCAGGCAGTGGCTTTGACATCCACTTTCTGCATATGTATCTGGATGCCTGAGATCTATGCCTTGCTCATTAGAAATGCCAATTTGGCAAAGTCGTGTGATATTGCCAGTCTCCTATGCTTTGCTAATGTCGTGTTTTCGTTTTATGCTTTCATGAGTGCGCCAGCCTTTATTGAGAAAAAGACCATGCAGCTTTTATGGTTGGTTTTCGTACCTGGCATCTTGAATTTTGTGCTCTGTTATGCACTCATTCCCTTTTTCGGATATCGGATAGCTATATATTCAACCATCGTGTCATATTGGACACAGATGATGATACCATTTTTTGTAGGATATTACAAAAAGACGGTATCTGAGTGGCTCGGAGACCGTAGGCTGATATTCTTTGTCTTGGCTATTATCCTTTCCGATCTGGTACTTGCCAATGCATTGATGTATACGGCTATTTGGATGAAAATTGTATTAACGCTTCTGACTGCAACCAGCCTGTTTCTCTTTTACCGAAGGAACAGGTTGAATGAGTTGGTTTGATATAAGAATCAGCATGAAGAAATTTTACTATAGTTCCTGTTCTTTGGCAGCTCCCCACGTAGGGATCATTTTGGATGATATTGTGACGAGC
>JAEETB010000026.1 GCA_016286575.1 Prevotella sp.
ATGCAGGTGGCGAACTCGTACGCTTCACCACCCAGGGCATCCGTGAGGCCGAGAACATGAAGAATATCTCTGCACGCCTGAAGGCCGACGGCTATACGACACCCCTCGTGGCCGATGTCCACTTCACAGCCCATACTGCCGACGTCGCAGCCCTCTATTGTGAGAAGGTGCGCATCAATCCTGGTAACTACGTCGATCCAGGACGTACTTTCAAGCACCTCGAATATACTGATGAGGAGTATGCTGCCGAACTGCAGAAGATCGAGGCGAAACTCGTGCCCTTCCTCAATATCTGTAAGGAGCATCACACGGCCGTTCGCATCGGTGTGAACCATGGCTCGCTCTCCGACCGTATCATGTCGCGCTATGGCGACACCCCCGAGGGTATCGTCGAGAGCTGCATGGAGTTCCTGCGCATCTTCCGTCGTGAGAACTTCAACGATGTGGTCATCTCCATCAAGGCCTCGAACACCGTCGTGATGGTGACCACCGTCCGCCTGCTCGTGCAGACGATGGACAAGGAGGATATGCACTATCCTCTCCACCTTGGTGTCACAGAGGCTGGCGAGGGCGAGGATGGCCGCATCAAGAGTGCTGTAGGTATCGGTACCCTGTTGACGGAGGGCATTGGCGACACCATCCGTGTGTCTCTCTCTGAGGAGCCAGAGTGCGAGATCCCTGTGGCCCGCAAGCTCGTCGATATGATCCCGGAATGTGCTGCCCTGCGCGAAGAGGCTGAGGCCAGTATCAAGGACGATACCATCACCCTCGCCGTTGATGCCCCAGACTGGGAGACCCTCCAGCTGAAAGCTGCCATGGCCGTTGGTGCCTTGCTGATTGACAAGAAGGCAACGAAACTGGTTATTCGTCATGCGTCCTTTGAAGAGGCTCGTCTCGTTGAGCTTGCCGACAGCATCCTGCAAGCCGCAAGAGTGAAGTTCACGAAGACCGAATACATCTCCTGCCCAGGCTGTGGGCGCACGCTCTACAACCTTCAGGAGACCATCGCCAAGATCAAGGCAGCCACGAAGGATCTCGTGGGACTGAAGATAGGCATCATGGGCTGCATCGTGAACGGTCCCGGTGAGATGGCCGATGCCGACTATGGCTACGTTGGTGCAGGCCGTGGCAAGATCTCGCTCTACAAGGGCAAGACCTGTGTCGAGAAGAGCATCCCCGAAGAAGAAGCCGTTGAGAAACTCCTCGAACTGATCAAGAAAGACAGAGGATAATTTAAGGCACAAATATATTTAGGCACGGATTTCACGGATTAACACGGCTTTTTTAATTATTTAGCCGTGACTCTCGAAGAGAGCCGTGTAATCCGTGCCTAAAAACTTTATTTCATAAGAATCTCTGAGAGCTCCTTCATACCCTCGGAGGCACCCTTCTGGATCTGGGTGACACGGCTGCCAACACTGATAGGATTAGGATCAATGAGGTAGATGGGTACATCAGGACGAGCGTAGTGCATCAGACCTGCGGCAGGATAGACCACGAGCGAAGTGCCGATGATGATGAGGATATCGGCAGTCTGCACTTCCTCAGCAGCGATGGTGATATTGGGCACAGCCTCACCGAAGAAGACGATATACGGGCGCAGCAGCGAACCGTCGCCTGCCTTCGTACCAGGCTCCACCTCACAGTTCTCAGGCGTCAGCTGGATCTGATAACGAGGATCGTCGACGTTGTAGCTCGAGCACACCTTCATCAGTTCGCCATGCAGATGGATGACCTTCGACGAGCCCGCCATCTCATGGAGATTGTCAACATTCTGTGTCACCACCGTCACCTCGTACTGCTCCTCCAGTTTGGCCACGAGCTTGTGCCCCTCATTGGGCTGCACGCCCCAGCACTTCTTACGGAGCATATTGTAGAAGTTCGTCACGAGCGTTGGGTCTGCCTCCCATCCTTCATGGGTGGCCACCTTCGATACGGGATAGTTCTCCCAAAGGCCATCGGCATCGCGGAACGTCTTCAGTCCACTCTCCACCGACATACCGGCACCAGTTAAAACTACGATTTTTTTCATTTACGATTTCTTTTAGTCGCTACGCTTTGTAAAAGCGCTAAAGCGAGTCCGATTTACTATTCACGATGCAAAAATACGTTTTTTTTTCGACAAAAGAACAAAAGTAACAAAAATTATATGTTCTTATGTTCTTATGTCTAAAATTTATTGTACCTTTGCAGCCGATTTTAAAAGATTACACATTATTAATATATAGAGAAATGGATAAATTAAGCTACGCTTTAGGTCTGGGCATTGGTCAACAACTGGCCCAGATGGGAGCCAAGAATATCAGCGCCGAGGACTTCGCTCAGGCCATCAAGGACGTGCTCGAAGGTAAGGAATTGCAGGTGTCTCACCGTGAGGCTCAGGTGATTGTACAGGACTATTTCCAGCAGCAGGAGAAGAAGATGCAGGCAGCCCGCGAGGAGCAGGGTAAGCAGCAGAAGGAGGCTGGCGAGAAGTTCCTGGCCGAGAACAAGAACAAGGAAGGTATCATCACCCTGCCCAGTGGTCTGCAGTATCAGGTACTGAAAGAGGGCAACGGCAAGAAGCCGACAGCGAAGGACACCGTGATGTGCCACTACGAGGGTACGCTGATCGACGGTACGATCTTCGATAGCAGCTATCAGCGCGGCGAGCCCGCCACCTTCCCCTTGCAGCAGGTGATTGCTGGTTGGACTGAGGGTCTGCAGCTGATGCAGGAGGGAGCTAAGTATCGCTTCTTCATCCCCTATCGTCTGGGCTATGGCGCAGGTGGTGCTGGTGCATCGATTCCTCCGTTTGCAGCACTCGTGTTCGACGTAGAGCTGATCCAGGTAGTATGAAATATTAAACATTTTAGTTAGCAATATGAAGAAATTTACATTTGCTGCGATTGCAGCAGTAGCAGCCATCATGATCGCATCATGTGGCAACCAGACTCCCAGAGCGAGTCTGAAGAGTGATGTTGATACCTTGAGCTACGCCATCGGTATGGCTCAGACTCAGGGTCTGAAGGAGTATCTTGTAGGCAGTCTCGACATCGACACCGCTTACATCAATGATTTTATCAAGGGTCTCAACGAGGGCGCCAATGCCGGCGACAACAAGAAGAAGGCCGCTTACTATGCAGGTATCCAGATTGGTCAGCAGATTTCCAACCGTATGATGAAGGGTATCAACCACGAGGTGTTCGGTGAGGATTCTACGAAGACCATCTCACTGAGGAACTTCATGGCCGGATTCATCAGTGGTGTGACTGGCAAGAAGGGTCTGATGACCGTCGACTCTGCCCAGGAGGTTGCACAGCGCCTGATCCAGACCATCAAGGCCAAGGAGCTCGAGGCTACCTATGGCGAGAACAAGGAGGCCGGTATCAAGTTCCTGGCTGAGAATGCCAAGAAGGAGGGTGTCATCACCCTGCCCAGCGGTGTTCAGTACAAGGTCATCAAGGAGGGTACAGGTGTCATCCCCACCGATACCTCTCTCGTAAAGGTCAACTACGAGGGCCGTCTGATCAACGACTCTATCTTCGACAGTTCTTACAAGCGTGGCAGCGCTACCACCTTCCGTGCCAACCAGGTGATCAAGGGTTGGACTGAGGCCCTCTGCCACATGCCTGCAGGATCAATCTGGGAGGTATATATTCCCCAGGAGCTGGCTTACGGTGAGCGCGAGCAGAACATCATCAAGCCGTTCTCTGCCCTCATCTTCAAGATCGAACTGCTCGAGGTAAATCCTAAGAAGTAATGAAGAAGCTTTATATCCTGGCACTCGCTCTCGTGGCGAGTGCCTCTTCGTTTGCACAGCTGCGCACCAGCTCCGACTCCGTGAGCTACGCAGCCGGTGTGTATGTCACCAACGGTCTCGTGCCCTTCCTGGTGCAGCAGCATCAGATGGACACGACCTATATGGCCGACTTCGTGCGTGGTTTCCGTGAAGCCGTGAAGAACGACGATCCCGCCCGTAAGGCTTACCTCACGGGTATGTCGATTGCCCAGCAGCTCAACGAGCGCATGCTCCCCGGTGTCGTCCAGGAGTTCAAGGACTCCCCCGACTCGATCATCCCCAATCTGTTCTATGAGGGATTCGCCGCAGCGCTCCTGAAGGATGCCACCCACTTTACCACCGATAAGGCCGAGCAGTACTTCCTGGCCAAGCGCGAGGCCGACAAGGCCGCCCGCGAGGAGAAGCTCTATGGTGCCAACCGCACGGCAGGCCGACAGTTCCTCGAGGAGAACGCCAAGAAGGAGGGTGTCATCACCCTGCCCAGCGGACTGCAGTATAAGGTGCTCGTGAAGGGCGAGGGACAGGTACCCCTATCCACCGATCGTGTCCAGGTGAACTACGAAGGTCGCCTCGTCGACGGCACCGTGTTCGATGCCTCCAAGGATCATGGCGACAAACCGGCAGAGTTCACCCCCACCCAGGTGATCAAGGGTTGGACCGAGGCACTGACGATGATGCCTGTGGGCTCGAAGTGGCAGCTCTACATCCCCTACGAACTCGCTTACGGCGATCGCGACACGGGGAAGATCAAGCCCTTCAGTGCCTTGATTTTTGATATCGAACTGGTAGGTATTTGTGAGAAATAAGTAAGTGTGTCACGGAAAGTGACACACTTTTTTGATTTTTTCCATAAAAAAGTTGCATTATTAAATTAATTTGCTTACTTTTGCTGACAAATTGTTACTAATCATGAATAATAATGGAAAAAATTGATTATTTGGACAAGAAAATACTGAGCATTCTGTCTAAGAATGCCCGTATCCCTTTCAAGGATGTGGCAGCAGAGTGTAACGTCTCCCGTGCAGCCATCCACCAGCGTGTGCAGCATCTCATCGATGCTGATGTCATCACGGGCAGCGGCTTCGATGTCAACCCTAAGAGCCTCGGCTACTCCACCTGTACCTATGTAGGTATCAACCTCGAGAAAGGTTCGATGTACAAGGAGGTCGTGTCGCGGCTACAGCATATCCCCGAAGTGGTAGAGTGCCACTTCACCACGGGTCCCTATACCATGCTCGTCAAGCTCTATGCACGCGACAATGAGCAGCTGATGGAGCTGCTCAACGGCAAGCTGCAGGGCATCCCCGGTGTGGTAGCCACCGAGACCCTCATCTCCCTTGAGCAGAGTCTGAAGCGCGAGATCCCCATAGTGTTTGACGAATAGCCCACCTCATGAACCATTTCGAACTGAAGAACCATCTCCGCGAGGCCTATATGCGCTTTCCGGAGGCTGAGGTGCGCCCCGTCATAGGCATCACGGGTAACTTCGAGGATGGACAGCTGCGACTGGGTCGCGGCTATTACGACAGCATAGTCGCCGCAGGCGGTGTGCCCCTCGTCATCCCTCCCGTCGCCGATACCGACGTCATCATCAACAGTCTGAGCCGCATCGACGGACTCCTGCTGAGTGGCGGTGGCGATGTCAATCCCCTCTGGACAGGCGAAGAACCCTCTCCCCTGCTCCACGGCATCAACCGTGAGCGCGACCTCCCCGAACTGCTCATCACCCGTCTCGCCTTCAACCGTCAGATCCCCATCCTCGGCATCTGCCGGGGCATCCAGGTGCTGGCCACAGCCCTGGGCGGCAAGGTCGCCCAGGATCTCTCCCTGTTGAAGCTGGAAGAAGGAAAGACCCTCATCAAGCACTCGCAGGATGCCGACCGCAACGAGTCCACCCATACCGTGACCGTCGGGCGAGGCACCATCCTCTCCCAGATCTACGACGCCCCGAAGCTCCACGTCAACAGCTTCCACCATCAGGCCGTGTCCGATGGCGGACCCCGTCTCCGTGTCAGTGCCGTGGCCCCCGACGGTGTCATCGAGGCCGTCGAGAGCAGCGAGTTCAAGTCCATCCTCGGTGTCCAGTGGCATCCCGAGTGCCTCGCCCAGGGAGCACCCCTCTTCCAGTGGCTCGTCAGTTGTGCCACCGCCTGGCGCCAGGCACAGCAGCTCCACGACCGTGTGCTCACCCTCGACACCCACTGCGACACCCCGATGTTCTTCCCCCAAGGCGTGCGCATCGAGGAGCGCGACCAGCGCATCCTCGTCGATCTCCATAAGATGGACGAAGGCCGTCAGGATGCCACCATCATGGTCGCCTACCTCCCCCAGCCCACGGAGCACCCCACGGAATATGCCGATCAGATCTTCGACCAGATCGAGGCGATGGTGCGCAGGAATGCCGGCAGCATAGCCCTGGCGCGCACCCCCGACGACCTGTGGCGTAACAAGCGCCAGGGACTGAAGAGCATCATGCTCGGCATCGAGAACGGCATCGCTCTCGACGGCTCCGTCGAGCGTCTGCGCCATTTCGCCGACCGCGGCATCGTCTATATGACCCTCTGCCACAACGGCGACAACGATATCTGCGACTCTGCCAAGGGCACCGCCACCCATGGCGGCGTCAGTGCCTTCGGCCGTGAGGTCATCGCCGAGATGAACCGTCTCGGCATCCTCGTCGATCTCAGCCATGCCGCCGAGACCAGCTTCTACGACGCCCTCGACATCAGCCGTGTGCCCATCGTGTGCAGCCATAGCAGCTCGCGCGCCCTCTGCGACCATCCGCGTAACCTCACCGACGACCAGATGCGGGCCCTCGCCGCCAAGGGCGGTGTGGCACAGACCACCATCTACAGCGGCTTCCTCCGTCGCCATGGCGAGTCCACCATCCTCGACGTCCTCGATCACCTCGAGCATGCCATCGAGATCATGGGCATCGACCATGTAGGACTCGGCACCGACTTCGACGGCGACGGTGGTGTACGTGGCCTGGCCAACTCCTCCGAACTCATCCACTTCACCCTTCAGCTCCTCGCGCGCCGTTACTCCGAGGCCGACATCCAGAAGATCTGGGGCGGCAACTTCCTCCGTGTCATGGCCCAAGCCCAGCAAAACAAAGCATGAAACATTTAGTTATTCTGATGATAGCGATGTCATTGGCTGCTTGCGCATCGCGCAAGCAAGCCACTGACGACTCCGCTTCGCTCACGCCTTGCGGACCTTCGTTCAGTGCCGACAGCGCCTACGCCTTCTGCGAGGCCCAGTGCGCCTTCGGTCCCCGTGTGATGAACAGTGCCGCCCACGACCAGTGCGAGCAGTGGATAGTCTCCAAGTTCAAGACCTATGGCCTCAGCGTCACCACCCAAAAGACCACCCTCAAGGGCTACGACGGCACCCCTTTGCGCGCCACGAACATCGTGGCCAGCTACCGTCCCGAGCTCTCCGAGCGCATCCTGCTCTGTGCCCACTGGGACAGCCGTCCCTGGGCCGATAACGATCCCGATGCCTCTAACCACCGCACGCCCGTGCTCGCCGCCAACGACGGAGCCTCGGGTGTGGCCGTCATGCTCGAGATAGCCCGACAGCTGAACAGCCGGCAGATGCCCGTTGACAGTCTGCGACCTGCAGCCGACAGTCTGCAGCTCAATCTGGGCGTCGATTTCGTCTGCTTCGATGCCGAGGACTGGGGCGTACCCCAATGGAGCGATGCCCCCGACACGGGCGACTCCTGGGCCCTTGGTGCCCAATACTGGGCAGCTCATCCCCATGTCGCAGGCTATAAGGCCCGTTACGGCATCCTCCTCGACATGGTCGGAGGCGAGGGCGCCCAGTTCTATCAGGAAGGCATGTCCATGCAGTATGCCAGTGCGATTGTCACGAAGGTGTGGCGCGCCGCCCAGATAGTAGGCTACGGCAGTCTGTTCCCCATGCAGGAAGGCGGTCGCATCACCGACGACCATATCCCCGTCAACACCGTGGCCCATATCCCCTGCATCGACATCATCCCCTACTATCCCGACTGCGCCCAGAGCAGCTTCGGCCCCACGTGGCACACCGTGAGCGACGACATGTCCCACATCTCGCGCACCACTCTCCAGGCCGTCGGCCAGACAGTCATTCAAGTGTTATTCTCAGAATAAATCAGATTTGCCCCGCCTCTACCATCAGCACCACTCGCTCGGTGAGTCGGTCCACGCCTTTCGCGTCATATTCCTTTTTCAGTGAGGCCCCGAATCCCCAGGCAAACACCTGCCAGAATCCAGCCCTCACGGGACCCATAAACGCCTTGATCATGTCGTAGCTCGACGAGTTGCACTCACGGTCAATCAGTTTGATGAGCAGCTTACCCTGCGAATACGTCAGTTTCTTCATCTTCGGCTTATAGGTACGGAATATATCATCCTCCACGCGTTTGATGTGTTCGTTCTTCGCCTTGTCGTCAGGCAGCGTCTCCAGATACTCCGTCGTCTCTATGAGAATCTGTCTGGCCTCCTTGGCGATGGGCAGCACCTTCTTCACGTTAAACACCAGTCTCTGGTAGGCCTGCGCCTGTTTCTTGTTCTTGAAGGTCAGTTGCGGATACACGTATACGTTGTTCATCTCCATATACTGTATGCTGTCGCCCTCGTGCAGCACCTTCCCCACCTTCACCGTCGGCACGAAGGTCGGAGAGTCCATCTCCGCGAGCACCTGCTCGGCAGTCAGCTGTTGCTCCTGCCCCATCATCGGGCCCGCGAGCATCAGCGCCATGGAAGACAATAGCCATTTTCGCATATCCGCCTGCAAAATTACGCCATTTTCCCGAATCCCCGCAAAAAATCCGCGCTTTTTGTATTTATTTCAGAAATTATCACTATCTTTGTCCCCAGAAACTTTAAATGTTAACACTATGAGAGCTTTAATTGTATGTTTGTTAATGATGTCGTCGCTGGTTGCTGATGCACAGGCGGAACATCCGTGGGAGGAATATCTGAATGAGGTGATGACGGCTGAGGATGCCGAATCGGAATCGTGGGAGCGGACCTATGAACTGCTCTGCGAACTCGAGCAACATCCGCTAAACGTGAACCACGTGGCGCGTGAACAGCTCGAACAGCTTCCCTTTCTCTCCGCCCAGCAGATAGAGGAACTCATGGAGTACCTCTATCGCTATGGGCCTATGAAGTCGCTGGGCGAACTCCGCATGATCCGTTCGCTCGATGACAGTCAGCGGCACCTGCTCACCTATATCATATATATAGACGAGTCCGAGTTGGCAGATACAAAGCGACACCTGCGACTGAAAGATGTCACGAAATACGGGCGCCACGAGCTGATGGCCTCAGCACGTGTTCCCTTCTATGAGCGCAAGGGCGACCGTGAGGGCTATCTGGGTCCCCCATATCGTCACTGGCTGCGCTATCAGTTTACGTATGGCGACGAGGTGAAGCTGGGACTCGTGGCGGCGCAGGATGCAGGCGAACCGTTTTTCGCTGGACGCAACAGATGGGGTTATGACTATTATTCGCCCTACCTGCAGCTGCGCCACCTAGGTAGTCTCGAAACGCTCGTGTTAGGCTGTTACCGCGTGTCGATGGGCATGGGACTGGTGATGAACAATGGTTTCAGTCTGGGTAAGGTGGCGATGCTGCAGACGTTGGGGCGCTCCTCCAGTGGCATCAGGGGCCACTCCTCGCGTTCCGACAGTTATCTGCAGGGCACAGCGGCCACACTCCGTCTCAGCAAAAGCCTCTCGGCCACAGCCTTTCTCTCATGGCGTGCGATGGATGCCACCCTGAACAAGGACTCCACCGTTTCCACCATCCTCACGACAGGCTATCACCGCACAGAGACCGAGATGCAGAAGAAACACAACTTGCAAGCGATCAAGACCGGAGGCTCATTGCGCTACCAGAGATGGGGCCTTCACCTCGGCGTCAATGCACTCTACACCCACCTCGACAGAACACTCCAGCCTAATACCTCTGTGCTCTATCGCGAGCACTATCCCCAAGGAACAGACTTCCTGAACACCAGCCTCGACTACGGCTATACCAATTTCCGTGTGTCCCTCAACGGTGAGACGGCCATCGACAAGGAGGGACATTTGGCCACCATCAACAGCCTCAGTTGGCGTCTCTCCGACGAACTGAGCATGGTCGCCCTGCAGCGGTTTTACTCCTACAGCTATACGTCGCTCGACGCCCAAAGCTATAGCGATGGTGGGCATGTGCAAAACGAAAGTGGTGTCTATCTGGGACTCACGTGGCAACCCTCGCCCAAGTGGCGCGTTGCCTATTATGCGGATTATGCCTACTTCCCTTGGGCCAAGTATCAGGTGTCGTTCTCCTCGCAAGCCTGGGACCATCTGCTGCAGCTGTCTCACACAAGCCGGCGCTGGACGATAGCCGCCCGTTACCGCCTGCGCATGAAGCAACAGGATAATCAGGATAAAACCGCTTTGGTCGATCGTTGGGCACATCGTGCGAGGTTGAGTGCAGAATATTCAGGTAACAGCTTCGGCTGTCGTACGCAACTCGATGGTGGCTATTGTGCCTACGATGCTGAAGAGTGGGGCGTGATGCTGAGCCAACACCTGTCGTATGTCCATCGCTGGCTACGGCTGAACGCAGGCCTCGGCTATTTCCACACGACGAGCTACGACAGCAGGGTGTACCATTACGAACAGGCCCCACTATATACCTATGCGATGACCCAGTTCTACGGCGAGGGTATCCGTTACTGGCTGATGGCACGAATCAATATTGGGCGCCACCTGATGCTCACGGCCAAATGGGGTGTCACCGATTACTTCGACCGCAACACCATTGGCAGCAGCTATCAACAGATAGATGCCTCCTCACAGTCAGACCTTGATGTCCAACTGCGATGGAAATTCTGATATGACTCTGTTACAGACGTATGAGTGTAGAGCCGAGTTTGCCGAGCTGGACGGCATAGACACCCTGGGTCAGTCCATCGAGGACGATGGCACCACCCTCTACTGTGGTCTGGCCTACGCGTACACCCTGCAGGTTGTAGATGCTGACGGGCGTGCCGTCTTCCGCACCCTCCGCATAGAGCTTGTTGCCATCGAGACGGAAGGTGACGTTTTCAGGCTGGTGCTGGCTCAGGTCCTCGATACCCGTGGTGAGTCCGAGGACATAAAGCAGACCCTTGTAGGCATTGATCTTTCCCTTTCCGAAGCGGATAGGCGTCTTCTCCGTGAATTGGTCCGTGTCACTGCTGTGGGCGATGATATCCTTGATGTCGGCATTGGTCAGGGTCTTGTTCTTATCCTTGGCAGCCTGCACCCAGAGGGCTATGATGCCAGCGGCTGCAGGGGTAGCCATCGAGGTGCCTGAAGAGAAGACGAAACCATAGTTGCGCGGCGATTTCTGGGTCTCGAACTGATTGGAGAATGCTTCTTCCACGTAGTTCTGGGGGTCGGCGAAACTGTTGCTGGCCGAGAGCACATACTTGCCGGGAGCCGACACGTCGGGATAGGCTCTCTTCTTGCTGCTAAGGTCATGACCGTAACTGCTGAAGTCACAGTAATCGCCCACGGTGATATTTTTATCGTCCACCAGCTTCCCTGTGTCAGAATCCATGGTCTTGTTGTTGGCCGCCCATGCCCCGATGGTGACAGGCTCCCCCGTGGTGTTCCAGTCGCCCATGCTACAGTCACTGGTGCCAGGAGTAAAGTAATCGGGCTTTTCCATGGTGTTGGCCGAAACACCACAATACGAGTCGCTCCATGCATACATCGTCACGTCATCCTCTGATGTGATGTCGACCTCAAGCAAGTAGGCATCTTCACCCTTGGCATCCCGCTTGGAAACGAGAGGGGAAGCGTTCAGGGATAGCCATGTATAGGTGTATGTCTTACCCTCCTCGTCGACGCCGGTACCTTGGGCGATATTCATATTCAGATCCAGTTTGACGAAATAGTCGGTCAGCTTCTTGGCAACCTCAGCCTGCGCCTCTGTCTTGCCTTCGTATACGGTCTGCAGGTTATCATTCAAAGAGATGGAGAGTCCCAGGTCCTTATAGTCAGCCCCCGTCTTGCTGGGGTCAGAGCTCAGTTTAAGTTTGGCTTCATAGACCCCATTGTGATTATTTGTGCGGTCGATGACGGAGATGTCAACCTTAATCTCCTTGGTGGTTTTGAAGAAGGCGTTAAACTCTGCCTTTGAATTTTCTGGTAGGAGCCAGACGGAAAGCTCCTTGCCGGCGTTGATCTTACGCTCCAGGAAAATATTATCGGATCCCTCATTGCTGGCGCAGAGGGCCATGATGTTGCCAGCCTTACAGTAGTTGCCATATAAACGGGAGTTCGTGCTGGTTCCGTCGTGTAATCCACAGTGGTCGTTCGAACTGATGCTGATCACCAGCGGTTTCCCCTGCTGTTCAGCATAGTGCTTAAAGGCATACAGGGAGTTCGACCTGTAAACACCAAACTTTTCTTCTACGCCAAACAAGTTTAACTTTTTGTATATTTCGTCTAGTATTTCATCATTGGCAAGCAGGATGTCTGCTTCTGGAGCCATACCTCCCAAAGCCCCGCCGGCGACACCCTTCAGATTCTCCATCGTCGATCCGACAGCAATGCCGGCACAGTGTACGCCGTGGCCTCCGGTCTCATTCAGCTTCAGGGTATCGAGGATGACCTTCGGGTCGGTGATGAATACACCGGGCAGGTCCAGGGTGGTTGTCACATTCTTATCGTCGGTATAGGGGATATTCTTCAGTTGCTCTCCCCCATCCAGTTTGTCTGTCCCCGGCAGATAGACGGCCTTGATGCGTAGGTTGCCGTCCTTGTCCTTGAAAAAGGGGTGGGTGTAGTCGAAGCCACCATCGATGAGGCCGACGATGACGCCCTTGCCTGTATAAGCCTGGGGCAGCTTCTCGCCCGTACCGTTGAGTACCTCGCTGGCCTGGGTCACTTTCCTGGTGACGTCGGTCCTGTTCGAACCGCCTCCTGGTATATCGATGAGCAGCACGCCGTCGATGGCGGCAGCAGCCTCCAGCTGCGACAGCGGCAGGTTGACAACGATCATATTACCGAAGATCGAGTTGATCTCCGCATCGAGTTCCTTGAGGGTGTTGGCGATGGCGGCGGCACTCTTGGCAGGGTCGCAAGTGATCACAAAGCCTGCGCGCGCGGTGTTGTCGGCAGCACGCGTAGCGGCCTCATACTGAGACGAGTTCAACAACATGTTGACATTCGGTGAAAATGACTTCTGTGCGCCAGCAGTCAGTGTCGTGGCGAATAGAAGGACAGCTAAAAACGTTTTTTTCATCATTATTAATCGTTTAAATTCAGTAGTTTCTGATAGAGTTGATAGACTTGTCCGGCAACGTCGTTACCTTCGAAGCGGCGGATATAGGTGCGGCTGCGGACGATGCGGTTGTCGCGGCCTGGGGCATCCTTGAGAACCTGACGGATGGCGACGGCCATAGCACCAGGGTCGTCGGGGGCGACATAGAGGGTGTCGGGACCGCCTGCTTCCTCGAGGCAGGAGCCTGTGCAGGCGACGACGGGGAGTCCGCTGCTGATGGCCTCGATGATGGGGATGCCAAAGCCTTCATAGCGCGAGGGGTAGACGAAAGCCTCAGCACCTGCGTAGAGGGCGGGGAGCTGGGCATCGCTGACACCATGGAGGATATGGACGCGGCTGTCGAGGCCGTGGGCACGGATATAGCGTTGCACGTTGTCGGTATAGGATGTGTGGCGGCCTACGATGACGAGGTGGAGGTCGGCGGGCAGGACTTCGGACACTTCGAGGGCCTTGACGGCCAGGAGGACGTTCTTACGGGCCTCGATGGTACCGACGTTAAGGATATAGCGGCAGGATCGGAGGTCGGCGGGCAGGGCTTCGACGGGACCAGCCACCGCTCCGGCACTGAACTTGGGGGCGCAGGACTGGTAGATGACGGAGATGCGGGCGGGATCGACATCGGGAGCGTAGTGGAGGATGTCGCGACGGGTACACTCGCTGATGGCGATGATATGGGTGGCCTCACGCACCGTGCGACGGAACTTCCAGGCATAGATCTGACGATCGATGAAATGGTAGTACTCGGGGTGACGGAGGAAGATCAGGTCGTGGATGGTGACGACACTGGGGATGCCTGAGCGGCTGATGCCGACGGGGAGTTCGCCGGAAAGGCCGTGGTAGAGGGCAATATTGTCGCGCTTCAGATCGGAGATGATCGCGTGGCTGCGCCAATAGGAGTGTGGAAGGTGGAAGGTGGAATGTGGAAGGTGGGGGTAGCAGAAGCGGACGTTGGCACGGTCGTGGATCTGGGTGCGGAGGTCGTCGCGGCCTTCGGTGGGGGTATAGAGGCGCAAGGAGATGGGGTATCGCGCAAGGTCGTTGATGAGGGTCCGGCTATAAGAGCCTAACCCTGTGCCATTAGCGACGGCCCGCTTGGCGTCATAGCCTATGATCAGATCGTTATTCATGAGCGCTTGAAGTGTTTAAAGACGAAACGGACCATCACGAAGTTGGTAGGCACGGCGATGGCGAGGACGGCGATGGGGGCGAGCTCGCGGCTGAGACCTATCCACAGGAAGAAGTTGAAGAGCACGATGTGCAAGAGGTAGTTGACCAGATGGGCGCCACCGAAGCCGATGCCGTTCTTCGCCGAGGTCTTCTCCTTGAAGGTGAAGTGGGCCGTCAGCCAGTAGTTCACCAGGAAGCTGAGCACGTAGCCGACGGTATAGGCCACGTTGACATTGATCCAGTGCTGGAGGATCCAGTAGATGGCATAGTGGATGGCGGCTGCCGTGGTGCCCACGATGCCGAAGCGGATAAGCTCACCGAGCGTTTCTTTCTTCTGCATAGTCTTTCGTATTCATTTCCCACATGAGGTAGAACCAGATGATCGTTGTCGGCAGCGCCTTCAGGGCATAAGGTGCGATAATCTCACTCCAGATCCAGCGGGGGAAGAAGACATCGCTCGTACACAGCGAGGTGAAGATGAAGGCGTAGATGAGCAGGCAGAGGTCGAGACGGCTGCGGCGCCACGGGGCGGTGGTGTACCACACGACGAAGCCCGTCATCGGGGCGATATAGCCATAGCTCTCGCTGCTCGTCGAGAAGAGGGTGACAAACATCGTGACGGAGGCGAGCATGGCGTAGCGGAAGGCGACATGACGGTACTGCGACACACGACGGAAGGGCGAGAGGAAGAGCAGGAAGCCGGGGATGAGCAGCCACAGGTCGCTGTACTCGGTGTTGCCCGAGATCTTACGCGGCATGCCCAGCAGAGAGGTGTTCGTGGTGTTCATGAACTCGTTGAGATTCTGGGTGTTCTTCGCCATGAGCGACTCGTACCAGCCGACGTACTGCTGGACGACGTACTCGGGCGAGGAGATGAGCATCGGCAGCACGAAGAAGAGGGCTGCCCAGCCCAGACAGGCGAGGATGAACTTGCGCTTGTCCTCGATGAAGAAGAAAAAGGCGAAGCCCATGACACCGTAGAGCTTGATGAAGATATTGAGGACGATGAAGAAGGCGGCCCACACGGGCTGCTTCTTCTCGACACAGGCGAACATCAGCAGATAGGAGGCGGCCATGGCGAGGTCGTACTGCTCGACGAAGAGGGGCGTGAGCACCTCGTGGGCGCAGAACCAGAACATAAAGACCTTTTGCCAACGGGTGAGCGGCATATAGCGCACGGCGACGTAGAACGTGGCCACGAGGAAGCACTCCCACAGCAGCATGCCCCACGTATCGGGCAACAGGGCGAAGGGGGCGATGACGTAGGAGAAGATGACACCATAGTGGTTGCAGTCGCCCTTCAGGTAGTCGTAGAACTCGTAGAGGGGCAGCTGGTTGACGGTGTTCCAGAACACGGACTTGTAGATGAGATAGGTATCGTTCTCCTTATGCCACTTCAGCAGGCCGATGATCACGGGTATGAGGGCGTAGACCACGGTGATGGTACGCCAGGAACTCCAGAACGGATGCTGGAAGAACCGCTTAGCTTTGCTGAGGCACAGGGCGGGTGTCTGCATAGTCGCGCACATACATTTCGTAACACAACCGGAACCATACCAGGACCACTGGCAGGGCCTTGAGGCTGTAGGGCTTGATACACTCCTCGCGGATGAACTTAGGCATCAGGTCGGAGTGGGCCATCGTACAGAAGAAGAACACATAGACCATCAGGACCACATCGGGCCAGCCGCGCTTCCAAGGGGCGGCGGTGTACCAGATGGCGACGCCCACGACGGCGATGATATAGGTGGAGTTCTCGGATCCGGTAGAGAAGAGGATGAGAAACATGAGTACCGAGGCGAGCAGCGTCTGACGGAAGGCCTCGTGCTTATACTGGCTGACGCGGAGGTAAGGCAGGAGGAAGGCGACGAGGCCCGGAATCATGAGCCATAGGTCGGAATAGGCACTGCTGCCCGAGATCTTGCGCACCATGCCGATGAGGGAGATGTTCTGGTAGGTGGCAAAGTAATTCTCGGTATTCTTCCCGACCAGACAGGCGAACCACTCCTGGTACTGGGTCAGGATGTACTCAGGCGAGGAGATGAGCATCGGCGCCACGAACAGGACGAGGGCCCAGAAGGCGCACGAGGCGACGAGACGCCCCTTATGACGGGAGAAGAAGAAAAAGGCGAGTCCCACGATGCCGTAGAGCTTGACGAAGGTGCCGATCATGATGAGGCAGGCTGCCCAGAAGTCGCGCTCACGACGGATGAGGTAGTAGCTGGCCACGATGATGGCGGCAATGGCGATGTTGAACTGCTGCATCTGGATGGCGTTGAGCAGCTCGTGGGCACAGAACCAGAAGATGAACACCTGCTGCCAACGGGTGAAGAGGCTGTGACGGATGGCGACATAGAGGCCCAGCGTGAGGGCCACAAGCCACAGGAGCATGCCCAGCCACACGGGAGGGATGGCGAAGGGGGCGATGACCAGCGAGAACGTCGGTCCGTAGTGGTTCATGTCGAAATATTCCTGGGGATACTGCTCGTAGAGCGGCAGACGGCCTATGACATGCCAGTAGACATACCTGAAGATGAGGAAATTGTTCTCGCGCCCATGTCCCATGCGTGTCATGCCTGCAAGGGCGATGATCATCCATAGCCACAGCAGCGCGCGGGGATCCGTGAGAATACGTTTCAGTTTTTCGTTGATCTTGATCATAAGAGGTAAAGACCGATTATGCAGTTATTTCTTCTTTTTCCAGACCGTCTCGTCGTCACCATCGAAATAGAGCTCGTCGCCACTGACCTCAAAGGTAGACACCTCGGGGCCATCCTTGTCCCACGAGCTGCGGGCACTCTCCCACCAGATGGAGATCTTGCCGCTCTCCAGCTCGAAGCGCCCTGTATCAAGGTCCTTGTGATGCTTGCGCTGGTCGTCGTACTCCCTGAAGATACAGGAGTTGTCGTCGTTGTAGACCATCTCGACATAGACCTCCTTCCCCTGGCTATCGCTGATGGTGGCATTCCAGGTGCCGTAGATGGGATTCTTGGGAGAGCCGTAGAGGCCCTCATCGCCATGCCAGGCAAACTGGGCGACACCAATCACCAGAAGAATGAAGGGGAGTATCAGCAAAGCGGTCTTCAACTTATTTTTATTCATGACTTACCTAAATTTTACGTTCACGCTGCAAAGGTACAAAAATTATTTAAAAAGATGGTGCTCAATCAAGATTTATTTGTATCTTTGCACCCAATGAGCGAACAAAACAGCATATCCGTCGTCATCAACACACGTAATGCGGAGAAACATCTGCAGCGGGTGCTCGAGGCCGTGAAGGGCTTCGACGAGGTGCTCGTCTGCGACATGGAGAGTGAGGACAAGACCCTCGACATCGCCCGTAGTTATGGTTGCAGGATTGTGACCTTCCCCAAGGCCGATCATGCCATTGTGGAGCCTGCCCGCGAGTTTGCCATCCACGAGGCCGCCCACCCCTGGGTGCTGGTGATCGATGCCGACGAGGTGGTGACGCCTGCGCTCCGCGACTATCTCTACGAACAGGTGTCGCGCGCCGATGCGCCCTCGGGCATCGCCATCCCAAGGAAGAACTACTTCATGGGGCGTTTCCTCCACAGTGCCTATCCCGACTATGTGCTGAGGTTCTTCCGCCGCGACGTGACCCACTGGCCTCCAGTCATCCATTGTGCGCCAGAGATCGAAGGCCCTGTGGTGAGAATCCCCCAGAGCCGTGAGGATCTGGCCATCGTCCATCTGGCCAATGACTCGGTGAGTGATATCCTGCGTAAGTCGGATACCTATTCCCAATACGAGATGCCGCGTCGCCGTCATAAGAACTACGGCGTGGGAGCGCTCATCTACCGACCCTTGTTCCGTTTCTTCAAATCGTATGTGATGAAACGGGGCTTCCTCGACGGCATTCCCGGACTGATCCACGCCTGTCTGGATGCCCATTACCAGTTTGACATCGTTGCCAAACTGCTGGAAGAGCGGAAGAAATAATCGTCAGATGATTTGTGTGAACAGCTCGTCTGTAGCCTCAAATGAGAAGACGTGCTGCTGGGCACGGATGCCTTCGGCGAGCTGCTGCCGCAGGACCTCATCCGTCAGTGCCTGGTGAATGGCTTCGGCAAAAGCCGCCGCATCGCCTAAAGGCACCAGAAGACCTGCCTTACCGTCGTTGAGAATCTCACGAGGACCTGTCGGACAGTCGCTGGCTACGATGATCTTATCGAGCATCAGTCCTTCAATCAGCACCGTGGGCAGTCCTTCGAACTTGGCACTGTGTACCATCAGCCTGGCGGCCTTGATCCAAGGGTAGGGATTCGGGATAAAGCCTAGGAAGACCACATCGTCGCCGATTCCCAGTTGCATAGCCTGTTGCCGAAGCTGTTCTTCGGAGTTTCCCTTTCCTATCAGATAGAGTTTCTCGGTATGCCCGTAAGTCTCACGCAGTAGTTTGTAGGCCTTCAACAGCGTCAGGATATCCTTCTGACTTTCTTCCAATCGTTCCACCGCCAACAAGAAGGGTTGCTCCAAACGCGTATCGGCGGGTATCTTGGCGGCCTCTTGCAGAATCTTCTGTCTTTCCTTGGCATTGTAGATGACCACCATCTTCTCAGACAGCCATGGGAAAAGGCGCCTGCCCTCTTCACACATCGCCTTCGAGATGGTGACGACCTGGTCGTAATACCGCAGTTTGTCAGCGATGCGCTTCATGCGCCTGCTGTTCTGCTGCATGGACTGTTCGAAACTGAAGTGGAACCATGCCACCTTGCGCGTCGGAACCTGTTGCATATAGGTATAGAAACAACAATCGAAATCGATGAGCACATCGTATTGTGTGGCCAGTCGGCGCAGGCGATGCCTGATCATGAAGCGCCTGATGGGGTTTAGCAAGATCTCATCGGCGAGCTTCTTGGGGATAGCCAGTTTGTGGTAAGCGCGTTGCCTGGGGTATTTGGTCAGCGGGCCGTCGGGTACCAGATAGACAATCCTGATGGAAGAGGGGATCCTGTCCTTGAAGACTTCCAGCTCGCCCATACCCATGCCGATGGCCAGGGTTACCTCATAGCGGTCTATATGGACCAGATGGTTCAGGTATTCTGTGAGTACGGTGTCAATGCCTCCGTCCAGGAAACGGCTGATCAGAAAAAGGATCTTTCTCTTTGACTGCAATTCTCGGGTTGACGTCTTCATCTGTCTCTCAATGTTTCCAATAACTTCTCCACCCCATGTGCTGTGCGTACTCTTCTTCAGTGACTTTCTCATAGACCTTGCCGTCCTTGATATAGAAACGGTAGTCGAACTCCTCCTTGGTGCGCGACCAACGGTCGTGACTCCAGAGCCAGTAGGCAGGATCGCGACGGATGCTGCGCTCCAGCTCCTGCATGTAGCGCTGCGTCAGTTCGTAGTCGGGTATCTGCTCTGAGTGTTGTTCGATCAACTTGAACTCACACTCATAGTAGCCTCTCTTGATACGTCGGACATCACCATAGAAGAAAGCCTGACGCGTGCGCTTGATGATACGCTCAGAACCCGTGAAGACGGGCGTATAGTGATTCAGGAAGTCTACCCAGAAGTGGATATTGCGCCAGTTAGGCTTCTGGTCGGCGATGTAGCCGATAATCATAGGGCGTCCCTCGTGCTGGTATTTCACGATATGGCGCAGCGTCTCCTCCATCGGGATGCAGACACTGCGGAAGCGCTGGCGGATATAGAGGAACAGACGATTGAAATCGGGATTCTCGATGGGATGGTACAGTTCGGCACAGATACCCTTGTCGCTGACGGCTAAGGGCAGGGTACTGATCCACTCCCAGTTGCAGTAGTGGCCTAACATGACGCCGCAGGACACACCTTCGGCAACGAGACGATCGATGGTCTCCGTCCCCTTGAAGACCATACGCCTGCGCATCTCCTTCTCGCTGATGGTCATCATCTTGAAGGTCTCCACGATATAGTCGCAGAACCAGTGGTAGAAGTCGCGCTCTATCTGCCTGATATCGTCGGCACTCT
>JAEETB010000263.1 GCA_016286575.1 Prevotella sp.
TACGGTGGGCGCAGTTTGGAGGATATCCTCGCAGGACTGACGGCCTCGTTTGCCTTCAACCAGGATGATATGGGTTCGCAGATGCAGTTGAATGGTCTGGGCAACGACTATATCCTGGTTCTTATCGACGGCAAGCGCATCCATGGTGATGTGGGTGGCCAGAACGACTTGAGCCTCATCGACCCACAGAACATCGAGAAGATCGAGATTGTAAAGGGTGCGTCGAGTGCGCTCTATGGTTCTGATGCCATTGCTGGTGTCATCAATGTCATCACAAAGAAACACAATGAGGGGCTACTGGTGGAGAACAGCACCCGTGGTGGCAGTTACGGTGATCTACGCCAGCATAACGGACTGGGATTTGCCATTGGCAAATTTAAGAGTTACACGAATTTTCAGCTTCAGCACTCTGATGGTTGGCAGAATACGGCCACCGAGGATCCCAAACAGACGGAGTTCCTGATTGAGGACTCGCGCAACATGACGGTCAATCGTCATACCAATTGGCAGGTTTCTGAACGTCTTACCTACGAGCCCATGAAGAATCTGGAGTTCTATGCCGAGGGAAGTACCTACTGGAAACGTATTTATCGTCCCTGTGGCAAGTATGCAGCCGTAGATGTGAAGACTTATGATATGGCATATCGCAATCAAAGTCTGGCTGCCGGAGGTATCTGGAAGCTGAAAAAGACAGACCAGGTGACACTCGATGTGAACTGGGATCGTCACGCGTACTATTATAATTATACGGATACCACCCTGACGGATGGCTACGATCCGCATGGCAATTTCACGCCATATTATCCCTATTTCCCTGGTGATGAGGAACTGCAGAGTGACCAGCGACGTATCATGGCCCATCTGAAAGGTATCTTCACCCTGCCTTATGACAACCGTCTGAGTGCAGGAGTGGAGTGGCGCTACGACTATCTGGAGGCCCCGATGCGCGTGGATGGTGGTGTGGCAAGGGATAACACGGAGGCTGTCTACGTGCAAGATGAGTTCCGCTATGCTTTTAGTCCAAAGGTAGCGATGAACATGACTGGAGGTCTGCGACTGAACAACAACGGCCAGTATGGCTTGAACCTGTCTCCAAAGATCTCAGGTATGCTCTCGCTGGGCGATAATATCCGCCTACGTGCCACCTGGAGTCAGGGTTTCAAGACACCCACACCCAAGGAACTGTATTATCGTTATGTGAAATACATGAACGGTACCTATCTATATCTGGGTAACGAAGGTCTGAAGCCGCAGACATCTAACTATTATGCTGTCAGCGGAGAGTATAACTGGCAGGGACTGAACGTCACAGTGACGGGCTATATAAATAAGGTGAAGGACATGATCACATTGGTGACCATCCCCAACAGTCAGGCGCCAGCCGAATATATTGTGAAATACGACCCCAGGAAGACGCGTCAGTACCAGAATCTGGAAACGGCAAAGACCAAGGGTGTAGACGTTAGTATACGCTATCGCCTCAATCGTGAATGGATGTTAGGTGGCAGCTACAGCTATCTGGACACTGATGCCAAGAAGTATGATACCAACCACGACAAACTTGTGGATGTCGTCATCGATGGTATGGCCCATCATAAGGGCAGTTGGTTTGCTACCTGGAACCACGACTTCTCGTCAGTCTATCACATGGGCGTGGGACTCTATGGCCGTATGTCGAGCAAACGCTATTATCAGATTAACGGCGACGGCAAGGGCTATCAGATCTGGCGACTGTCCACGAACCATGAATTCCCCGTCAGCAAGAAGTGGCTGTTCCGTTTGGAGGCAGGAATCGATAATATCTTTAACTACGTGGATCGCACCTATCATGGTCTGCATCTGGGCACTACCACACCTGGACGTACTATCTATGGTACGTTGACTATCCGTTTTGCACAAGGAAAGAAACTTAAGTTTACTAACAATAAGTCTAATTTTAAAACAAATAACAATGAAGAAGATTAAGAATTTTGTGTTGGCATTCGCAGCTGTTTGCTTCACCGTTGGTCTCGCTTCCTGTGAAAAGGAGAAGGAAGTAGAGAAAATTGTAGAAGTTCCAGTAGAGAAAATCGTGGAAGTTCCAGTAGAGGTTCCTGTAGTTCAGGACAACAACTGGTCGCAGTATCAGAAAGCAGTTACAGATAATGTAAAAGCCAACAAGAAGGAAGACAAGGTCATTCTGCTTGTGGCTTTCGGCTGTACCTGGGAACAGGGTTTCGATGCTTTCGACGAGACTATCAAGGCCTATCAGAAAGCCTTCTCTGGTTATGACGTGTTTCTAAGCTATTCATCAGCCATCTGTATCAACCGTGCTGCTGCTGGCGAGAATGGTATTAAGCGCAACTATTACGCTCCTCCTTTCTGGCTCAACGCATTTGCTGCTGATGGTGTGAAGTATGACGAGATCGTGGTTCAGTCGCTGCAGGTGATCCCTGGTGAGGAGTACACCCGTGTAATCAACTATATCAAGGATTTTGCCAATAATGCCAATGGTGACCTTGACGATGAGTATCTGTCAAAGGTGGCATTGAAACTTGGCGTGCCCCTGCTACAGAGTGCTGAAGAGGATGTTCCTGCTGTTGCCAAGGAGCTCAACGAGCTGTTCAAGGAGAATGTTGCCAAGGGTGTAGTAGCCTTTATGGGACATGGTAACCCTGACAGTTACGATACTTACAAGGCGAACATACGTTATACAGAGTTGGAGACAGCTCTGCAGAAGTACAACAAGAAATACTTCGTTGGAACGGTCGATATGATGAAGAACTTCAAGACCCATGTTTATGCCCGTATGCAGAATGCCGGCTTCAAGAACGGCATTGTATACTGTGCTCCACTGATGTCTATCGACGGTGATCATGGTCACAACGATATGGCTGGCGACGACGATGAAAACTGGGATGGCGAGAAGTTCACTCCGAATGAGGAGGGTGAGGTAGAGGATACATCTTGGAAGAAGTATTTCGGCCATCTGGGCTATGAATGCAATGACGAAACCATGATTGAGAAGGGGCTACTCGAACTGCCTACCATCCGCCAGATCTGGATGAACCATACGCAGGATGCCATCAACGGTGATCCGCTCGACTACTACCACTCGAAGAATCCAGAATAAATATCATACTCTCTTTTATTAATGAACAAGAAACTTATAACTCTTTTGGTGGCACTCCTTTCGGGGAGTGCCGCTTTCCCGCAAGTTCACAAGATGGAGCGGAAGGATTCTTCTGCGGTTGATCGAACGTATAACCTGAACCCAGTGGTTGTAACTGGATCAGGCCATCACCAACGCTTGAAAAGCACAGCTACACCTGTACATGTGCTCTCCAATCAGGAGATCCGTGAACAGGGCATCAGTACCTTCGACGGTGCATTGACACGTATGATGCCGCAGGTATCCATGTCGCCCAACTCCATGGGAACTTTCCTACGCCTCAACGGTCTTGGGAATAAGTATATCCTCATTCTCATCAACGGGCAGAAGTTGTCAGGCGATATCTCGAACAATGTCGATCTGAACCGTATCAACATGTCGAGGGTAAAACGTATTGAGGTGCTCGACGGAGCAGCCTCCTCTCTCTATGGGTCAGATGCCATCGCAGGCGTCATCAATATCATTACAGACCAGCCAACACAGAATCTCATCAGCGTCGCCAGCGACACCCGTGTGTCAGGTCATGGACAACTCACGGAGAATGTAACGCTCGATATCTATAAGAACGGTTTCGGCTCTTATACCTCGTTTTCACACGATCAGGCTGACAGCTATCGCATCAATGACTTAGAATATGTAAAGGGCTCAGATACTGAGACCCAACAGACGATAGCCCCCTTCTTCACAGGCTATCGTTCTAACATGATCGGACAGAAATTTACCTATGCCCCCATTGAGCAATTGGCTCTGAATGCGGGACTGGACTATTCATATAAGATTACGGATCGTCCTGAGACACGACAGGACATCACAGGAGGAACAGACTACGAAATGAGATACAAAGGATTCCGTTGGAACGTGGGAGGAATCTACAAGTTCACTGCCAAGAACTCGCTGCAGGCTAACTTTACCGTCGACCGTTTCCGCTATGGTAAGCAGTACGATGTAGAGACGAAGGACTATGCAGTAGGCGACTATGTGCAGTCGAAGAAGCAGATGATGATGGACGGAGAATTGAAGGCCATCCTCGGACTGGCGAAGAACTCCACCACCATCTTTGGCGCTGACTGGCGCAAGGACTACTTGACAGCGACCTCAGGCAATATCGAGGAGAATGTATATTCGCTTGCTGCCTACGC
>JAEETB010000264.1 GCA_016286575.1 Prevotella sp.
TGATAACCATCCTGGTGTCTCAGGTACTGATGATGGCCCTGTTTGCATACATGGTGGCATTCCCCCTGTTAGGTCGCAATTATGATGCTGCCGTCCTGTGTGCTGGACTTTGTGGCTTCGGTCTTGGTGCAACTCCCAATGCGATGGCCAACATGAGTGCCGTATGCTATAAATACCGCTATACCGTCAAACCTTTCCTCATCGTTCCGATCATAGGCGCCATGTTCGCTGACCTGATCAATACAGGAATGATCACCCTCTTCCTGAATATTCTGTAAAGGTCATAATGCCCGTGATTAGAAAATAAATAAGAGGGTGTGTCAAAATAGGCACACCCTCATGCGATTATTCTAAAATTAGATGTGATTACTTCCACCAGAAGTCATTCACGAACTTGCCTTGTACGTAGTCGGTGAAATTACCATTCTCGTCAGCGATGTTCTTTCTCTCCTCAACAGGCACGAACGTATCGTCAACCAGGATCTTACATGCAGCCTTGCCTGTTTCAGCTTTAAGCTCCATCCACTTGTCATTCTTCTTTACCTCGATGATGATATTCTTAATCTGCTCAGGTGTTGTATATTCCCCATCAACGGTGAAGTTAACTGGATCTACATCAGGACCAGCACCAGTATTATACATCTTATATTCACCCTTTGCGTTGGGAACTGTTTCACCGAATAAACTATGGATCTCTATACCCTCAGCTTCGCTTGCACCTCTCACTCTCAGTGGAAGCACACCACCAGCACAGATCAGTTTCAGTGTGGTCTTACCACCTTCTGCTTTCACAACGTCGAAGACAACATCGTTGAAGTCGAAGTCACCAGCCTCCGAAGCCGACAGGTCTTCAACAATCACACGATAGAGCGGATCGCCACCCTTAAAACCTGGGCTACATGGTGTCTGAGGTATGTTGATATCTGGCTTGCCAGACTTGAAGCCTGCTGCATAAATATTGTTAGCTGTGGTGAAACCGTCTTGTTCAAAAATAAACTTGTGTGGGGCATAGCCGTCATCTCCCTGTGCAAAATGAGTCTCTGCAGAAACGTATAGATGTCCGCCATATGTAACCGCACCCCAAGTGTCCTCAAGTGTTGGGTTCCTAACAATATTTTTAGCTTGGAATACGGCATATCCGCCAGTAGAGGGGCCAAAGAATCCAAATCCTTCGCCACGTCCACTCTCAAGAGTTGCAGTTTCGGTCACCTTAAATACAGCATCCTGACCCATCACTATCTTAAATGGACCAGAGATAGCATTGGTACTAGCATTCTTACCTCCATTGAAATTCTTGGTCAACACACCACCGCCAGTATCAATTTTGAATGCGATGGATGAATTTGATGACAATGATGATAAGTTTATATCGAAATCATTTGTCACCTCAAGGTAACAATTGTTGATTACATTCACGCTTCCGCCTGTATAAGTATAATTTTGAGTTGTCCAATGTCCATTGTTAACCCAGCCTGAGTTATTAGAAGTGACATAGGTAGTGCCCGTAACGGTCCATTCGGCATTGTTTTGTACAGAACCGGCATTTACTGTGGTAGTTGTACAATTAATGGTGCCATCGTTGACGATTCTGCAGGCATTGCTTTCGGCATTCACATTATCTGCAGTCAACGTACCTACGTTATAGAGGAAGCTGGTTGTGTTAACTTCAAAAGTTCCAACGCTGACGGTTCCGTGATTATAAATTTTCGATGCACCATTCACCTTTAGATGACCAGCTGTCTCAAGTCGTGCATTGCCTGCAATGTAAATGTCACCTTTCAAGTTTAGTGCACTCGTCTCACCTAATTTTAAGGTTGATCCTTTAACCAGATAGATTTTCGTGCCTGCATTTACCTCAAAATTGTCGGAATTAGATAAATCAACATTACCCGTTACATAAATTGTGCCAACGAGTCTCATCACAGCTTTTTGAGTAGTGGCATCAATATAATAAGTACCTCCGTTAACTTCATTTTTGTCAGCAGGCAGTTTTTCAACACCTTCTGGTACAGCATCCAGGAAATTGCTGGTATCACAATCTGTTGGGAAGGAAGGATCAAGAGTTGGCTGCATGTTTCCTTTGTACGAAGCATAATCTCCCACAGCACGGGTAAATGCACGCGTACTGGAACTCTTGCTGCTGAACCCCCAGTCAACATTGGGACCAACCTTACCAAACGCTTTCTCAAAAGCAAAAGCATACTTTTCGTTTACTGTCATTTCATTCTGCTGATCTTTCTTCTCTTGCTCCTGTCTGTTGCGCTCGTCAACAGCACCTTGATCATAAAGATCAGTAGACTTTGAGCAGCTTGTGAATGCAGCTACGAATGCGATGGCTGCAACACCGGTTGTCAAGTACTTTTTCATATTTGTAAAAATTTAATTGGTTAAAATATAATTTAGTTATCGCGCAGATAGACATCATATAGATGTATCGTTGGCAAATATACGAAAAAAAAGAATTAGTTATAGAAAAAGAGGGTTAATAAAGGTTAAGCGACAGAAAATAATATCATGTTTTCGCAGCATAATATCGTTTTTGGCCATATACGTCGATTCTTCATGTGTGAGACGTACTAAAGCCTATAGTCGTTCCTGTATTGGAAAAAACAAACAATCCGTGTAATCTTTTGACTACACGGATCGTTAATAACCCATTTGCCTTCCTTGCGACCGCCTTCACGTGCCGAAGCCTTTTCCGACATAAGGTCGTGCTTACTTTCTTGTCCAGGTCTGGGTCTCGTAGAACATAGCGACGTAGCCACGAACCTTCAGGTTGTTGCCGTCGAGCCAGATGGAACACTTGTAGGTCTTGCCGTTCTTGGGATTGTAGATTTTTCCGCCTTCCCACTTGTCGCCTTTCTTGGTGAGGCCCGTCAGGATGTTGACGCCAACCAGCTTGCGGCTCTGCAGCTTCTTGTCAGGATTGTGGATATCGAGCTGCCCGTCGCCTTTCTTCAGCCATACGATCTTACCGTTCAGTTTGTCACCACTCTGGTAAATCTCCACCTGAGAATCGCCACCTTCTGTTACCCATTTGCCTACAACGCTCTGAGCGTATCCGGCTACTGACATCATCGCCAGTACTAAACTGATTATTGCTTTCTTCATATTAATTGAAATTAAATGCTATTCCTCCTTGAAGGTTTTGTCCCTTTCATAGGTGATGTCCTTGTAGAGCTCAGGGGAGCCGTTTTCGCTTTCAGGGATGAAGTGGAGGCGGACACCCCGGATGTGCTTCTTGGCACGGAAGTCCTTGAGGTTGTCGACCTTCTCGCTCTCGATCTCAAGCTTAAACAGACCGAAGTTCTTCAGACGCACCTTGTCGCCCATCTTCAGATGGCGCATCATCGTATCCGCTACAGTCATCATCAACCCTTCGAGCACGCCACCGCTGATGCTCATGCCTCTGGAGGCTGCCTCTTCGTAAAGCTGGCGGCTCTCGATGGTTTGGTTGTGAACGGCTACTGCCTTGTACTTGCCATAAGTTGGAAGCGTAGGCTTGGTTTCTTTCTTAATCCTGTATCTCATATCGCTTTTGTTGATTTTGGTGCAAATTTATATAATTTTCTCGAAAATCAAAAATATTATCCCGAACATTATGATTTTTTTGGAAATGCTTCTATTTCCTTTCTTTAAAATCTGCTTTTCTACATACATAACTACATAATTTTGTATTAATCTTCTGATAATTAGTGATATAGTTTTTTGTTTATTGCATTAATTACATACATCTTAACTACATAAAACTACATTTTACCTACATAATTATAATGTTATAAAGGTATCTGGCAAGTGTGAAGAATGGGTATCGCAAATCTTCTGCTTAGTATTTGCTAATAAATTCTCTAGAGAATTGAAGACTTATATAACTTCTTGGCAATTGTCAGACCTAATTAAAGAGTTATATTCTCTAGAGAATTCATTTGCATGAAGAAATCATAAAGTTTATAAGAGCCAATAGTCATTTCTGCTGACAGCCTATCCGGATCGTTTTGTGTAGGTGGAATGTAGTTTTATGTATGTAAAATGTAGGTGATATGTAGTTGTGAAGTGGTAAATTTGTCTTTATTCAAGGTAAATGCAACTTATTTTATGTAGGTATGTATGTAATTACAAAAATTATTTGTATCTTTGCAATCAAATTCTAATTAGACAATTTAAATGATATGAAGCTAACATTACTGAAGAAAGATGGTCGCAAAGAGGTGATTAATCGCGTGGAGTTGGCTGATCTGGCTGCAGCCATCAAAGATGGTCGCATGAGGCAAGCAGTAAGGAAAATGCGT
>JAEETB010000265.1 GCA_016286575.1 Prevotella sp.
GCCACGCCACGACCTTGATACTGCTTGGCCACAGAGACCACGAAACGGAGGTTGGCTTCAACCAGTCTGGCGAGTGCCTTCTGGTCGCCACTGAGGATTTTTGCAGAGAGTTCGCGCTCCTGGGCGTCAGTGAGCAGCGTCTCGCGTCCGATCTCGTCGAGGTATTTGTTTAATGCTGAATCTTCCATATCTTTAGTTATTTTGGGCAAAGATACGATTTTTTTTTGTATTTACAAACAAAAAAGGATTTTTTGTTATTCCGACGGAATTGATTTCATCGATCCCGTGCCCTGCCACGGGCCAATGATCAAAACTAAAAGAAAAGTCTCGATTGAAATTGCTTTCATCGAGACCATTCTTTCAGTTTTGTGATTCCGGCGGGATTCAAACCCACAACCTTCTGATCCGTAGTCAGATGCTCTATTCAGTTGAGCTACGGAACCCCTTGGCTCCTCATTTCTGATTTGCGGGTGCAAAGGTACACACTTTTTCTGAATTGACCAAATTATTTCTGAACTTTTTTCGAAAAAAGTGCGTTTTCGCTGCTACGCTATATTAATATATAATAAGGTACGCGAGAAATGCGCTCAGATATCGATACCAGTGTCGTAGCCTACCTCAACATCTACGCGACCAGGTGTACTGAAGTCGAAGATATAATAGTTGGCATTCTCAGAGGCGCCTTTGCCCTGAGCGGCTGGTTTCTGGAAGAGCTTGCCCTTCTTGCCGTAGACGTTGGGATCAACATCCTCTTTGAATTTCAGACCGTCAGCTTCGGCATCCTTCATCAGGTTATTGTGCCAAAGGGTGTCGGAGGTGATGATGGCAAAGCGGTTCATAAAGCCCGTCTTCCGACTGTCATCGAAGAAGAAGTTCGTGTGAACGCCGTAATATTTCCCGGCTGTCGGAACGAGATTGAATTCTTCGTACTTCACGTTGTCACCAAAGCAGTAGCTGATAGCGGGACTGTCGCCACCCCAATCAGCATCGGAGGTGTATTGCTCAGAGTACTGCATGGGCAGTTGCATCGAGGCAAACAGCTGTTCGACGGCCGAGGACTCGAATTTCCTGCCTGGCTCAACCATCTCGAACATCTTCGCCAGCGTCAGGTATTCCTGGTTGGCGTTACTCGTGGAGTCCTCTGCCTCTGCAGCCTCACGTGTCGACACGCCAGGGCCTCCAAACTGCTGCTGAACCTTAGGCTTGCAGCCTGTCATTACCAAGCAAGCCACAAGGGCTGCAAAAATGGAAGTTCGTTTCATCATAAATATATTGGCCTTGAATGTGGGATGACTATATCTTGAGCTCCTTCAGAATGTCGCTCATGCGCTGACGGTTCTTGATCTGCATGGGGACGAGCGGCAGACGGAGCACGTTCTGGATAAAGCCCATCTCGGAGAGCATGGCCTTGACACCAGCGGGGTTGCCATCGACGAAGAGCAGCGAGAAGAGGTCGGTAAAGCGATGATGGATGACACGGGCTGGATCGTACTCGCCTCGCATCTGCAGACGGATCATGCGCGAGAACTCCTTGGGCAGGGCATTGCCGATCACGGAGATGACACCCACGGCTCCACAGCTGACCATAGGGAAGGTCAGGGAATCGTCGCCAGAAATGACATCGAAGTCGTGGGGCTTGTTCTTGATGATCTCATCGACCTGCTCGAGATTGCCGCTGGCCTCCTTGATAGCGACGATGTTCTGGCAGTCGCGAGCCAGGCGCACGGTGGTGGCAGCCTGCATATTGACACCTGTACGTCCAGGCACGTTATAGAGCACGACAGGCAGGGGGGTAGCTGCGGCGATGGCCTTGAAATGCTGATAGAGTCCTTCCTGAGAGGGCTTGTTGTAATAGGGGCATACACTGAGGATGCCGTCGACACCACGGAAATCGCCTGTCTTCAGCTCTTCTACTACAGCTGCCGTATTATAGCCTCCGCATCCCATGAGGATAGGAACGCGGCCCTGAACGTAGTCGACAACCATGTCCTTGATTTTCTGTTTCTCCTCGCGTGTCAATGTGGGAGTTTCACCCGTGGTGGCGAGGATGCAGAAGAAGTCGGCTCCGTTTTTAAGCTGCCAGTCCACGAGTCGCATCAGGGCATCATAATCTACTGAGCCGTCATCCTGAAACGGGGTGATGAGCGCGATACCCAACCCCTTGAAGATATTATGTACCATATAGTCTTATCTTAATCGGCTGCAAAATTACAAAAATAACCGCAGATTCCGCATAATCGGCAGAATATTTTTTCATTTTTCTGCGTGGATGTTGCGAAATCTGCGGATTATGGGGCTTTATGCAGATTTTATTCAGCCTTGAAAAGGTCTTTGATGCCACCGATAGAGCCAAGGAGGTTGGTGGCCTCGTAAGGCAGATAGACGGTCTTGGTCTTGTCGCCCTCGGCGAGTTCCTGCATCATCTGGATGTACTTCTGGGCCAGCAGGTAGTTGGCGGGGTTCGTAGACTTGCCCACAGCCTCGCTGATCAGCTCGATGGCCTTGGCCTCGGCCTCAGCCTTACGGATACGTGCCTGAGCCTCACCTTCTGCCTCGAGGATGGCCTGCTGCTTAGCAGCCTCGGCCTTATTGACGATGGCGGTCTTCTCTCCCTCGGAAGCAAGGATCTCAGCGGCCTTCTGTCCCTCGGAGGTCAGAATCTGGGCTCGCTTGTTTCGCTCGGCCTGCATCTGCTTCTCCATGGCGTTGAGCACACTGTCGGGAGGTGTGATGTCCTGCAGCTCCACACGGTTGACCTTGACGCCCCACTTATCAGTAGCATCGTCGAGTACAGCCGAGAGCTTCTTGTTGATCGTATCACGTGAGGTCAGGGTCTCGTCGAGCTCGAGTTCACCGATGATGTTACGTAGCGTGGTCTGCGTCAGTTTCTCGATGGCATTGGGCAGGTTGTTGATCTCATAGGTGGCCTTGAAGGGATCGACAATCTGGAAATAGAGCAGTGCATTGATTTCGGTCTGCACGTTATCCTTGGTGATTACATTCTGCTTGGGGAAGTCGTAGACTTGTTCGCGCAGGTCGATCGTGGTGGAGTACATGTAGCGTCCGTGGTTGAGCACGACAATCGACTTGGCACGGTCGATAAAGGGGATGATGATGTTAATACCAGGCTGGAGCGTGGCATAGTAGCGTCCGAGTCGCTCCACGATCTTTGTTTCCGACTGAGGGATGATCACGAGTGCCATTTTGGCAAAGATAACCACGAGAATGACGATGGCTATCAGGATGTAAGTAACGATGTCCATATTTTAATGTTTAATGTTTAATTATAATGTCTCGACTGTGATGATAGTGGAAGCTCGGTCGGTGACGATGACATTGGAGCCTTCAGGGATGTCCTTCTCACCCAAGGTGACGGCCTTCCAGATGTCGCCATCGATCTGGACACGTCCATAGCCGCCGGACTTGACAGTCTCCACGACCCTACCCTGGCGACCCAGCAACGCATCGGCATTGCTGACACGCTGGTCTTCGCCCTTACGCAGATAACGCTTGGCAAAGGGACGCAACCAGAAGAGGCAGACGAGGGTGAACAGGGCAAAAGCGACGAGCTGGAGCCAAATGCCCAGTCCCAAGGCGGCCGCAAGGGCTGCGAAGAGGGCACCAATGGAGAAACAGATAATGAAGAAGTCGCCCGCCATCAACTCGAGTATCAGACAGATGACCGCAATGACTGTCCAAAGCTGCCATACATGTTGTGAAATGTATTCGATCATAATGCTATTGGTTTAAGATTTGATAGCGCAAAAATAAACATTTTTCCCGAATCCACCAAGAAAATTTGCAAGATTAGCAAATAAAACGGCGATTTTCACGTTATTTGTACAAGATGAAGGTTTATTTGCACCGATGGATAATGCTGGTCATCGTCTGGGCGATGTGCCTGACGGTCTTTGCCGACGACTTCACCCTGAAGGGAAAGGTGGTCGACGAGGAGGAGCATGCCCTGGAATTCGTGACCGTCATGTGTCCCACTCAGGGGAAGGTGACGATGACCAACCTGAAGGGGGAATTCAGCCTCGATATGCAGTCGGCGGATTCGGTAGAGATCCGTTTCTCCATGATCGGCTATGCACCGAGAAAACGGGTATTCAGGAATCCCAAGGGCAAGATGACCGTCACCATCGTCATGCGACAGTCGGCAAATGTCGATGAAATCGTAGTCACCGAACAGCGCAGGCAGACCTCACAGACCGAACAGCTGAAGGTGGAGGATATGCGACAGACACCCTCGACCACTGGCAACGCCGTAGAGGAACTGATACA
>JAEETB010000266.1 GCA_016286575.1 Prevotella sp.
CGAGGCTCACCGCCGTCGTCCTCAAGGACGGCGCCGGGCACGAGCTGACCAGGACCGCGATCGGCTGGGGCGCCGATGGACAGACCGTCTCCTACCAGACCGTTTACGACACGCAGGGCAACGTCGTCAAGACGGGCAACTTCACCAGCGACAACCTCACCGACCTGCTGCTGTACGGGTACGACCCGGGCACGCAGACCACCTCGTGGACGGTATGGAAAGGCGACGGCACCGGCCACTTCACCCCGTCGTCCCTCTCGGGGGCCTTTGGAGGAGGGACGGACTCCTATGCGTCACTCGCCGTCGCCGACTACGACGGCAACGGCATCGACGAGATCGGGTACACCCAGTACGACCCTGACGATGATAGCGTGCGCTATATGGCGGTCAGTTTCCCGGGAACCGGCCATCAGACCCGTACCCTTGCCTCCAACGATGCCGACGCCGGAGGCTTCCTCGCGGGCCGCTTCCTGGGGACGGGAGGCCTCCAGGTGCTGCGTGTCGGCAAGGCCGTCGGTAACACCAGAACGCTCACTTGCCTGGAGAACGGCGCCACGGCCACCGTACACAAGGACGCACGGCTCGCCGTGACCGACGTCAACGGCAACGGCAAGTCGGAGATCCAGGCGGTGGGAGAGCACGATGTGAAGGCTTACGAGTATGACGCCCAGGTCGGCACCTTCACCCAAGTCATCGATCACTACATGGAATACGTCTCCCGCAGGGACTTCTTCGGCGACCTCAACGGTGACGGGTACACGGACTACATCTACTACTCCCTCGACGGCTACTTCCTCAAGATGTCCAAGGGGAACGACTACACCCCCTCCGAAGCCCTGCCCTTCAATACGGAGCACCTCAACGACGGGAAACCGCGGTGGCCGCTGCTGGTCGGCGACCTCAACGGAGACGGGAAGGACGACATCGTGCAGCCCATATTCGACTTCGACGAACAGAAGCTCACCCTGCATACCTGCCTGTCGAGACGGTACGCCTCCACGGGATGGGTCTATGACACGCTCCAGCTGTACAACCCCGGGGTAAATCACCATTACGAGATCATGTACACGTTCACGGAGCTTAACGGCGACGGGAAAAACGAGCTTTTCTACTCGGGCTCCATCTTCCAAGACCCTGTCATCGTCAGCCTCCCCGAGCATCGCACTCACGACCTTGCAGCCACGTTCACCGACGGCTACGGCAAGACCACGGCGCTGGCGTACGGCTACTACGCCACGCCCGACATCGGGTACCTCGGCGTCTCGGGGCGCCGCGTCCACTGGCCGCTGGCCCGGGCGGTGGCGGAGCCCGACGGCCTCGGGGGCACCGCCCTGACGGTTCACACCTTCGGGATGGCCTTCAACGACTCCTTGTGCGGAGTGCTCGGGTTCCACTACCACGAGGCCTACCGCGACGGGACCAACACCCAGTTCCTCTTCCAGCACGACACCGTTCACCACCGCATCGACCTTGAGCAGTCCCTCGTCTATCATGAGCCGAAGGACCCCGACGAGCTGGGCGGTTTCGTTTCCGACTCTTCCTTCTGGAATCCCGGACGCGACCGCTTCTACCACAGGCAGACGCTGAACACCCTTTCGGTGCTTGAGCTTCCCTACGGGCGCATCGTGCCCTACAGCAGCGTCAGCAGCGACATCGACCGGCTCGGGAACGCCGTCCGCACGGTGAGCTTGCATCTCGGCAGTGACGGGAGGAGGGACTGGGACGTCGCCAGGACACGCAGGGTCGGTGCGGCGTTCGGGGACTGGCTGGAGCTCGACAGCACCGTCTATGCCTACACGACGGTCGTCCTGCCCAACGGCGGGCAGGTGAAGAAGCCCTCCAGCGTCAAGACCTGGCACCGCCGCCAAGGCTGCAGCCAGTCACCCTGGCAACGCATGCAATATGCCTATGTCTCGGGGAGGCTCTCGACGGCGACCGCCAGCGACTCCGACGGGATGGTGTCGTCCACGTCCTACGCCTACAACGCCTGCGGAATGCCCGTGACGGAGACCATCACCCCGAACGGCCTGGACGCCGCGACCACCGTCTATGGCTACGACTCGAAGCGTCGTTTCGTCACCTCCGTCACCGACCCGCTGGGGAACACCCGGACGACGAACTACAACAACATGACGGGACTCCCCACCTCGGAGACCGACATCAACGGCCTGACCACTTCCTACCAGTACGACGCCTTGGGACGAGCCATCCGCGTCACACGTCCCGACGGCACCGCCGTCAACACGTCCTACGCCTGGAACGCGACCGCCGCCTTCGGCGACGCCGTGTGGTACGTGCGCACCACCGAGGACGGCAGGCCCGAGACGAGGACGTGGTTCGACGTCCTGGGGCGGGAGGTCCACTCCTACGTGGCGGGGCTCGGCTACGACGACGTGGTGTACGACTCGCTGGGACGTGTCGCGGCGACCACCTCCGTCCCCTATGCCAGTGCCAACGAGCTGTTCGTCTCCAAGACCTGGAGCGAGACGTCCCATGACATCTACGGCAGGGTTGTCGCCGAGAAGGGGCCGTACTCCAACCGCTCCTACACCTATTATGACGGCAGGGACCCGGAGGTGGACTGCTTCGTGACCGTTTTCGACAGTATCCGCAACACCCGCCGCACCCGCACCCTCGATGCGGCGGGACGCCTCGTGCAGGCCGAAGACGCCGGGGGGACCGTCGCCTATGCGTACGGCTACACCACCCAGTCGGGCAGGACCCTCGACAGCACCGCCGTCGCCTGCGGCGGGGCGACCACCGTCGTGTTCTCCGACATCCGGGGCAACCGCGTCCGCATCGAGGATCCCGACGCCGGCACCGTGTCCAGCGCCTACGACGCCTTGGGCAGGCTGACGGAGAGCACCGACGCCAACGGCGTGACGACGGCCCATGCCTACGACCTGCTGGGACGCGTCACGCGCACCGTCCGCACCGACGGCCTGTCGGGCGACACGGTGGCCTACGTCTACGACAGCGCCCCGGGCAAGGGCAAGGGCAGGGTCCACAAGGTGCGGCACAACGGCGCCGACGAGACCGTCTATGGATACGACAACCTGGGCAGGCTCTCCGAGGAGGAGTCCATCGACGGCGCGGCACACTACGTGCAGGGCTACTCCTACGACAACGCGGGGCGGCTGCTGTGCCTGACCTACCCCGACGGATTCGTCCTACGCCACTCCTACAACTCCTTGGGCCAGCTGGTTTCGCTCACCGACGGCAGCAACGACAGCATGGTCTTTTCCATCGACACCCGTGACCTGTTGGGGCATCCCCTGAAGTGCCGCTACGGCAACGGCACGGGCGTGCAGTACACCTACAACGCCAACGGCCTGCTCACGGGCATCCGCAACGGCGACGTCACCGACGCCGCCAACATCCACTGGCTGGGCCACGATGTCACCTACACCATAGGCGGGGAGTATCGCCGGCTGTCCTACACCTACGACGCCCGGGGCTTCGTCGCCTCGAGGGCCGAGGCCAACGCTAGCCAGTCGGAGGCCTACGCCTACGACGCCCTCGACCGCCTCGTCTCCTACTCGGTGAACGGCGTCACGGCGGGTTCCTTCACCTACGACGGCAAGGGCAACATCACCGCCAACTCCAGGGTGGGTTCTTACGCCTACGGTGACGCCGGGCCACACGCCGTCACCGCCGTCACTGGCGGCATCGCCTGCCCTGTGCCCAACGCCACGTGCGAGGTGTCCTACGGCCTCTGGAACCGTCCCGTCTCCATCGCGGAGAACGGCTACCGCGCCGCCATCGACTACGGCGCCGACGGCCAGCGCAGGCACACCCGATTCCTGCATAACAACCTCCTGCAGAAGACCGTCACCCGCGTCTCCCGCCTCCACGAGGTGGAGACGACGGGCAGCGCCACCCGCAGTCTCGACTACGTCTTCGCCGAGGGCCGCCTCGTTGCGGTGCACGTGTCCAAGGGCAGCGCCGACAGCCTCTACTACGTGCTCACCGACCGTCTCGGAAGCTGGGAGATGGTGTTGGACGAGGACAAGAACGTCGTGCAGCAGACCCACTTCGACCCTTGGGGCAACCGCATGTCCTTCACCGCGTGGAACACCCCGCAGACACAGGTGACGTTCCCCTTCAGCCGCGGCTTCACCGGCCACGAGCACTACGACCGCTTCAAGATCGTCAACGCCAACGCCCGCCTCTACGACCCCGTCCTTGGGCGCTTCTTCTCGCCCGACCCCTACGTCCAGATGCCCGACTTCACACAGAACTACAACAGGTACAGCTACTGTTTGAACAACCC
>JAEETB010000267.1 GCA_016286575.1 Prevotella sp.
CCATTACGAAATATGGTGCTGTCATGATTGACAACTCTTCAGCTTTCCGTATGGACGACGATGTGCCCCTCGTGGTGCCTGAGTGCAATGCCGAGGATGCCTTGAACCGTCCTCGTGGTATCATTGCTAATCCTAACTGTACGACGATCATGATGGTGGTTGTCCTCCAGCCGCTGGAGCAGATCTCTCACATCAAGCGTATCCACGTGGCTTCTTATCAGAGTGCCTCTGGTGCAGGTGCCGCTGCGATGGCTGAACTGCAGCAGCAGTACAAGGAGATGGTAGAAGAGGGTGAGGTGAAAACCGTCAAGAAGTTTGCCCACCAGCTTGCCTATAACGTGATTCCCCAGATCGATGTGTTCCAGCCAAATGGCTACACGAAGGAGGAGATGAAGATGTTCAATGAGACTCGTAAGATCATGCATACTGATGCCAAGTGCTCAGCGATGTGTGTACGTGTCAGCTCACTGCGCTCTCACTCAGAGTCAGTTTGGATTGAGACAGAGAAACCCATCAGTGTCGAGGAGGCTCAGAAGGCGATTGCCGCAGCCCCTGGTTGCACACTGAGGGACGATCCTTCTACTCTGACTTATCCCATGCCACTCGAGACTGCTGGCAAGGATGATATCTATGTAGGTCGTGTTCGTAAGGATCTCAGCGATGACTGTGGTCTGACCTTCTGGCTCTCTGGCGATCAGATTCGCAAGGGTGCAGCTCTGAACGCTGTGCAGATTGCAGAGTACCTGATAGAAGTGGGAAATGTGAAGTGAAAAGTGAAAAGTATCGGATGAACATAAGTATGCGTAATAAGATGAAAGGGATTTGTGATAAATGGTGGCGACTTCTGCCTCTACTTTTCACTTTTCACTTTTCACTTCTTATTACCTCCTGTGGTGTAGGCGACGACAATGGCGAGCGTCTTGGCGAGTATATCGTTGGTACCTGGCAGCGTGGTTGGGGACCTGGCGATGTCATCATCGAGGGGGCTCCTGAGCCTGAAGACCCAGATGATCCAGGATGGACACCAGAGAGGTTCACCTACGACAAGTTCATCTTTAATGGCGATGGCACTTACAATGGCATGATCCGTACAGGTACGTTTACTGTTCTTGGTAAACAAGGCGAAACGATCTTTACTGGTGATTATAAGTGCGACAACAGTAACTTGAAGATGGATTTCACCAACGAGGACGGACAGCGTGGTACGATTCTCGCCTTAGTCCGCTCGTTTTCAGAGACCACCTTGATTATCAGCTATGAAGCTGAGGAGTTAGGAGCCAGTGGAATTCGTGTACAGATGACATTAAGAAAAGAGGGGTGATTCAATCGAATCACTCCTCTTCTTCTACATACTCTGTACGGAATTCAATACCTCGTCCAACACCACTGAAAGCACTAAAATACCCCAGACATCCTCCAGTAAAGTTTTCGATGGGATTTGTTCCTGTATTGTCCATCAGCAGGAGCGAGTAAAGATATTCGTACGAACGTTCGTCGATGGTTCTTACCTCTGCTTCCAGTTCATCCCCTTCTCTCAGTCTGTCCTGATCCGTACTTCCCTCTTTGTTGAAGGCGAAGAGCTGTTGCAGTTCTCCTCCAGGATTCGTGTCATCCTTCAGTACAGCACTGCGATAGGGAATACCGTTGCGGTAGATGTGGATATAGTAGTAGTTTATCTCGTTAGGGAAATCCTGTATTCTTACATCGCCAAAGATATAACGCTCTGAGAGCATGTTCTTCCAGATCAGACGGAAAGAATTGATGCTAGCCATCCTGTACATCTTCGAGGTGGATGAGAAGTGCTGACCGTCTACCTCGACATCCAGACGATAGGTCTTGCCCACCTCTCCACGTTCATCTGACATATAGTAATCTCTATCTGAGTATGGCACATTAAATGTACGTCCATCCTCATCAGTAATCGTGACTTTGGCATTGTTGATGCCGCAGACAGAGGTGGTATCCGACAAGTTCTTGGTCTGGCTGACGCGTACGATAGTCTCATAGGGTGTGATCCAGCCTTCCACATAGTAAAGTGGTACAACGCTGTGGAAGTCCATGTCGATCGTCTTCTCGCAACTGCAGAGACTCAGACCAATGAGCAGCAGGGTGTATATCTTTGCTTTCATGCCTTTTCAGAATTTGATGTTAAATGCTACTGACGGTACGATGCCGAAGAGCGAATATTGCACAGCCGAGGTACCTGTTTTCGAGCGGTCCTCGAAGTTAATGAGGTAGGGGTTGTAGTGGTTATACAAGTTGTAGATGCTGAAAGCCCACTCTACCGTCGTATGTTTGTTCTGTTTTTTCCATACAGCGCCTATATCCAGATGGTGATAGTCAGGTGCTCGATAGCCGTTACGCTCTGTGTAGTAGAATATCCAGTTACCTTCTATCTGATATTTGCCACTGGGAGCCGTGAAAGCCTGTCCTGTATTGAATACCCAGGCAGCACTCAGGGTCCAGCGCTTGCTCAGACGATACATGGCTACGATGTTGATATCGTGGCGACGATCGTTGTTCGCGTTATACCACCTGCCACCATTCACACCATTGACCCTCGTCTTCGACCATGAGAGGGTGTAGTTCATCCATCCTGTCAGTTTACCACCGTTCTTCCTGGCTGTCAGCTCCACGCCGTAGCCTTTGCCCTCACCAGGCAGAATCAGTCGCTCTATCTCAATCTCACTGCTGAAGGTCTTGCCGTCGCGATAGTCGAGCGCATGGTTGATATGACGGTAGTAGCCTTCAATCGAGAAGTCGTACATCTGCGAGGGTGTCATCACGAAGAAACCACCACTCACTTGGTCTGCCACCTCAGGCTGGATGATGTTACTGCTCATGGTGTAACGGTCGAAGGGCGTCGAGGTGCTTTGGTTGCGAAGGGCATGTACATTCTGAGTGGTACGCGTATATCCTAATTTAATAGATGTGAGGTCTGAGGTCTGCCAGTTCAGGCTCAGACGAGGCTCTAGGTTCAGGTAGGTCTTGATGACCCTGTTGTTAGGATAATTATAGTACCACTCGATATTACCGTTTTGGTCAATGTCGTAGTAGAGCGAGCCTCCCAAGGGCATGAAAGCCGTCAATCGTAGACCTGCTGAGACGTGTAGGTTCTTGGTCACAGGGAAGACAAGATTAGCCCAGATGGCATTATCCCATGCCTTTCGCTGCTCCTTTTCCTCCAGCGTCACCTTCTTCCACTCAGCTGATTTCACATTCATCAGGGCTGTCTGCAGTCCTGCATCGATCTTATAGTTGCCCAGTCCCAGGTGGAGATCCTGCTTGAAACCTGTCTGGCGGATATGTCCTGCAAACCACAGGTTCATGCCTAACAGGTCTGTGCCGTTGTCTGTGCCATAGCCACTGTAGTAGATGTTCGACTGCGAGTAGCTGTTGTCGTTGAAATAGTGTAGCCACTTCAAACTGGCTGAAAGGTTGTTCCACTTCAGGTCTACCATCTTTTCAAGCCCCGTCTCGTCCTTGCCTGAGAAGAAGGTCAGAAAGAGCTGGTTCTTGCTGTTGATGGTCCAGTCGATCTTGGCGTTTACGTCGTAGAAATAGAGGGTGTTGCCACTGAAATCCTTCGACATCTTCAGGATCCAGTCCATATACGAGCGACGGGCAGTGATCAGGAAGGCAGCCTTATCTGCTACGATAGGCCCTTCGAAGGTGGCCTTTGCAGCCAGGATGCCAATGGAGGCACCACCGTGATACTCACTCTTGTTACCTGTCTTGCCAACAATATCAAGTACTGCCGATGAGGCACTGCCGTATTGGGCAGGCAACAAACCTTTATATAAGGTGGCAGCAGCAAGGGCATCATCGTTGAAGGCTGAGAAGAGACCACCCAGGTGTCCTGCGTTGTAGACAGGTGTTCCATCGAGCAGGATTTGGTTCTGTGCTGAGGTTCCGCCTCTCACCTGGAATCCGCTCGAAGCATCGCTTTCTGCCTTCACGCCAGCCAGGAGTTGTAGTGATCGCATGATATCACGCTCGCCAAAGAGTTGTGGCGAAGCTGTCAGTTCCTTAATTTTCAGTTGTTCTGCACCTGTCTGCACGCTTTGCACGCGCTGACGGGCTGAATTCGAGACGACGACAACCTCGTCCAGACGTTCTGTCTGGATGGTGTCACCCTCGTTCGTTGGCACTAAGGTCAGTGCCGAAAGAAATATGCTGAATATCGACATTTGGGCGCAAAGTTACAAAAATATTAAGAAATGCTTGGAGTTAATGGATATTTTTTAGTAATTTTGCAACAAATTATTAATTT
>JAEETB010000268.1 GCA_016286575.1 Prevotella sp.
GCCAACCTCCGCAGGTCGGCCCGCACCAAGTACCTGCCGCATGTGAGTGCCATCGGCACTTACGAGTATACCAGTGAGTCGATCTCGCTGTTGAGTGAGACTCAGAAGGCTGAGTTCAGTAGTCTTGGTACGGCCTTAGGATCAGGTATCACCCAGAGTCTGGGTCCGATGATGCAACAGGAGCCTAAGCTGGCTGCCGTTATGGGGAAGCTGGGTCCTACGCTGGAGACTGCGTTGAACGGTCTGGGTCAGAAGATTGTGGATGCCTTTGATACTGATACCCGCAATATCTTTGCCGGCTCCATCATGCTGAGTCAGCCCCTCTTCATGGGTGGCAGTATCATTGCGCTCAACAAGATGGCCGACATTCAGGAGAAGATGGCCGGTCACTCGCTGGAGGCCCGTCGTCAGGCGACCCTTTACCGCATCGACCAGGCCTACTGGCAGGTTGTGTCACTCTATCATAAGAAGAAACTGGCTGAGAGTTATCGGGATCTTGTTCAGAAACTCAGCAGCGATGTACATAAGATGATCGAAGAGGGCGTGGCTACGAAGAGCGACGGTCTGAGTGTCGACGTGAAGGTCAACGAGGCCGAGATGACACTGGTGAAGGTCAACGATGGACTGGTGCTCTCGCGCATGTTGCTGAACCAGCTCTGCGGACTGCCCCTGAACGAGGCCGTGACGCTTGAGGACGAGCAGGCTGATCAGATTGCTGTCGTGGAGCTGACCCCTGAGCTCAACGTTGATCAGGCCGTGACAAACCGTCCGGAACTGAAGATGCTGCAGAATACCGTAGACCTGTCGAAACAGGCGACGAACGTGCTCCGTGCAGGCAATCTGCCCCAGGTGCTCCTGACGGGTGGTTACGCTGTGAGCAATCCCAGTCTCTTCAATGGCTTTGAGAATAAGTTCCGTGGTTTCTGGCATGTGGGTGTCATGATGCGTGTGCCCATCTGGAACTGGGGTGACGTGATGTATAAGGTACGTGCCTCGAAGGGTGCCACGAGTATGGCGCGCCTTGAACTTGAGGAGGCCCGTGAGCTGATCGAATTGCAGGTCAACCAGAACACCTTCAAGGTAGACGAGGCCAACAAGAAGCTCACGATGGCTCAGTCCAATATCCAGCGTGCCGATGAGAATCTGCGTATTGCCAACCTCGGTTTCAGTGAGGGTGTAATCACACCTGCAACGGTGATGGAGGCGCAGACAGCCTGGTTACAGGCACAGTCGCAGAAGATCGATGCAGAGATCGATGTCCGCCTTTCACAGGTTGATCTGCAAAAAGCGTTGGGAACGCTGGAGTAGTTTAGAGATTATAGTTTACGGTTTACAGTTTAGAGTTTACAGATATATAAGAATATGAGTGCAAAAAGTCAACATAACAACATTCTGCTCGCCATTGCAGGTTTCGTGGCAGTTGTGATTATAGTAGCAGTGATAGGATCCTTTGCCTTCGACCGTGATCCGGAAATCATCCAGGGCCAGGTGGAAGTGTCAGAGTATCGTGTGTCAAGTAAGGTTCCCGGTCGTATCCTCGAACTCCGTGTGAAGGAGGGCGACTATGTGAAGGTGGGCGATACGCTGGCCATCCTCGACGCCCCTGATGTACGTGCGAAGATGGAACAGGCCCAGAGTGCCCAGAGTGCTGCGGCAGCCTTGGAGCTGAAGGCGCAGAATGGTGCCCGCAAGGAGCAGATCCAGGGTGCCTATAGTGTGCTGCAGCAGGCTAAGGCCGGTTTCGAGATTGCCGAGAAGTCGTATGCCCGCATCCAGCGTCTCTACGACGAGGGTGTGATGAGTGCCCAGAAGCGCGATGAGGTCTATGCCAACTACAAGGCGATGGAGGCCCAGATGAAGGCCGCCCAGAGCCAGTATGACATGGCTGTCAACGGTGCCCGTATGGAAGACAAGATGGCTGCTGCCGCCCAGGTGGGACGTGCCAAGGGTGCCGTACAGGAGGTGAACTCCTATATCCACGAGACCGTACAGACGGCTCAGATGGAGGGTGAGGTCAGCGATGTCTATCCGAAGGTAGGTGAGCTTGTTGGCACAGGTTCTCCCATCATGTCGATTGCCGTGATGCAGGACATGTGGGGCACGTTCAATGTGCGCGAGGACCAGCTCAACGGCATGAAGGTGGGTTCTGAGATTACAGCTTTCGTACCTGCATTCAACAAGGACATCAAGATGAAGGTGTACTACTTGAAGGATCAGGGCTCTTACGCTGTATGGAAGGCCACGAAGGCTAACGGGCAGTACGACCTGAAGACCTTTGAGGTGAAGGCCCGTCCTGTAGAGCAGCTCGACGGTCTGCGTCCGGGCATGTCGTTGATTTTGAAAGATTGAAAATTCTTGCGTCCCGTTGGTAGCAAGCGCCCCTTCGGGTCGAGCGGAAAATTGAATAATGAAATATTTTATTGATATATGGCAGGTGGCGAGGCGTGAATGTAAGATTCTCCGTGTGAATCGCATTTACCTCATCAGCATGGTGGTCTTCCCCTTGCTGGCGATGGTGTTTTTCACCACGATGATGGACGAGGGACTGCCTGAGGATATGCCGATTGGCGTCGTCGACCTCGACAATACGTCCACGTCACGTTCGCTAATCCGTCGGCTCGATGCCTTCCAGAGTTCCAAGGTCGTGGCCCACTATACTTCAGTGTCTGAGGCCAGACGTGCCATCCATGAGAACCAGATCTACGCGTTCCTCTATATTCCCAAGGGAACAGCCGACCAGTTGCTCTCCAGTCGTCGCCCCAAGATATCCTATTATTATAATATGGCCTCGGTGATGTCGGGTTCGCTGCTGATGAAAGATCTGAAGACAATCTCCAACCTTGGTTCGGCCGCTGTGGGTCAGGCCACGATGCGTGCCAAGGGCTATACGCCTGAGCAGATATCGGCGTTCCTGCAGCCTATCCGTATCGATCTGCACCAGATTGCCAATCCCTGGACGAACTATAATGCCTACCTCTCGACGGTGCTGGTCACAGGTATCATGATGCTGTTCATGTTCCTCATCTCAGCCTATTCCTTAGGTATGGAACTGAAGTTCGGACGTGGTAAGGAGTGGTTGAAGGTGGCCGACGGTAATATGGTGGTGGCCATCCTGGGCAAATATCTCCCTCAGGCACTGATCTGGCTGACACTGATCTTCGTCTATGAGTTCTATCTCTTCGGCTATCTCCGTTTCCCCCATCTGGGCGATGTGTGGGATATCATCCTCCTGGCTGTGCTCGAGGTGTTTGCCTCCATCGGTTTCGGCATCTTTGCCTTCGGATTGGTACCCTCGCTGCGTATGTCGATGAGTGTCTGCTCGCTCTGGGCTGTGCTCAGCTTCTCGCTGGCGGGCTTTACCTTCCCGGTGATGGGTATGGACGGAGCTATCCAGGCGCTCTCGTCGCTCTTCCCCCTGCGCCATTATTACATGGTGTACCAGATTACCGTGTTCAACGGTTTCCCAATCATTGAAGCCTGGCTCCACATCGCGGCCCTGCTGGCTTTCAGCCTGATGCCGTGGCTCGTGATGTCGAAGATAAAAAATGCAATGCTCACCTATGTCTATATTCCATAAACTATACAATGCGATACAGGATGCTGCTTACGTCTGGCGTCAGGAGATGAAGCAGGTACTGAAGGATGAGGGCGTGCTGATCTTCTGCATCATCGTGCCCATTGTCTATCCGTTGCTTTATTCCTGGATCTACAACAACGAGGTGGTTCACGAGGTACCTGTTGTCGTGGTCGACCAGTCGCATAGTCAGTTGAGTCGTCAGTTTATCCGTATGTGTGATGCCTCTCCCGATGTGAAGGTGGTTTCCTATGCCGGTAATATCGAGGAGGCAAAGTCTCTCGTCAGCCGTCAGGTGGCCAAGGGCATCTATCTCATACCCTCCGATTTCGCCGCCCATGTCAACCGCATGGAACAGGGAGTGATCAGCGTCTATTGCGACATGTCGTTGATGCTGACGTACAAAGCCATCTATCAGACGTCGGTTGTCGTGAGTCAGGCGATGGGAGCCGAGATCCAGAAGAAGGTTTCAGGCAACTATACCGACCGTGAGGACCTGATCACCACGCGTCCGCTCGACTTTGCCGATGTGCCCATCTTCAATCCTGCGGGAGGCTATGGCAACTTCATCATCCCGGCCGTGCTGATGCTCATTCTCCAGCAGACACTGGTGTTGGGTATCGGACTGGCAGCGGGTACGGCTCGTGAGCGTAACCGCTTTGAGGACCTGGTGCCTATCCATAAGTGTTATGGGGGT
>JAEETB010000269.1 GCA_016286575.1 Prevotella sp.
AGTTGTACTGTTTATCCACATGCCAGCTTCCCTTTTCATAGATGTTAATCACGGTGCTGCCTTGGTGATCTTTCTCTTTCTGGTGCAACAGCTCCAGCAGTTCGTTCACCATCTTCAGGACATCGGCAGGCAGCATGTCGCCGAGTCCTCCCAGAAAGTCTGGGACTTCTTCGTCAGTGTAATTATTCATAATGACGTTTTGTTAATCAATCATTTATACCTTAGGATGTTTTTTGTTTTTTCACATAAACGATTTTGGAAAAAAGGTGAGGCATAAAAGATATCCGAGCGACAAGTCTGCTAGGTAACACCACGTACCCTACTATAGCTTGTCTTTACCAAAAATGCCCACACCTACTGGTGTGAGCTGGCAGACAATCTTTCCTATAGTAATCTGATTACTTGTGGTGTTTTCAGCAGATAAAAGAAAGCTGTCATAGCTCCCAAAATCATAATGTCGGGTGCAAAGATACTATTATTCTCTGAGCCTCCCAAATTATTCGGGATTTTTTTTAAGGACTCATACCCATTTTGATAAGATTCATAACTGTATTCATTTCTCTAATTAATAAAATAAGGTTCTTCTTAGCAACGTATTTGCTGCAACAAAGTATTCATTTTCTTTGGAACAATGGCAAACTATACTCAAAATATGCATTTCGGGGCGTTTCTCACTTTTTAGAGATTAAATGGCTGATGCTCAAACATATAGTCAAAACCAAAAGGCGTTTTTGGCAAAAAGAGAAACGCTTTTCTTCGATCAAAGATGGGAAATCAGCCCCCTATTTCGACTACTTTTAGTAACTTTGTCTCCAAAATGCGAATGAAAATGAAACAAGCAAGTCTTATCGTCGTTGGATTTTTGATGCTGCTGAGTTGCCAGACTGGTAGCATCAGTAAGAAATTGACTGAGGTAGATTCCTTGGTTTTTAAAGAAGAATATGATTCAGCTTACCAGATGATATCATCCATTGATGAAACGACCATCAAGAATCAGGAGGATCAAGCACACTACAATCTTCTGAAAGTTCAAACGGGCTACTTGGCAAATAAGCCGGCTGCATCACCAGACAGTCTGCTTGATGAGGTCATCGGCTATTATCAAAAACACAATAACTCAAAGAAGTTGGCTGATGCCTACTATTACAAAGCAGTTGGGTTTAATCGCAAAAGAGATTATAAGAAATCTATAGAATTGTATAAACAAGCGGAATTATTATCAAAACAATCAAATGATAAATACCAACAATTCAAAATATTGGAAGGAATTGCATTTGTAAATGCTGCAAGTTCAAATTTCAAGATACAACTTGCATATGCGAAGAAAGCACGAAAGCTATCTCAGGAAGTAAATAACAAAAAGTGGGAGATTTATTCTCATTATTGGTTACATCTCGCTTATTCGGAATTAGGGTACAATGATAGTGCGATGGCACATTTGAATGCTATTCCACAATATCTTGAATATGTAGGAGAAAAGGATTTGCCTTTCTTTTTGGCAAATTTAGCTTTGGAATGCAAGGAGAAAAAGCCAGAAATAGCGAAACAGTATTTGCAGGAATCTTTGTCATATAAAGAATTAACAAGAACTTATGAGCATTTAGCTGACATTTTTTATGATGAAGGTAAAACAGAGGAATGCTATAATTATCTGAAGAAGGCCTTAGTCGTAAATGATGGATACCCCAAGGATAACATAATCCGCAATCTGATAGAATTTGATTTAGAGCGAGGCAAAACGGATAGCATATCAGACATGGTAACGCAGATCTTTGAGATCCGCGATAGCATTGAAGCCAAACTGAGAAACGACACCATCAAAGACCTTCAGACGCGTTTTGACCATGAGACGGCAATGCATGCGAAAGACCAGGCTATCATCCGCTGGCAGTGGGGCATCATGATCTTGGCTCTGGCTCTGCTTGCTGGTATCGGGCTGTACATCCGTCGTCGCTACCTGAACAAAATCAAACTGCAGGGCTATCAGATGCAGATCAACGACTGTCTGAACCAGATAGACGCACTGAAAGCTACTGGATCAGACGCGAAGAAGAAGATAGAAGAACTGAACCAGCAGATCAGCGACATCATGGACAATCGCGCACCTGGACTGAACAAGGGCCGTGTGCTCTACGACGACATCGTCGCAAACAGGGACATCAGCAATTGGAGCAAGGAGGACGAAACGCTGTTCCTGGAATACTACACCGCCACGAACTACAGGACCATGCAACAGCTAATGGCCATCCCACGAGAAGACAAGCTGACCAACCACCGCCTGGTCTTCCTCATCCTTCAGGAAATGGGGAAGTCAGAACTTGACATCCTCCGCATCCTCTCAATCTCCAAAGAAACCCTCCGCACCCTCCGCCACCGCACCAAGCCGAAGGAGTAGAGGGATTTGATTACCTTTCAGAATCTGTGACAGATTTATCTATAACAACCTCTTTATTCTCCATTTTGGGCATAAGCTTCCAATAGAAGACAGGTATCACCATACATGTAGAAATGCCGCTGGTATAATGGACTAGTCCCAAATCAAGGATATAGTTCGCGCCATGATCTGAAAGCGATGCTTTGTATATTCTGTATGATCCTTCAGGCACAGATGTCCTACAAAGGAAAATGGAGTTATTGCTGAAATCCACTTCTGGTAGTGGGCTGGAGCCTTTGTAGACAGCTTGAAATTCTTCCCGGCTGTTGATAATCAAGCAACTGTCTTTGTATCCATCATCAAAGAATGTCATATCTTTGAGATGACGCCCGTCTTCTGTTTCGTAATAATACGGAGAATGAAGTTCTTTGGTGAAAAAGACAGAAAGAGGACTGGATTCCACTGCCTTGCCTCCAGAACTGTACACAATCCCTTCGAACGGACCGTTCTGCAATTCTACTATCTTATCATCATCACTACTGCATGCTGTCACCATTCCTCCCAGCAGCGCGATGGCTGCAACAATAAATAGTTTCTTCATGATTTCAGAATTTTGAATTCGCGTTTACATGTTTCTTGATGACTATCACTAAGTTTTATTAACACAGATTCTCTGCCAAATCAACATTTAATTTGATTTATCCAATATAATTTGATAAGGAGGCGCAGATATATCATCCCCAGGTTGCCCTTGGTCCGTTACCTTTACACATTCTACCTTGGACTGGTTATTATTACAAACAACCTTGTATGCTAAATAGACATATACGTCTCCTGAAACTCCGAACAAATCATGATTTGTAAGTAAATCTTTTGTATCCCATCTATTACAGGCATCTATTAGTTTTTTAGAAAAGTAACTTTTATTGGGATCGTTGTTAATATCTGCAGAATCTAAAAGTTCACCACCTCGCTCAAAAGCAGAAGTCTTCTTTTGATACCAAAAATCCCTATAATTATATTGGTCTTCTGTACCAAAAATGGATTTGTTGGCTTTTCTCCAAAAAGAAAACATTATAATAGCAGTATAAACATTTATTTCCTCCATAAAATAAACCGTTTCTCCATCAATGCATAATGGAGCAATCTTATTATATATCTTGGGGTCTTTATTTAATTTGCTACCCTTTTCAACAAAAACATGAAGTTCTTTGGGTAATTGACTTTTTCCATGAGTTTCCATTGAGTCTATCAATTGACACCACTTAGTATAAAGAGGGTCATTAATGTTCTCGTTCTTGACGGTTTCTATAATAAGAACAGAATCCTTCACTGGTTTATCACTCTTTGTTTTTGGATTACATGCAAAACATGTAAACCCTATCAGTATTAATAATAAGGAGTATTTCATCATGTTCAATCCTGCAGTATTCATATTTGTTGTTTTTTTATTCTTTACTTATATAACTGACAAACACCAAAAACCTTGCTCGATTTCGCGAAGATTTAGGATTTTTTAATCATTCTCGTCTTCTATGCTGGTGCAAAGGTAGGCAATTCTGGGGAGAACAAGGTGTGATTTTCTAAAAATCTGCATCGCAGGGTGTTTCTCACTTTTTAGGGGTTAAAAGGTTGAAAATCAATCCTATGGCAAAATCAATAAGCAATATCTCTCGATTTGAGAAACGATTTTCTTAGAACTCACGGGGACAAGAACTCACGGGGACATGTCACATAAGTTTGAAGTGAACCCAGAAAGTTGGACACAACTAAAAGGTTCAGATGAAACGAAATTTTAGTATTGAAGAAAAGTTGTCAGCGATTGGATTAGTATTCCAAGGTGAGTCAGCCCGTTCTGTGTCT
>JAEETB010000270.1 GCA_016286575.1 Prevotella sp.
ACCGAGTACACCTTCTCACCCATGATCATCTGGTGCTTCGTGTTCTTGTGGTGGGTGATGAAGCCCTTCACCACATAACGCCTTGGACGCTGACTCTGGATATTCTTCGCCAGACCGACACCACCCGACATCGCACCATAGATAAGCACACGCACAGCACGAGAGTTCGAGAAGGCCACGTCGTAAAGCGTCTTCACAAAGATACGAAGCCCCCACATAAAGAGCGTCGCGATAATATAGATAAGGAAGATACTCGTTGTATTGAAATGGGCGAACAGATGGCCCGGCAACAGGTCCATACCATATTGCGCTATAAGCACCAGAACCAGTGACACAGCGTTGCCATAGGCTACACGCAGCAAGTCCACAAAACTCGCATAGCGCATAAAGCCCGAATACGTATGAAACAGCCTGAATCCCGGAATACTCAGGATGAGGAAACAGATAAGTGTATTCAGCACCTTCAAGGTATTCTCAAACAACAACACCGCACTATTGAAGATCCAATAGGTCAGCATACCACTGCAAATAATAATGGCACAATCAATCAACAGAATGCTCCAATACGGCAGTGAATTCTTTGTGAAATACCAATTTAATATCTTGTCAAACGGATTCTTCATTTCCCATTATTCTCCAAAATCGGGGACAAAGGTACGAATAAGTGAGCAAAATACAAAATAAAACGGCGTTTTTTTTTATTTTCGAGCGAAAGTACCTTCGAGACGCAGTCTCAAAGTTTGTGCAAATCTCGCAAAAAACCAAATTTTATTTGAGTTTTTTCGTGATGCAGCCTAATTTCGCCTTGTTTTTCAAGGCAGAGGTACGACCGAGACGCAGTCTCAAAGTTTGTGCAAATCTCACAAAACCTGATTTGCATTTTTTAACCACCTTTTATCAAAGATTAGCAAATAAATCATGAATATTCAATACATTTTAATAATTTATTAAATTACGAAAAATCCAAACGATTTTTCAGTCATTTTCGCACGTTAATTATTTATTAAACTACTATTTATATTGTAGTTTATACACCTAATGCACCCATTTGTTAAATAATAAAAATTACAACAGATTTTCGTCTGAAAAGTTTGTTTTGCACCAAATATTTTCTTACCTTTGCAATGTCCTTCAGAAATGATCGACAAAACCCGGCTGACGTTAACTCTTAAATCAACTATGAAGAGACTCAGCGGAGTCTCAAAAAAGGGAGGAGCGACCAAAACGTGTCACTCCTCCCTTATTCTTGCGCTCCCCTGGTGCCCAACAGTTAATTAACAATTATTAAGTGTCATCTGACACTCAATCACAAAAATAGTATGTACCTTTGCAAAATCATAAATCTTAGAAACATGAAGCGTTTAAAAAAATGGATAAAGCGCGTGCTGTTATGGGGAATAGGTTTCCCGATAGCACTGATACTCGGACTGTATATAACATCCGAAATCGTATACTTGATAATACCCGAAAAAATGGATACCATTTTAGATAGAGCCTTTACATACATCACAGGCATTTCCGATTTAGATAAAATGAATGAAGACTCGAAATTGCTGACCACCCAGTTGGATCGTAAGAATTACGATTCCGTCCATGTGATTTGCGACAGCCTGGAAGGCCGAACAAAACTCCCCCCCATCGACCTCCATTTCTATCACGGCGTTTCCTATATCCAGGAGAGAAAACCCAAGGTGGCAGAATACCAGTTCAAGAAAGGCATCGCCTCGTTTACAGGCAACGCAGAAGAATTGACTGCATACGCCTATTGCGTCAGACTGCTGGCGAAGCTGCTGATTGACAAACACGACTATGAGGGAGCTTTGAAGGTGTTGATGCCCGGCCTGAAAACCATCAAGGAACGTGAGGCCAATACGATCATGCTGTTGCCCAGCGCCGGCTCGAATCTCTACATAATGATGGGTAACTGCCTGGTGGCTATGGGGCGCTACGACGAGGGCGAACGTCATTACAAGGAGGCGATAGAATCATTCAAGCGCAATCAGTCGAGATATATGATTAGCTGGGACTTCGATACCGACACCACCTTCTTCGATACACAATTGGGGGATGCCGAGGAAGCCGCCAACGCCTATTTCAGCCAGCGGCAATACGACAGGGCCGAGCCATGGATGGCCGTCGCCCAGGACGTTTACCCCAAGCTCGAGAAATACTGCGATATGAACGGACCTTCAAAACGGAGACATATTTTCTATATGGCCCTCAATCAGGCCCGATGGCTGCATCATCAGGGTAAGGAGGCCGAAGCCAACAAGGCCTTCCAGACTTGTCTCGAAAAATTCAATGCCAGTTGGACGGATGTCCTGAGAGACTATGGACAGTACCTGCTCGAAGGCCACCATTGGCAGGAGGCACTCGATATGTATCAAAAACTTGACTCCACACAGATCGACCCGGCAAACCTGACGGTCGAAGACATCAGTATGATGCTCGTTCCGCAGTACAAGGCCTGGCGAGGGATGGGTAACAGCCAGAAGGCCCTCGCGATGTCCGACAGCATTGCCGGCGTCATCGACAGCGCCCTCGTGCGTCTGCGCAACAGCGACGCCATGGAGCTCGCCACCATCTACGACACACAGGGCAAGGAGGCACAGATAGCCCAGAAGCAGGCTGCACTGACCCGCCTCTGGTGGATTGGCACGTCCATTGTCCTCGGACTCATCATCCTGTCCTTCGTCATCTATACCATCTACCGCCGCCGTATCACGAGGATGCAGGCCGTCCAGGAGCGTATAGAATCCGAGCTGCGCATCGCCCGCGACATCCAGATGTCCATGGTGCCGAGTGTCTTCCCTGAGCGTGAGGGCCTCGATTTGTACGCCTCAATGACACCCGCCAAGGAGGTCGGCGGCGACCTGTACGGCTATCTGCTCTTAGGCGACAAACTGTATTTCGCACTCGGTGATGTGAGTGGCAAGGGCGTACCAGCCTCACTCTTCATGGCACAGGCCACGAGACTCTTCCTCACACTGGCCAAACAGGGGATGATGCCCGCAGAGATATGCGACCGCATGAACGACGCACTCTCTGGCGACGACAACGAGAGCGGCATGTTCGTCACATTCTTCCTCGGACTCGTCGACCTCACCACCGGTCACCTCGACTTCTGTAATGCCGGTCATAATCCCCCCGTCATTGGTGGCGGCGAGAGTCACGGCGATTTCCTGGAGATGATTCCCAACGCCCCCATTGGCCTGTGGCCCGGACTCGAATACAAGGGCGAGAGCATCGACACCATCAAGGGCCGTCCTCTCTTCATCTACACCGATGGTCTGAACGAGGCTGAGAACCCCCAACAGCAACAGTTCGGTGATGAACGTCTGCTCAACATCTTCCGCACCACCCGGTTTGACTCCGCCCGCCAGGTCATCGACACCCTCAAGGTCGAAGTCGAAGCCCACCGCAATGGCGCCGACCCCAACGACGACCTCACCATGATGTGCCTCCGCCTCTAGTGACCCAACGACACAAAAGGGTCAGACCTATGATGGTCTTAGTTAAATAATATGGCGAACCCGAAGGGCAAAGGCTGGAGAGCCATACCAAAACCTTTGCGAAGGGCGGTCTCTGCCCGTAGCAAATTAAGCCTCCCTTGAAAGGGAGGTTTGGTGGGTCGTGTTTCTTTGGTTCCTTTTCTTTGCGACAAAGAAATGAACAATTAACTCTGTCGAGTCGTGATTACTTTCGATATCGTTGTTCAATCACCTCCCAATCCACAATCTGCCAAAGCGCAGCCAAGTGGTCAGGACGACGGTTCTGATAGTCCAGGTAGTAGGCATGCTCCCACACATCGAAAGTCAGCAACGGCTTCAGTCCCTTCTGCACAGGATCCGCAGCATTCGTCTCCTGCGTTATAACCAGCTTCCCTTCCTTATCAGCCGACAGCCACACCCAGCCAGATCCAAACAGCGTAGCCCCCGCCTTTTGGAATGCCTCCTTGAACGCCTCGAACGACCCAAAGTCGCGCCCGATAGCCTCAGTGAGCTTTCCAGTAGGCACATTGTCAGCCTTAGGAGCAGAAAATTGCCCAAAATACAATTCATGGTTCAGTATCTGCCCGGCGTTATTCAGCACACCACTCGTAGCCTTACAAACGATTTCTTCCAAAGGTAATCCTGCCAACGGACTCCCTTCCAGCAGCCCATTCAGATTATTCACATACCCCGCAAGATGCTTCCCATGATGAAAC
>JAEETB010000271.1 GCA_016286575.1 Prevotella sp.
AGCCTGGCCTCTGTCGATGGCGAAGGCAACCTGCGCGACAACGACGGCTCGGGCATCTCTATGAAGGCCAACAAGGTGGGCATTGCCTCTGTCGAGAGCGATGGCAAACTGAAGGAGAAGGGCGAGGTGCGCATCCAGGCGAAGAACGTCGAGGTGACCACCGCCGGAACCGCCGATGCCGCTTTCGACGACAAGGGCGAGCTGACCACTGCCACCTACGCCGCAGAGGGTGACTTCAAGCTGAAGTCGAAGAACATCACCATCGAGAGTACCGACTACGAGGTGGCCGACAAGAAGCTGAAAGAGAAACAGATGACCGCCGACAGCAAGATCAGACTACGCGCCAAGACCATCGAGGTGAGCACCGAAGGCTCAGCCAATGTGGAGGTCGACGACGAAGGTAAGCTCACGAAGGCCAGCTACACGGCTGAAGGCGACATCATCGTCCGCTCGAAGACCCTCACGGTGGCCAGCTCTGACAACGACCTGGAGAATGGCGAGACCAAGGAGAAGGCGCTCACCGCAGGTGGCTCGATCGTCATCCGTGCGGAGAAGCTCGATCTCGCTGCTACCGACACCGAAGGCAAGGCTACGGGTAGCGTGAGCATCAACGCCAAGGAGGTTGCCGTGAAGTCGATGGATACCGACAAGGATAGCCACGATGACAAGGCACTCGCCGCAGGCAGCACGATGTTTATTGTCAGCGAGACGATGACCGTCGGCGCCAAGTCGAAGGATATCAAGAGTAAGAAGGTGGAGGCGATGTCCGAGGAGATCAGCATCGCTGCCGACAAGACGCTTGAGACCAATCAGGGCGATGGTAAGGCTGTGGCGAAACTTGCCGATGGCAAGGCTACGCTCGAAGCCAGCAAGGCCGAGATCGGTTGCGATACGGAAGTGAAGGGCGAGGTGAAGGCACAGAAGGGCACCATCGACAAGATTCAGGCAAGCACTTCGTTCAAGTCGCCTAACATCACTGACGGTATGGGATGAAGTTTAGAGTTTAAAGTTTAAAGCTTAGAGTTTAAAGTTCAAAGTTCAAAGTTTAAAGTTCAAAGTTCAAAGATATGAATGTTTACGTATCATCAGCTATTGCTGAATTGAAGGAGAAACTCAATGCCTATGTGGCACTGATGAACTACCGGTATATCAACCTTTGTGTGAAGGCGGAACTGGGTTCGCTGCTGCCCGTGACGGTGAGTGCAGTCGGCAAAGAGCTAAATATCGAGGACGTGGCACAGATCGCCACGCCGAATGAATACCAACTCGATGTCTATCCGAAGCTGAACGACTATCAGCAGGGCATCATCGAGGGCATCTTCGACGTACACCCCGAATTCAAGTTGGAGATCCTCCAGATTGAGAGTAGCGACGACAAGAGAGACAAGCATCTGCTCTATACGATGCCCGACGTGGACAAGGAGCGCTACGACCTGCTCAACAATATGGCCAAGGTGTTCCGCGACGAGTGTAATGTGGATATCGACAAGGAGTGCGCCCTGCATACAGCCAGTTTGCCGGAATTGACAGGCAAGCTGACGCCCGAGGATATCGATGAGATCAAGGAAGTGCTCGAGCACACGATCGGCGAGTTCCACGACAAGACTCAGGAGCTGTACGAAGCCAAGATTGGTCAGATCGAGGAAGCCTATATGCGCTATCTGGAGAAAGGCGCCGAGGTTGTCGAATCAAGCAATGAGATGGACTTCTCTAAAGGTATGCGTTTCGACCAGATGGACTCTTAAGCCTCGAAATCCTGCAGAGAATGACAAAGAAGAGGCCGGGAGCAATCATGCCCTCGGCCTCTTTTTAAGCCTTCAGAAACGCGATGCGCCTCCGATTGTCCTTTGGGCGCACCGCGAAGTGCAGCCAGCAGACGCTTCCGTGCTGCTCTAAGAGCAATTCGTCAAATTCCCGCTTAGACTCATCCGCGATATCCAACAAGATGGACGCATACCGTATCATCTGCTCCTTCCCCGCGCACCGGATATCCACTGCGCACCCCGTCACATGATTACTCGACGGCACTCCCCCCGCCAGCCTATTCACCTCCGGCGACCTATACCCCGAATTAATTACAATCGGCTCATTCCACCTCCCCCTAAGTCCCTCCAACCACCCGCAAACGCGGATCAGATTCTCAATCACCACCCTCGACGGAATATTCCCATCCGCAGTCTGATGCCTCGTCTTCGTCAACTCCCCCAGCGTAAAGTGTTCAGACAGTTTCATACTCTTGTTCATTTCAACCTTATTCATTTTCCAATACTTTTGATGTTCTTTTTTTCTTGTTCTTATTGATGGCCGTACTCTTCGGAAAGGCGATGCTATAAGCCTGATCCAGTTCCCTGAGTCCCACTTTTCGCATACCGATACCAAGTTTGACGGCGACGATAGCCCGCAATAGTTCGCGGTGCTTGAGGGGATAGAGCGAGGGAACGGGGAGTTCATCCCATCCCGCTTGCTCGCAGCGCAAACAGACCTCCCAGATAAAGTTGTCGTTGGCCTCACAGTCGAACCACGCCTTCAGCACATTTCGGATGCAGAAGCGCTTGCAATGACCTTGAAGGAGGCGCCTCGTGCGCTCCAGCATGCGCCAGAGCAGCACGAAGCAGTCCAGAGTGTTCTGAATTTCCATTTCTTATTTTTACATTATTACATTTTTGACTTTCACTTTGTACTCCTCCGTCTTGCAGAACCTGCCGCTCACCTCGTCATAGACAATGTGCCCGCGACTTTGCCAACTGCGTAGCGTGGACTCGCCGTCGCCGCTCTTCCCTTGCTGCTGACGCATCTGATGGTACTGCTCTTTGGTGAACTCATCAGGCAACAGTTCCAGCAGGTTCTGTGGTCCCGACTGGCGCTGGATCTCCACCTCCTCACGAAGCTCGCGCTCCAGTTGCTGACCAAAATAGAGCATTTTGCACCAGAGGTTATATTGCTGACTCCAGCGCACGAAATCTGCTATTTCCTTGCTCCATTTGTAGCCGTGAGCCACATAGAGCACCATTCCCTTCAGCCAGGCGATGACGTTGGCACGATAGGAAAACACGCGGTAGGCTTCGCTCTCGTAGAGCTTGGCGGCATCCTTGTTCTCCTGCCTGATGTCGAGCGACAGGCGCTTGGCCTGCTGACACTCAATCAAGCCGCTGGCTGCCTCCAGACGGTCGATGTAGGGTTTCAGCTCCTGCGCGAACGTGTGGTCGTAGATGCCCAGGATAGGAGCCGTATCGTCGTCATCGTCGTTGCGGATAATCGTCGAGACATCCAGTCGGCCGACGGTACCGTCATTGACCATCTTGACAAAGAATTTTTTGGCATTGGGTGGTGTCGTCGACGCGTTGAAGTTCCATCTCAAGGGGGCGATCCCACTGACCGAGTCTGCACCTACACGTTCCTGACCAGCATCTGAGTTATCAAAAGCCTTACGGATCAGCAGCCCCACTTCGTCGGCCGTACCCTTCGATGTCACCTTCTTCAAGCCCTCTATCTCATCGACGATCGTAAAGATGAATCGCTGGCCGTTGTTGTTGGCATCCACGATGCGCTGGTTGAAGACGGCATCCGTCAGGTTGTCGATCAACATCTGGATACAGATATCTGTCGGCCTGGGGTCTTTCTTCTGCTTGGCGCCAGGGTTCTTCTGTTTCCATTCAGCCTCGCGCTGACGATTGGGGATGTCGCGCTGACGGATATCCTCCATGATGTACTCGATGGGTTTCTTGATGGTGCCCTTACCAATCGACTGGCGCCCGATCAAGACGTTCATGAAGGTGGCCTCGTGCTCCACATTATCCCAATAGCGGAACTTCACGCCATGCAGATGAGCACCCAGAGCCGGGAACACCGCACTGGCCACAGCAGGCTTATAGAACCAAGGAACGTTCTTCGTCAACAGCTTCAGCAGTGGCGGCAGCTTCTTGGGCATAGGTGGCGGAGTATTCAGCGTGCCCCCACATGCCTTTACGCCAGCCTGCGACTTCAGTGCCTGAAGCACCTGTTTCAGCCGGTACGGCATCCCCTTGCGAGGCTCTTTCAGCGCGTTCTCGATGGTCTTGCGCCATTCGTCGGTATCGGTCTTCCAGTAGTTAGGAATGACCGCCAGCATCTTCTCCAGCGAATAGCCGCAGATACTTCTGATGGTCACTGCCAGCTCGAAAGTCAGCGCATTGCGGTCGCCCTCCACAGG
>JAEETB010000272.1 GCA_016286575.1 Prevotella sp.
GCCTGTCTGCTGGAGAACAACACCATCCTGTTGAGTACCTCAAAGAACGGTATGTTTGAACTGAATCTGCTGGCACACACCCTTCGCGGCGAGGGCGATGCGGGGTTCACCATCCCTGTGCCCGATGCCTACGTCACCCAGATCTTCCAAGACTCCAGGAAGAACATCTGGCTGGGCACCTACGACAAAGGCCTGTTTGTAGACTATTACTATAAGGAGAAGTTCGGCGGTAGCGACAGCTACCTGAATCGCACGATTCAGAACGCCTCCGTGATGGCAGTGGCGACAGACAGGCAGGAGAATCTCTGGATATCCACCATGACGAAAGGGGTCTTCGTTTATCACACCAATACAGGGAAGGCCGAGCAGATGGTGATAGAGGGACTGCCTGCAGGGGAGACGAAGAATGCCGTGAATCACATCTTCTGCGACAGTGACGGCCAGCTGTGGCTCTCTACGACCAATATCGTGATGAAGTGCCGTTACGACGGGGCGAGACTGAATATCCTCGGACAGTGGCCCGTGCCCATGGCGATGGACTTCGACCAGACTGACGACGGTACGGTGTGGGCCGCGACAGCATCGACATATCTTTATGGCTTCCATCCAGGGAGCAGTGAGCCCGAGGCCAAACAGGCGTTCAACGTCGATTATACCTTCATCCCCTCGTTGCAGAGACTCAGCGATGGCTCGATGCTCATCGCGGCTTTTTTCCAGAACATGATGCGGATGAACCCCCAGACAGGCAAGCTGACGGCCATTGATATTCCTGACATGAAGAATTGCATCCGTCGCAGTGTGTTCATCCCGACGGATATGTATGAGGACGACAATGAAGACGTGTGGATTGGCACCGTGAGCAACGGTCTGCTGCGATACAGTCCTAAGACGAATACGATGGCGCGCATCGCGGGGCTCTCCTGTTCTGATGTCGGAAGCATTGAGAAAGACTGCCAAGGCAACCTCTGGATCAGTACGATGAAGGGTTTGAACCGCCTGGATATGAAGACGGGGCGCATCACCTCGCTTTACAAGGCTGACGGTCTGGCTGGCGATGAGTTCATGGATCGTGCCTCGTGCCAGTTGCCCAATGGCAGCCTTGTCTTCGGCGGCACCGATGGCATCACGATGTTCAATCCCGCTGATATTGATACCCTCAGGAATACACCCCTCATGTTTGCCCACCTGAGAATCCATAACCAACTGGTGCGCCCTACTGTCGGAGGCCCCATCGAAGCGATGCTCGACAGTTGCAGTGAGATCCGTCTGCGACACGACGAGAACAGCTTCACCATCTCCTATACAGCCCTCGACTACGGCGACTTTGAGCGCGTACATTATTACTATAAGCTCGACGGCTTCGACTACGAGTGGATCGATGCAGGCAGCAGCCATTCCGCCAACTACTCAAACTTGCCTTCAGGCCACTATACCTTCCGTCTGCGCGCCTCCGACAGTGCCAGCGATGAGCCAAACAGCGACGAACGGACCATCAGTGTGGTGGTCGAGTCGGCTCCTGCCAATTCTTGGTGGGCTTGGCTTATCTATCTTGCCCTCGCTGCGGCTCTGGCATATTATCTCTATCGCAATACCCGCCGCGTGGTTCATGCCCGTCGTGCAGCCCGTCAGGCACAGATGGAGAAGGAGCAGGAGAAGCGTGTCAACGCCATGAACATGAGTTTCTTCGCCAATATCGCCCATGAGTTCCGTACACCGCTGACGATGATTTCTGGGCCTGTAGGACAGTTGGCAAGAACAGCCTCGCTCAGCGATGAAGAGCGCTCTCTGCTTCATATTGCCCAGCGCAGCATACAACGCATGTTCAAGCTTGTCAATCAGCTGATGGACTTCAATAAGCTGGAGAACGATACCCTGCGACTGAACGTGGAACAGACTGACGTGGTGAAGGCGATGAACGACATCTGCGACATCTTTGAGTTTAACGCCCGCGAAAAGGGTCTGACGCTGAACCGATTCGGGATGGAGGATCAGCTGATAGCGTGGACAGACAGTGATAAACTGGAGAAGATTGTGTCGAACCTGCTGTCGAATGCCCTGAAGTTCACCCCACGTGGCGGCCATATCGACGTCACCCTCGACACCGTCGAATCTTCAATGGTAAAGGTAACCATTGCTGATACGGGCAAGGGCATCCCTGAGGAGCAGAAAGAGAATATCTTCAAGCGCTACTACCAGCTCGACAACCAGACGAAGGCCATCGTCAACTGGGGTACAGGCATCGGCCTCTACTACTCGCGCCGTCTGGCTGAGCTCCATCATGGCAGCCTCGTGGCGGCCAATCGCAAGGAAGGGACAGGTGCCGTCTTCACACTCCTTTATCCGATGAACGAGGAGGCGTATACTCAAGAGGAGATGATGAGGAATGTGGAAGGTGGAATGGGAAATGAGGATACTCCTGCGGCAGATTCTTCTCTACAAGGTAATCTCATTCCACATTCCACCTTCCACATTCCACAATCAACATTCAGCATTCCACAGGAAAATCGTCCGACGATCCTCATCGTCGACGACGATACGGAGATTATCAACTACATGCGTCTGCTCTTCTCCCAGGACTACCGCCTCATCACCTGTCTCGATGCAGAGACAGCCCTCGAGGAGATGCGTGCCGAGGAGCCGAATATCGTGCTCTCCGACGTCGCCATGCCTGGTAAGGACGGCTACGAACTCTGTCAGGAGATCAAGCAGGACATCCAACTCTGCCATATCCCCGTCATCCTCGTTACGGCGAAGATCACTGCCGAGAACCAGGTCGAGGGTCTCAACGTAGGTGCCGATGCCTACGTCACCAAACCCTTCGAGCCCGCTGTCCTCTCAGCCCTCATCCAGTCGCAGCTGAAGAACCGTGAGCGCGTGCGTAAGCTCCTTATCAATGCGACCACCACCGAGGACGAAGGTGTCGACAATGCTCTTTCCGATCAGGATAAGCATTTCATGGAGGAACTCTACAAGCTCATGGAGGAAGAACTCTCCAACTCCGAGCTCGACGTGACCCGCATCACGAAGATGCTGCTCATCTCGCGCACGAAACTTTATTATAAGATTAAGGGACTGACAGGCGAGACGCCCTCCAACTTCTTCCGTACCTACAAGCTCAACCGTGCTGCGGAACTCCTGAAGAGCGGTCGCTACACGATTTCCGAGATTGCCGACCTCTGCGGCTTCAGCACCCAGAGCCACTTCTCTGTAGTCTTCAAGAAGCAGTTTGGTGTCACCCCCTCAGAATACAAAGGCTAAACTATCAAATGAAATAACGTATGAAGAAATTATCATTATCAATGACAGCGCTCCTCGCTTTGGCAGGATGCTTGTTCGCAGGTTGCAACGGCCAGAAATGGTCCGAGCAGCAGGTCGATTCGTTTATGTTGGTCACTCAGAAGGGTGGCCCCTCTCTGGGCTATTCGCCGCAATCAGGCGTGAAACTGCTGACGGTCGACGGCTTTGCCTTCAAGGACCTGAACCGCAACGACTCGCTCGATGCCTATGAGGACTGGCGCCTCACTGCTGAGGTGCGCGCTGCCGACCTCGCCTCGCAGCTATCCATCGAGGAGATAGCCGGACTGATGCTCTATAGCAGCCATCAGGCCGTGCCCATGATTCCCAGCATGGGCTTTGGCGAATCCACCTACAACGCTAAGCCCTACGAGGAGAGTGGGGCCAAGCCCTCGGATCTGAGCGATGATCAGAAGAAGTTTCTTGCCGAGGATCACCTGCGTGCTGTCCTGGTGACACGCGTCGAGAGCCCTGCTGTCGCTGCAGTGTGGAACAATAATATGCAGGCCTTCGTCGAGGGGCTCGACCATGGCATCCCTGCCAATACCAGTTCCGACCCCCGTCATGAAGCCAAGGCTACCACCGAGTATAATGCCGGAGCAGGCGGACAGATCTCCCTCTGGCCTACCTCCCTCGGATTGGCTGCCACCTTCGATCCCCAGCTGATGTACCGTTTTGGCGAGATTGCCTCCGACGAGTACCGTGCACTCGGTATCGCCACAGCCCTCTCGCCACAGGTCGATATCGCCACCGATCCCCGATGGTCGCGCTTCAGCGGCACCTTCGGCGAGGATCCTCAGCTCGCTACCGATATGGCACGAGCCTACTGTGATGCCTTCCAGACTACACCCGAGACCAAGGGCTGGGGCATGAAGAGTGTCAA
>JAEETB010000027.1 GCA_016286575.1 Prevotella sp.
CCCTTGAAGACCATACGCCTGCGCATCTCCTTCTCGCTGATGGTCATCATCTTGAAGGTCTCCACGATATAGTCGCAGAACCAGTGGTAGAAGTCGCGCTCTATCTGCCTGATATCGTCGGCACTCTTCTCGGGGAAGGCACTCTCGAGGTTCTTCCTAACCACCTTCTGACGATACTTAAAGAGTCGGCACAAGACCAGATACATCATATCGGAGATCAGATAATGAACCCATAACGGCAACAGCGACAGCAGCCAGAGGATGCCGATTGCCAGAGAGGCCAGGAGGTGATTCAGTCGTTTTATCATGTGCTCGTTCAGTTTTCTGTGTTCTTACTGTCTACCACCAGACGGTTTCCTTTCATTCTGACCATGTATTGCTGGATCATGGCCTTCAGTTCGTTCTCCATCTGCTGTTGCTGGGGCAGATGTCCGATGAGGTTATGCTTCATCAGACGATCATTGAGACTGTAGACTGCCTTGGTCTTCAGGCCGTCGAATTGGATGACGTGTCCGTATTTCACATATTGATAGATGCCGTTCAGATAGTTCACGGCCCATGTCTCCTCTGCTGGTGTATTGAGCAAATCGATGCCGAAGCCGAAATATGGCTGGTCATAGCCCAGGTAGTTCAGGATGGTTGGCATGATGTCGATCTGCTGGGCAATGGCATCCTTCATGCCCACACCCATCTCTCCTGTGGGATCATAGAAGATGACAGGCACACAGAAACCACCCAAGTCCGTCTTATACTCTTCATAACTCGGTGTGTTCGTATGATCTGCGGTAATGGCAAAGATGGTGTTCTTGAACCAAGGTTCCTTACTGGCGCTTTCGAAGAAACGGCGCAGGGCATAGTCTGTGTATCGGATGACATTGTGGACGGGCAGCTTCCCATCCTTGAAGACATCCTTATAAGGGTCAGGCACGCGGAAGGGGTGATGACTCGACAAGGTGAATACAGACGCCATGAAGGGTTGCTTCATCTCACTGAGCTTCATGTTCATGTATTGCAGGAAGGGTTCGTCGCTGATGCCCCACCAGCCGTCATAGTCCTTATCGCCACGTGTACGCTTGTCGGCTACGAAATCCTCACGCCCGTAATACGCTTTGAACTTCGTCGCCCTCGCAAACGCCATGAATCCCATCGAGCCACGCTCTGCCCCATGGAAGAAGGCAGTCTCGTAGCCTTTCCCATTCAGACAGTCGGCGATGCCTGAGATGGCATTGTTGGAATATGGCGAGAGGAAGAAGGGCTCCACGAACATAGGGATACTGCTGAGGATGGAAGGCATACCGTCGATGCTCTTACGGCCGTTGCAGTAAGAATAGCGGTACGTCAGCGAGTGCTGTATCAATGAATCGGCAAAGGGTGTATAGCCTTTGTACTTGCCATTCTCCAGATGATGGTTATAGGCACCGATAAACTCGCGGGCAAAGCTCTCGATAATAATGATGACAACATTCTTGGGACGGAAGGTCGTCGTGGTGTCCGTAGGCTGGTGGATGGGTATGAAGATCTTCTCCACCTCCGCCTCGCTCGCAAAGTATTCGGGTATCTCGAAAGTGTTTGTGTCGATGGTGCGGATGAAGGAGAAAGGTGTATTGAGCACGATGCCGGCCTCCGTAGGACGGTCGCAGTAGTTGTTGGCATTGGAAATGGTGATGGGTCTGATATCACGCGTCCAGCCTCCACGCATGCCTGCCACACAGAAGGGGGTATAGGCTAACAGTGAAAGGAACGTGCCGATGGCATAGGGCTTCCACTTCAGCTTGCGGTAATCAAGATGGGTCTTGATATAGAGTTTCATCACACCCCAGAGGACGACGGCTGTCAAGAGGAAGAAATACCAATGGCTCAGCGCCTCCTTTCCAAAGATACTCGCCAGATTGTTCTCGTTGCTGAATTCATTGAAGATGGTTACGGTCGTCCTTCGCATGGTATACTGGAAATACACCGAATCGCCGAGGTTGATAATAAAGCAGAGGATATTCACCACGATGAACACCCATTTGCAGACCGTCTGATAGGTGGGATTCTCCTTACGGCTCACGGGAAAGAGCATCATGACCACCCAGAGGGCGTTCGTATAGAGAATGGCTGAAGTATCGAAGACGACACCGCCACGCAGCATCTCCATCAGGTGTGGGGTACTGAGATTATCGGCAAACAGACTATAGTTTTCAGCCAGGAACGCGATTCTGGCTATGAAATACATGACGTAGGCTATCAGCAGATTGCCTAACACCGCAATGATGGGCCTTATCCAAGCAGGCAGTTTTGAAATCATGGCGCAAAGGTACAAAATTTATTTAAAAGATAGTGCCCAATCAATAATAATTTGTATCTTTGCACCATGAAATTGTTCAAAACAGGATTTATCTATTATGTGCTAGCAACGATTCTTGTTAACATCATATTGGTGTATCCGATCATTGGTGATCCGATTCTTCCAGCGATTGACGGTGTGGGCTGGGTGTTCTACCTGACCTCCTGTCTGAGCCATGCCGCCGTCCTGATGCTGATACTCTTCCTGTTTTTTTTCCTGCCATGGGTACTGCTCAGATGCCGCCGTCTGGCTGCTTCTTTGTTTGTCCTGGCTGTCGGTCTGTTCTTAGCGGTATCCTTCATCAATGTCCAGGTCTATAAGATCTACAGATTCCATATCAATGGCTTTATCATCAACATGCTGTTGGGACCTAATGCGGGCGACATCTTCGACTTCGACACCAAATTGTATATTGAGGAGGGACTGATGTTCCTGTTGCTCTTTGCCGTAGCCATCGGGCTCTGGTTCGTGGCCCGTCATCTGGTCACTCTCTGGAAGCGGCGCTATACCGTCCTGACAATCGTGTTTTTGCTATTGAACCTTCTGGTGGCCAATGGCCTCCATGCTTATGCATCGTTTGTTGTCAAACCCTCGGTGCTGCTGAGTGCCAGACTCATACCCTATTATTTCCCCCTCTCGGCCACAGATTTCCTGGAGGAGGTCGTAGGTCTGAAGCAAGATGCCTATTTCAATGTCGCCAACATCGGTGATAATGGTGAGCTCTGCTATCCTCTTCATCCGATAGAGGTCAATGACAGTTTGGCGAAGCGCCCCAATATCCTCCTTATCCTCATCGATTCATGGAGCAAGCTCTCCTTGACACCAGAGTGCATGCCCAACCTTTGGCAGCTGGCCCACGAGGAACAGTGGTATCAGAATCATGTCAGCTGCGGCAATGGCACCATGTATGGCGTATTCGGCCTCTTTACTGGTCTACAACCTTATTATTGGCCTGCTTTCGAGGGCAGTCATACCAGTCCTGTACTCATCGACCGTCTGATGGCAGATGACTACGACTTCCGCGTCTATCCGAGTGCCTCTATCGAGAATCCCCCCTTCAATCGTGTCCTTTTCCAGCACGTGCCCAATCTTCGTCTTGAGACAGAGGGAAAGACTGCCTACGATCGTGACCAGCAGATCAAGAAGGACCTGATCCGCGATCTTCCGGAGTTGAAGAATGGCCAGAAGCCTTTCTTCTCCTTTATCTTTTTTGATCTGCTCCATGCTTATAGTCTGCCCAAGGAACTGCTGAACCGTTTCCAGCCCTCCTGGGAATATGGCGACTTTGCGCGTCTGAATAACGACATGGATCCCACGCCTTTCTGGAACTTATACCGTAACTCTGCCTATCAGGTTGATAAGATGGTAGGCGAGCTGATTGCCGAACTGCGTAGACTGGATATGTACGACAATACGCTGATCTTCATATCCGGAGACCATTCGCAGGAATATAATGAGAACAAGAAGAACTACTGGGGGCACAACTCCAACTTCTCCACCTATCAGATTGGTGTGCCGTTGATTGTTCACGTGCCAGGTCAGGAGGCAGCCACCTATACCCATCGCACCACCCACTACGACTTCGTACCCACCTTGATGCACGACTATCTCGGCGTAACCAATCCCCTGGATGATTACACCGCAGGCCGTCTGTTGTCAGACAAGACACCTCGTCTGTGGCATTTCGTTGGCAACGAACTCCGCTATGCTTTCCTCGTGGAAGGCGACACCATCCTCACCAAAGAAGGCGCAGGCTGGATTGAAGTCACCGATGCCCAACTGAACATCGTCAACGACTACCGCATCAACCCAAAAGCCTTCGATAGTGCGATTAAGAATCTGAACAGGTTCTTTAAATAACCGTTTTTTCGAGTTTGAAGAGTTTGTCGCTGGGACGTACTTTATCAGTGACAGCGATGGAGACTCGTGTACCTTGTTCGGCAACCTCGACGGGACCGTTGTCACCATGGATCTCATTGGCCGTGACATACATAACACCTGTGGTGGGACCAGTAATAAGCAGCTTGTCGCCAACCTTGAAGGTGTTGGCCTCGACAGTGAACTCCGCCACACCGAGTTTGGAGAAATATTTCACGCCCTTGCCGATGTAGACCTTGCGCTCTGTGGCATTGGAACCATAATGACGGTTCCACTCACCCATGGTCTGTCCTTGATAGTAGCCATCCCAGAAACCACGATTGAAGACGGTGGCGAGACGCTCGTCCCAAGCATCTTTCTTCTCTTCGGTAAACGTGCCGTCGAGCACAGCCTGGATGGCTTCCTTATAACACTTCACGACGGTATAGACATATTCAGGGCCTCGTGCACGACCTTCAATCTTGAAGACGCGTACACCAGCATTCATCATCCTGTCAATAAACCGCACGGTCTTCAGATCCTTGGGCGACATGATATACTTGTTGTCAATGGCGAGCTGATAACCCGTCTCGTTATCCGTAGCCGTATAGGAACGACGACACACCTGAATACACTCCCCACGGTTGGCAGAGCGATTGGCAGCGTGAAGACTCATGTAGCATTTGCCACTGATGGCCATACAAAGGGCACCGTGACAGAACATCTCGATACGAATCTGTTCGCCTGAGGGACCACAGATATGCTCAGCCTCAACCTGACGATAAATCTCAGCTACCTGATCCATATTGAGTTCGCGTGCCAGTACGACGACATCGGCAAACTGTGCATAGAAACGCAGGGCCTCGATATTAGAAATGTTAAGCTGGGTGGAGAGATGCACCTCCTGTCCCACCCGATTACAATAGGTCATGACTGCCACGTCACTGGCGATGACGGCACTGATGCCAGCCTCTTTAGCTGCGTCAATAATCTCGTGCATGAGGGGGATATCCTCGCCATAGATGATGGTGTTGACAGTCAAATAACTCTTGATGCCGTGCTCATTGCACGTACGCGCCATCTGCTTCAGGTCGTCGATGGTGAAAGTAGAGGCGGAGTGCGCCCTCATGTTCAGCTTCTCGATGCCGAAGTAGATGCTATCGGCCCCTGCCTGAATGGCTGCTGCCAGCGACTCTGGCGAACCCACGGGGGCCATAATCTCGAAATCTTGAATCTTCATGGGTGCAAAATTACGAATTATTTGTGAATAAATACGTGGATTCGCAAATTATTTCTTATCTTTGCAAACGAAACCAGAAACGAAAGCTCATGGGAAATCGATTATGGATCCTGTTAATGACCACGATAATGGCTGCATCTGCTGGTGCCCAGACTTATGAAAACGATTCGACAATGGTAAGAGTCGGCTATTCGAAGGGCGACTTGAACGCCATCGCAGGTGCCGTGGAACAAGTGACGGAGCAGCGCATGAACAAAGGTCTGATTACCTCGTCGCTCGACGCCCTCAGCGGACAGGCGGCTGGTGTGCAGGTGACATCGGGTGGTAATCAGGAAGCCATGATCTCGGCTGTACGCGTAAGAGGTACCACCTCACTGACGGGCGGTAACGACCCACTCGTCATCATCGACGATGTGGCAGCAGACCTCGCCACCCTCTCGACCATCTATCCTGCCGATATCGAGAGCTTCACCATCCTGAAGGATGCCTCAGAAACGGCGCAGTACGGCTCACGTGGTGCTGCTGGTGTCATCGAGGTGGCCACGAAGCGTGGCAAGCAGCAGCAGTTCCATATCTCCTATGACGGCAACATCGGCTTTGAGTCGGTCTTCAAACGGATAGAGATGCTCGATGCGAATGAGTTCCGTGAGACAGCCAGGAAATACGGCTTCTCCATCATCGACAAGGGCTATAACACCAACTTCAACAAGGCCATCGAATGTACAGGCTACGTACAGAACCACCATATCGCCTTTGGTGGTGGTACAGAGAATGCCAACTACCGTGCCTCCGTGGGCTATATGCGCCATAAGACAGTCATCAAGACACAGGACTATCGTAACATCATCGCCAAACTCGACATCACACAGAAAGCTTTCGATGGCCATCTCACCGTGGACCTCGGTATGGTGGGTTCCGTGCAGAAACGCGACTATCTCCCCTCCCCTCAGAGACTGTATTACTCGGCAGCCACCTTCAACCCCACCTTCCCTGATTTTCCTAATGCTGACGGGAACTACGATCAGGTGACGGAAGCCCTTTGGATCAGCAACCCACTCTCACTGCTCGAGATGACCCAAAACGAGGATGGTGGACACTTCAATATCCACTTGAAGGCAAAGGTGAATTTCTCGAAACACCTGACACTGAACGCCTTCGGATCGTACTCCTACAAATCCATCGATGACTCCCACTACTACCCCACCTCCGTATGGAGCAAGGGTGAGGCCTATCGCGACCACGAGAAGAGCGAGGAGATAAGAGGTAACGTCTCACTGACCTACGCCATCGAGAAAAAAGACTTTGAGCTGAATGTGATGGCACTGGCAGAGGCCGAGATGGAAAGGGGTACAGGATTCTACGTAACTGCAACGAACTTCACCACTGACGCCTTTGGTTACGACAAACTGTCAGCAGGAGCCACACGTCCCTGGGACGGTACGGACTCCTACTATCATGATGCGCACATGGAGTCGTTCCTCATGCGTGCACAGGTAACCTTATGGAAAAGATACACGCTGACAACGAATGCCCGTGGCGATGCCTCGTCGAAGTTCGGAAAGAACCATCGCTGGGGTTTCTTCCCCTCACTCAGTGGTGCCTGGGTCATCAGCAAGGAGCGCTGGATGCAACCTCTGAAATGGATCACGAATGCCAAGCTGCGTATTGGCTATGGCCTCTCTGGTAGTCAGGCTGGTATTGACTCCTATAACTCCATGCTGCTTTGGGCGCCTAACGGTGTGGTACCCTATGCAGGCTCCATCACCACCACCCTCGGCATCATCCGTAATTCCAACCCCGACCTGAAGTGGGAGGTGAAGAAGACCTTCAACGTGGGTCTCGATCTCTCGATGTGGGAGAAGCGCATCGCCCTGAGCATCGACTACTACCGTTCGAAGACCACTGACATGCTCTACGTCTATACCGTGCCTGTGCCACCCTACCCTTACGACAAGTTCCTTGCCAACCTCGGATCGATGCAGAACAGCGGACTTGAGATCGGCTTCGGTATCACCCCCCTGCGCACAAAGGACGTGGAACTAACCATCAACATGAACTGGACCTTTGAGCGCAACAAGCTGCTCGCACTCGACGGCGAATACAACGGACAGCCTATGACAGCCCCTCAGTCGATAGGTATCTCGGCCCTTTGGGGTGCAGGCTTCCATGGAGCCAGCACTGTGGTGAAGCAGATCGTCGGAGAGCCCTTGGGTGTCTTCAAACTACCCCATTGCAACGGAATCATAGAGGATGCTGACGGCATGAAATACTATGACGTCACGGACGACAGCTACATCTGTGGACAGGCTACTCCCAAGGCTATCATGGGTTCGAACATCGCCTTGCGCTATCGCCAGTGGGACATCACCACACAGATCAACGGTGCCTTTGGACACAAGATCTACAATGGTACAGCCCTCTCGTATATGAACGTGCTCTCGTTGCCCAACTACAACATCATGAAGGGTGCGCCTGAAGAGGGTTTCAAGGACCAGACCATCAGTGATTACTGGCTTGAGAACGGCGATTACGTGAACTTCGACTATGTGACCATAGGCTGGAACATTCCCATCAAGTCGAAATACATCAATGGTCTGCGCCTATCGGCATCCGTCAACAACCTCGCTACCATCACAGGCTACAGTGGAGTCACACCAATCATCAACTCCACCGTTATCAACGGCACCCTCGGCATCGACGACAAGAACGTCATGCCCGCCTATCGCAGTTACACTTTTGGTCTAAGCATACAATTTTAAAAAGGTAAAAAGATGAACACTATGAATAAAAGCCATCAGATAGTATGTCTTTGGGTAAGAGGTCTTTTATTTGTTTGCCTTTTTACCCTTCTACCTTCATCATGTTCGCTCGATGAGCACCCACGCGACCAGATTGCTGAGGAATTAGTCCACAGCACCCCAGAGAATCTCTACAAGAACACCGTCGCCACCTTATATAACTATGTGGGAGGCGCTACCGACGGCCAAGGACTGCAAGGCACCTGCCGAGGCGTCTATGACCTCCAGACCTTCGGATCCGACGAAGCCATGCTCCCTACCAGAGGTCATGACTGGTACGACGGTGAACTGTGGCAGGACATGTATCGTCACTCATGGGACGGAGGCCATGACTTGCCTTACAATTCCTGGCTGTACCTCTATAAGGTCATCACACTCTGCAACCGTTCGTTAGAGCGCCTCGAAGAACACCGCGACATCATCTCCAACAACGAGTTCAAGGCATATACATCCGAAGTGCGCGCCCTCAGAGCTATCTACTACTGGTACCTGCTCGACCTCTTCGGACGTGTACCCATCGTCACAGACACTAACCTCTCGATGAACGAGGTGCTTCAATCGGAGCGCAGCGAACTGTTCTATTTTGTCTTTAACGAGCTCCTCGATGCCGGCAACTATCTGCCAAGAGAGAACAGTGTGGCGCAAGGCGATTATTATGGCCGTGTCACCTATGATGTAGCAGCCTTTGTTCTGGCCAAGCTCGCCCTCAATGCAGAGATCTATCTCGACAATGATTGGACGGACAACCAATACATTGATGGCAAGGATTTCATTTTCGACATCTACGGAAAGAAGTTGAATGCCTGGGAGACGGTCATCTTCTTCTGCGACTATCTGGAGGATTGGTATAAACTGGAAGATAATTACGTTTCGAATTTCACGGTGCGCAACGAGAACTCCTGCGAGAACATCTGGATCATTCCCATGGACAAGGACCTCTACAACAACACACAGCAGAATATCATGCGTTCATGGCACTATCGGCATGCAGATGCCTATGGTATCACTGGCGAGAACGGCTCGTGCGCCACCAGGAACACCCTCCGTATCTTCGGCTATGGCACGGATGAGGAGGATCCGCGTTTCGACATAAACTACTGGGCAGACGAGGTATACGACCGCTACGGGGATATCATACCCGATCGCACGGGAGCCCCTCTGACCTACTATCCATACGCCGTGAAGATGGACCTCAGCTACGACCCCTATGTGGAAACAGCTGGTGCCCGTATGAAGAAGTACGATATAGACAAGAACGCCACGAAGGACGGCACACTTTTGGATAACGACATCGTGCTCTTCCGTTTCGCCGATGCCCTGTTGATGCGTGCAGAGGCTAAGTGGCGCAATGGTGAGGACGGCAGTGCCGATTTCAATGCCGTGCGCAAACGTGCTGAGGCAATACCACGTGAGTTTACACCAGAGAATCTGCTCGACGAACGACTGCTCGAGCTCTGCTGGGAGGGGTGGCGACGTCAGGACCTGATTCGTTTCCGTCAGTATAAGAGTCTCTTCACAGGCGATGAGTTCGACGATCCTGTCGATGAGAGCGACGGCCACACCACCGTTTTTCCCATTCCAAATGATATGATTACTCTGAATCCCCACTTCACACAAAACAAAGGGTATTGAAGTATGAGAATTATATTGCTGCTGATTCTTTCGTTTAGCATTTCTGCCTGCCATCGGCAGAAAGAATACACCAACGAAGTGCTTAACCGTATGACGCCCGTCAAGAATCAGGGCGACTCGGAGACCTGTTGGATCTACGCTATGCTCTCCACCATCGAGACAGAGCATCTGGCCTGGGGCGACTCTGTGAACCTCTCACCTTATTATATAGAGAAGATGATGGAGCAGGAGCCTGATGCCCCTCAGAGCAAACGTGGGGAGTTAGCCACACTGCTGCGGCTGTTGGAGAAATACGGCATTGTGGGCTACGACGCCATGCCGTCCATCGTCACCCCTCCCCCCACATGGGTGTTCATGCTGGGTGCCACCTATACGCCACAGGAGTTTGCCCACAGCGTCTGCAAGCCTGGGGAGTATATCCAGCTGATGTGCGACTCTCGTCAGCCTTATGATCAGGAGATTGTACTCGATACCCCAGACAACTGGTTGCACGACCGTTATCTGAATGTGCCCATCGATACGCTCTTAACAAAGACGGAAAGAGCTGTACGTGAGCACCATGGTGTGTGCTGGGCTAATGATTCGCATGGCATGGCCATCGTCGGCATAGCCCACGACGACACAGGGGAGCCCTATTTCGTAATGAAGAACTCGTGGGGCGATAAGAAACCCAACAAAGGCTTGGTATACGTCTCCTTCAAAAAATTCAAGAAAGATACGCGCACTTTAGTCATGACTAAAAAAGCTTATTCCTCCCCAGCTGGGGAGGAATAAACCCTTATTTATTCAGCTTCCAGGTGACACCGTCTTTCGTGTCCTTGACCTCGAAGCCTGCTGCAGCGAGTTCGTCGCGGATCTTGTCGCTCGTGGTCCAGTCCTTTTCGGCCTTGGCTTTGGCGCGCAACTCGAGCACCATATCCATGACTTTCCCAAAGGCAGCCTCACGCTCATCGTTAGTGCCACTCTTCTCCGCCTTCAGACCCAGGATGTCCTCAGCAAAGAGATGCATCGTCTCCTTCAGTTCCTTCAGACAATCGGCACAGATGGTAGCCTTGTGGTCAGTCAGTTTATTCACCACGGTACAGGCCTCAAACAGATAACTGATCACCTGTGGGGTTGCGAAGTCGTCGTTCATGGCGTCGTAGCACTTCTCGCGCAGACTCTTCACAACTTTTTCCGTCTCAGCGTCACACTTGTCTGACACCTGTACACGCTCCAAGTCAGCGATACCATTCATCAGTTTCTCCAGACCCTTCTCTGCTGCCTGGAGGGCATCGTTCGAGAAGTCGACGGTGCCACGATAATGGGCAGAGAGGATGAAGAATCGGATGGTCATGGGCGAGTAGGCTTTCTCCAGTTTCTCGTGGTTGCCAGTGAAGAACTGCTCGAGAGTGATGAAGTTACCCAACGACTTACCCATCTTCTGTCCGTTGATGGTGATCATATTATTGTGCATCCAGTACTTCACGGCGGGGTGACCCATCGACGCCTGAGCCTGTGCGATCTCACATTCATGGTGGGGGAACACGAGGTCCATGCCACCGCCGTGGATATCAAACTCCTCACCCAGGTACTTGCGACCCATTGCCGTACACTCGCAGTGCCAGCCTGGGAATCCGTCGCTCCATGGCGATGGCCAGCGCATGATGTGCTCAGGCTGTGCCTTTTTCCACAGAGCGAAGTCTGCCTGATTATGTTTTTCGCCTACTCCGTCGAGTTCGCGACTGGCGTCCTTGATATTCTCGAGCGAACGACCTGAGAGGATACCATACTGATACTTCTTATTATAAGCTTCGATATCGAAGTAGATCGAGCCATTGCTCTCGTAAGCAAAGCCGTTGTCGAGAATCTGCTGAACAAGTTGCTGCTGTTCGATGATATGACCCGTTGCATGAGGCTCGATAGAGGGGCGCAGCACACCCAGCGCATCCATCGCCTGATGGTAGCGGTTGGTGTAATACTGAGCGATCTCCATGGGCTCAAGCTGCTCCAGACGGGCTTTCTTGGCAATCTTGTCCTCGCCCTCGTCTGCATCGTGTTCCAAGTGACCCACATCAGTGATATTACGTACATACCTTACCTTATAACCCAAGTGCTTCAGGTAACGGAACACGAGGTCGAAGGTGATTGCAGGACGGGCATGACCCAGATGAGGATCACCATAGACGGTGGGACCACAGACGTACATGCCTACATTGGGGGCGTGAAGGGGCTCAAAACGCTCCTTCTGACGCGTCAGCGTATTGTAAATAACCAGTTTTGATTCCATATTCTCAATATTTTTATTATAATTTTACATACATAGGTATTTTACCTCCGCGCTTATTGGGGATGAAGGGCTCTGGAGACCACTCCACCTTAGCATCAGGACAGCCATGCTGGGCAAGGAACTGCTTGATGTGCTTACTAAGACCACCCAGTACCTCCTCCGGGTTGGAATTGGCACTGCACAGGCCTCGCAATTGAATCGTCTCGTCGTCAGTCTGCACAAACTGGTATTTGATCAGATGAGGCCAGACCTCTGATTCCGTGACCAGTCCGGCAACACTAAAGGTCTTGCCACAAATGGTGTAGTTATCGAGCATGCGACCACGGATTTCCAGACACGGCAGATTACAGTCATCGACAGGCTTGCGATTGATACGGACAACATCTGAGACAAAATAGCGGATGATGGGCTGCACATAGTTCGACAAGTCGGTGATGAGCAGACCAGCAGACCACTTGTCAGTCTCGCCCATCGGATTCATATCCTTATCTACAGGCTCCACAATCACCCAGTCTTCATTGATGTGCAGATGAGAGCTGCCACGCGTCATAGCCACCTCGCCACCCTCTGTCATGCAGTAGTTGTTGAGTATTGGGCAATGGAATGCCTCTCTCATCACTTGATAATCCTTCTCCGTCAGCATCTCAGCTGAGGTGCAGACCATCTTGACATCGAGTTTCAGGTTGCCATTCATCTGCTCTACAGCCAGGGGAACGAGCATGGAGGGATAGCCGGTAAGCGTGGTTGGCTGGAACTCATTGAGCTGTTCGACAAGGTGATTGATACTATCCAGACATGACAATCCTATCAGGTTGTGAGCCACCTCTGGGAAGGCTGCCTTCGTCCTGAGGAAGGCATTGTAGCTGGAAGCACCATGGGCCAAATGGATGACTGAGGCGTGGTGATGACGTTTCAGCGACAGCACCTCCATCGGGATCCCACCCATCAGGCGCTGGGCCATCATCTGACCATGAATCTTATTGTGATAGTCATCGCGCACCATCGGCAACGGGTTTCCGGTAGATCCCGAGGTCCTCAACGCTGAATACTGACCTAATAAGAGGCTCGTATCTTCGACGGGACGTTCCACATATTTCAGAACGTCCTGCATGTGGATATTACGATCCGTCACATAGTTGTCGTAGTTCTCCAACATGTCTTTCTTATAAACGATGGGCAGATCGGTGAGCGTGAAGTTCTCTGGCAAATCAGCATACAACTTGGCCAGATAAGGGGAATGCTCACGGGCGTAGGCCACGAGCTCGCGCAGACGTTGCTGCTGTAACTCCAAACGTTCGGCAGGCGACAGTTTATCACCTTCAGCCACGAGGCGCTGGGCCTCACTCAATTCTATCGTTTTCATATATTTTTATTCAAAGAATCCAAAGCCTTCAATGGCAGTGAGCATACGCTCCACATAATCCCATGAAGTGGGTGAGAAGGAAGAGCCAAGACGGAGAAGCACCTGAGTGGTATAGTCGTTATTACGTGTCACATCAGTCACTCTCTGTCCGTGGGCTGCATCAGCGTATGCCAGCAGCGAAGCCAACTGACTGGCCTTCTCCGGATCGTCCTTGGCACGGTTCATCGCCTCATTAAACTCATCCAGTTCAACGAAACGTACTCCATTGGTTACTACAGACAACCCATTCAGCACATCGCCAAGGAACTGAACGTGGTTGTTGTAGGGATGGAACACCGTACACTCCTTTGGAGTGGTGGCCAAGCTTACAATGGCGTGACTCACCTCGTTGATAGGCGAGAACTCCACCTTGCTGGCAGCCATCGCATAAGAACAGCAGCCAAGCATATTGAAGACACGGATACGACCCATGAACGAGTTGGTGGAGAAGTTGGCCTGGAACTCACCGTCCGTAGAGCGTGCTGCCAGATTGCCCACACGCATGATCTTACCATCAAGTCCGTGGAGAGCGATCGCCTCAAGGACCAGACGCTCGGCCATGAACTTCGAGTAGATATACTTGTTGTTGAGATACTGACCAATATAGAGTTTCTGCTCCGTAAATACATCATTCCTTGGTTCACCAGTCCAGATGCCACGGGTGCTGGCAGTAGAGATATGGATCAGACAAGCCCCCGTCTTGATACAGTACTCCACGCAACGCTGGGCACCACCGATGTTCACGTCCTCTATCTCTGTGCCTTCGCTGAAATGCTTCACAATAGCAGCACAATTGAAGACAGTATCAACCTTCAAATCGCCAGCGAAGTCGCTGGTGACGTCGCCCAAAACGATATGGAGGCGTGTACCAAAGAGTGGTGCAAACGATTTGTTGAAATAATAGTAGAGCATGGTGTTAAGACGGTGCTCTGCCGCTTCAATCGTCTTACCTCGAACCAGACAGTAGATGTTCTGGGCATCTGACTCAACCAGTTCGTTCAGAATATGGATTCCCAAATAGCCTGTAGCACCCGTCAACAAGACATTTCCAAGTTGACGACGCTCGCCACTGAGGAAATTCTTGAGCGTGTTACGCTGCAACAGGTTGTTGATGGCGGTATAGTCGAAGTCGCTTACCTCGTCATGACGATCTTCAACCACCTCACCTGTGACTAAGCGTGCCAACTGTCGTGGTGAGGGATTGTCGAACACATCGCGATAAGCCACATGCAAGCCTGCCTTCTCTGCCTGGACCACAATCTGCATCACAGCCAACGACGTACCACCAAGTTCGAAGAAGCTATCAGTAACTCCAACCTTGTCGATCTTCAGGATGCCTGCAAAGATGTCACAGAAGATCCGTTCTGTGTCATTGGCAGGAGCAACATATTCGCCAACGCCTGCCAGTTCTGGGTTAGGCAAAGCCTTCACATCCGTCTTCCCGTTAGGCGTCATAGGCATCTCTGCGAGTTGCAGATAGGCTGTGGGCACCATGTACTGCGTCAGACTCTTTGATATTTCTGCCTTCAGGGCATCTGCTGCTATCTCACGATCTGCGGTATAGTATGCACAGAGGTGTTCGCGATCATTGATCTTACGGATCATGATGACCACCTTCTTCATACCCTCAACCTTCAACATCACATTCTCAATCTCACCGAGTTCGATACGCAGGCCACGGAGTTTGATCTGATGGTCAGTACGTCCAAGGATAACCACATTGCCATCGGGTAACCACTTGGCGTAGTCGCCTGATTTATAAATGCGCTCACCCTTGTAGTCCACAAATCTCTCACGGGTCATCTCGTCGAGGTTATTGTAACCACGAGCCACACCACGACCACCAATGTAAAGTTCGCCAACGACACCAACAGGCAGTTCGTTACCATCGCTGTCGACAATGAACTCCTTGACATTCAACTGGGGCTTACCCACAGTGACGAACTGAGCATGAGTGAGTTCGGCATTGTTCGAGGCCACCGTTATCTCCGTAGGTCCGTAGCAATTGAAGATACGAGCCTTGGTTGCCTTACGCATCTGGGAAAGCAACTGATCGGAGAACTTCTCTCCACCTGCACGACAGATGGCGAGGTTGGCGATGGCCTTGCAGAAGTCTGGACTCATAAGCCAAGCGCCCCAGCGCGATGGTGTTCCACTGACCATATTGATATGTTGCTCTGCTATGAGCTTTGCCAAGTCGAGCGGGTTATTAGCCTGTTCCTCTGTAGCAAGAATCAGTGTCTTACCATTGAAGTAGGCCATACCGATATCCTGCAGGGCTGCATCGAACGAAATCGTGGTAACACTGAGGATACGCTCCGCATCTGTCTTCACCGCATTGGCAAAGACATTGGCAGGATGGCCGTAGAGGTAATTACAGATACCCTCGTGACGCAGCATCACACCCTTCGGACGACCCGTTGAACCACTTGTATATATAAGGTACGCGAGATCGTCGGGGGTGATGCTAGCTGCTGTGGCACTGCAGCTAACAGAATCAGCCAGAAGAGACTCAACATCAATGGCCTTGTCTGCAGGTACGGAGTCGAGACGATCGGCAGTAGTGATGATGTATCTCGCTTCACTATCCTCCAGGATGAGTTTGATGCGATCTGCAGGATACTCAGGATCACAGGGGATATAGGCAGCACCTGCCTTCAGCACACCAAAGAGTGAGAGGATAAGTCGACTGGTACGTGGCAGCAACAAGGCTACACGATCACGTTCCTGCACACCTTTTTGTCGCAGGGCATTGGCGATGCGATTGGTGACTTCGTCCATCTGCTGATAGGTGAACGTACCATCAATAGCTACCAAGGCTTCGTGGTCGGGTTGTGTCTCAGCAAAGTGACCAATGCACTCATGGAAGAGTTTAAATGGTGCTTCGCCTGTAGCAGTCTGACGCAAGCCTGACAGTTCTGTTTCCTGAGCCTCACTGACGATGGATACCTTGCGTACCTTGGCATCAGCCGAAGACATCATCCGTTCAGCCACTGTCACAATACTGCCTGACAAACCCTCCATCAGCGCACGACTGTAAAGCGCATCGTTGTAATACAGCACAACAGCAGGTTTGCCGTCCCTGTACTCTATATGAATAGCCAACTTAAACTTAGCACTCTCATTATTCAGCGCTTCTCTCGACTTCAGTCCTGGGATATCGGCTTTTCCGATAACACCTATCTGATACTCGAAGACGATATGTGGCTGATAGCCATAGTCAGCAGCGATACGCGCAAACGGATATTTCTCATGTTCGATGACACCCTTGAACACATCGGCACTGGCCTTGATAAACTCTGCTACTGTCGTGTCAGCCACTGTGATACCCAATGGAAGGGTATTAACAAACATACCCACTGTACCTGCCGTACGTACATCACTACGCCCACTGCTGATGGTAGAGAGATAGACGTTACGGCTGTTGATATATCGCGATACGGTGTAGAAAGTGGCTGCAAGCATCACGGAGGCTGGGGTCACACCCTGTTGCTTGGCAAAACCGTCGACAGCATCCAGATTGAAGGGGCTTGCCACCGTTTGCATCAAGCCGTTGGCTTCCTGTCCCTTGATATCCGCTGCTATCTCACTGGCACTCTCATAGTCTGCCAGCATCTGGGCAAAGTAAGTCTTGTTAGCCTCAAAGCCCTCGGAAGTCTCGAAACGTTTTTCATCTACTGCGAACTTCGCATAGCTAAGTGTCTCTGCCTCCAACTTCTCACCACGCAGGGCTTCTCCCAACTGGATGGTGAAGGTGTTCATCGAGTCACCGTCCATCACGAGATGGTGGAAGTCAGCCAAGAGGTAGACCTCATCCTCAACCGTGATGATGACCATACGATAAAGCGGACCACTCGACAGACGGAAAGGCTGCAGGAACTGCTGCTTATACGCCTCGAATTCTGAAGGTGTCATGGTCAGCTGTTCGATAACAGCTGTCTGATCCTCATTAGGAACCTGCATCACGCCCTCTTCAGTCATATCGAAATGGGTAGACAGGGCTGGATGGATGCTGATAAACTCCGACAAGACTTTTTCCAAGAGCTCAGCACTGACCACATTCTTATCAAACCGATACAAAGAAGGCATGCTGTAAGTGACGTTCAATGGATTCTTGACGCATTCGAAGTAGACGCCTGTCTGGGCAAAGGTCAGTGGCGAGGCCTTCAAGCCTTCATCTTCAGCAAGTTCTTCACTACCCACTTCGTCCTTTTCACTTCCATTCATCCATCGATCGAGGATGACATTCTCAATGGTGTCGATGGATGCACCACCAGTGAGCTGATTCGACTTAATCTCAATACCAAAACGCTTGTAAAGCTGTACGGAGAGTTTGATGCTGAGGATAGAGGTCAGACCTGCATAGATAAGAGGTGTGGTAACACCGAACTCCTTGTTGCCTATCACACCAGCGGCTATTTCCAACAGTTCCTGCTCCAGCACATTCAACGGTCTATTACCACTCTCCTCCACTTCCATCTTCTTAAACTCAGGCTTGGGCAGGGCGCGTTTGTTCACCTTCTGGTTCTGATTCAGAGGGATGACATCAATCTGCATCGTTACAGCAGGCACCATATAAGGAGGCTTCTGCTCCAAGATAAAGTTGTTCAGAGCCTCGATATTGATCTGCTCATCACTGACGATATAGGCTGCGATGAATTTGCCGCCACCTTCAGCGTCAAAGGCCTGTACGGTGGCATCCTTGATACCTGGGAACTCACGGATAACAGCCTCCACCTCTTTCAGTTCAACGCGGAAACCACGAATCTTCACTTGTCCGTCGCGACGTCCCACAAACTGGATATTGCCATCAGGCAGATAGCGCACAATGTCACCAGTACGATAGACAGGAGCATATTTCTTCTCACGAGTGAACGGATTGGTGATAAACACTTCTGCCGTCTTCTCAGGACGGTTCAGATAGCCACGGGCCACCTGAGGACCTGCAGCCCACAGTTCGCCGATAGCTCCTATGGGTAGACGATGGCCTTGCAAGTCAGTAACATAGAGTCGCACGTTATCCATCGCTTTGCCAATGGGGATATCCACCAGTTTCTCATGTACTGGGAAGATGGTGATGATGATGGTGGTCTCCGTAGGACCATAGCCATTGTGTAACTGATAGGCGGTCGGTGGATTGAGACTGGCCAGCTTCTCACCAGCACAACTGAGATGCAGCAGCGAATGGTTCTCGATACTGGTAGCGAACTGGTAGCCCACCTGAGTTGTCATAAACGCGTGGGTGATATGATTGGTTTCGAAATACTCATTGAGCGCGATAAGATCGAGACGCAGTTCTTCTGGAATAATGTATACGGTAGCACCAGCCGTCAACGGGGGATAGATGCCCTCTTGATGGACGTCAAAACCATAACTGGCGTATTCAGCCACACGGTGTTCCGGCTTCAGGGCATAGTACTTCCAGTACCAGTTACAGTAGCAGACAAGATTAGCATGGGTCAGCTGACAACCCTTGGGCACACCTGTAGAGCCACTGGTATAGAGCAGGATGAAACGACTCTCTGGCTTCGGCCCTTCTGGTAATGTCTCTGGTATAGGCAACTGCTTCAGATCCTTGGTCAGCAACACGTCTCCCTGATATTCGTCCACGAGGTCGCGCAATGTCTCATCAGCAATAAGCAACTTCGCACCAGAATCTTTCACCATGAAGTTCAAACGCTCTTTGGGATAGGTGGGATCAAGTGGCTGATAGGTACAACCTGCCTTCAACACACCAAACGAGGCGATAACCATCCACTCACTGCGAGGGATGATGATGGAAACAGCATCCTCCAATCCCAAACCCTTCGAGGCGATGTAACCTGCGATACGATCACTGATCTCATCCACCTCCTTATAAGTATAGCGTTTGTCCTTGAACACCACGGCCTCGGCATCTGGTGTAGCCTTCGCCTGACGACGGAACAACGAGACGACGGTCTGCGTGTCATCGTAGTCCACATCAGTCTCATTGAAACTGTCGAGCTGCTGTAACTGATCAGCATTGAGCAATTCAATATCCGACAGACGCTCTACCGTCAGCATCGAGCGAAGCACATTGGCATAACACTGCATCAGCTGGCTGATGAGCGCATCAGAGTACATATTCTTCTGATACTCCACATGGAGCGACGGGCCATCGGCTGTGTTGAAGATCTGAAAGTCGAGCGGACTGCCCGTGGCATTCTTCTCCAAGGGAATGGCATGGTAAGGCTGGCCACAGAC
>JAEETB010000273.1 GCA_016286575.1 Prevotella sp.
TCCTCGCGAGAAACATAGATGCCTGGCTTCAGGCAAGTGTGGTCGATAGTGAAACTTTGTATGACTTCCATTTTTTTATGTTTAGAGTTTATAGGCTCTCGATGAAGGTCTTGGTGACATGGAAAGAGTTCTCTGCGATGGTGTCCCAGAAATTATGATACTGTGAGGCATCAGTGTCGCGCAGGGGAATGTCGCTGATGACGCGGAATGAGAGAAACGGCACATTGTTGATATAACACGTCTGTGCGATGGCACAACTCTCCATATCGACAGCTTTGGCCTCAGGAAAGTGGCCGATGATTTCGCGCATCTTGTCTTTGGAGTCGACAAACCAATCTCCGGTAACGATAAGACCTGGTTTGGCACCAGTAAGCATAGCTTTCTCAAGCAGATAGGGATCAGCCTGATAACGGGCAGGGAGTCCCTGCACCTGTCCATACACAGTCGTGTTGTCGATGGCTGTGCCACAATACACATCGTGATAGGCGAGTTCTGAACTCACTACCACGTCTTGGATGTTGACATCGTCGCCGTTGCCTCCTGCACAACCAGAGGAAATAATCACGTCGGGTTTGTACTGTCGTATCATTTCCACTGTCTGTATGGCTGCGTTCACTTTGCCAATGCCACTTTTCTGGAGAATCACTTTGGCTTCCGGGAATAATGGACGGAGTTGCTTCAACTCCTTGTCCATTGCTACAATCATTCCAATTTTCATTGTTTATATGTTTACTTTTCTGTATGTCTGATGGCGTTGGCGCACAGCCTCGTACATGAGGATGGCGGCAGAAACACTGACGTTGAGTGAGTCGAGGCGCCCCAACATCGGAATGCGGATATGGGCATCGGCGGCCTCGCGCCATTGGGGCGTCAGACCTGTTGACTCCGTCCCCATCACGATGGCTGTAGCTCCTTGCATGTCGTAGTCGTAATAGTCATAGGAGTCTTGCAGCTGGGCTGTCAGTATACGGATTTTACGCTCTTTGAGAAAATAAATACACTCTTTGGAGTTACAAACAGCTACTGGCACGCTGAAGACACCCCCGATACTGGCACGAATCAGATTGGGGTTATAGAGATCCGTCAAAGGGTCGCAGACAATCACCGCATCCACCCCAGCAGCCTCTGCCGTGCGGAGAATAGCTCCCAGATTACCAGGCTTCTCTACGCTCTCGAGCACCACAATCAGAGGGTTCTGGTTTTCGAGGAATGAGGAAGGAGGAAGGAGTAATGAGGATAGACTGTGTTCCTTGCATTTGGCGATGGCGATGATCCCCTCGGTACTACCGCGATAAGCCATCTTCTCATACACTTGACGGGTAGTAGTTGTAACAGAGTAGTCTCCTGTCAACTGTAAACCGTCCGCTCGACCCGAAGGGGCGCTTTCCTCTGAAAGAACTGTAAACACATCCACAATCTTGTAGCCACAGGCGATACAATGCTCTATCTCGCGCTGGCCTTCTACCACAAAAAGTCCCTCCTCACGGCGGAGTGAGGACTTCTGCTGTAAGGCAACAACATGCTTGATACGAGCATTCTGGACGCTGGTAATAATCGCTTCTTCCATAATTTTGCTGCAAAGGTACAAAATTTTAGGCACGGATGACACGGATTACACAGATTTTTTATACTTTTGCACACAGAAATTATAAAAATTGATATTCAATGTCCAATATTCAATCTTCAATAAAGAAATGCCTGCCCGATGTTTTGGCTGTGCTGTTGTTTGCCGTTTTGGCCTTCGCCTATTTCTTCCCTGCAGATATTGAGGGACGAATTCTTTATCGTCATGATGCCTCTGCCGGACGTGGTGCCGGGCAGGAAGGTATCGAGTATCTGCAGAAAACGGGTGAGAGAAGCCGTTGGACCAACGCCCTGTTTGGTGGTATGCCCACCTATCAGATGGCCCCTTCTTATGGCTCCACGAATCTGTTGACGAAGGTGGTAAATATCTATCATCTGTGGCTGCCTGAAAATGTGTGGTATGTATTCGCCTATCTCCTGGGCTTCTATATCCTGCTCAGAGCATTCGATTTCCGTCAGCATCTGGCAGCCTTAGGCTCGATTATCTGGGCTTTCTCAACCTATTTCCTGATCATTATTGCAGCCGGACATATCTGGAAGGTGTGGGCACTGGCTTATCTGCCGCCAATGATTGCGGGTGTTGTCCTGGCTTATCGGGGGAATTATCTGTGGGGACTGTTGCTGACTGCAGTTTTTACGGCCTTTGAGATCAATGCGAACCACGTGCAGATGACCTATTATTATCTGTTTATCATTATTGCGATGGTGATAGCCTGGCTGGTAGAGGCCATCAGGGAGAAGCAGATGGCACGTTTCCTGAAAGCTACGGCTGTCTGCTTTGTGGGCGCTGCCATCGGTGTAAGCATCAATCTCTCGAACCTCTATCATACCTGGGAGTACAGCAGGGAGTCGATGCGTGGTAAGAGTGAGCTGGTCAAGCAGAACAGCAGCAATCAGACAAGTAGTGGTCTGGAGCGCGACTATATCACGCAGTGGAGCTACGGCATCGGCGAAACATGGACCCTGCTCGTACCCAACACGAAGGGTGGTGCCTCGATGCCGTTGAGTCAGAGTGAGAAGGCGATGGAGAAAGCAGACCAAGATTTCCTACCCATTTATCAGCAGATAGGTCAGTACTGGGGCGAACAGCCTGGTACGAGCGGTCCCGTTTATGTGGGCGCGTTTGTCGTGATGCTCTTCATTTTAGGACTATTCATCGTAAAAGGCCCCATGAAGTGGGCATTACTCGCTGTCACCATCCTCTCTATCCTCTTGTCATGGGGTAAGAACTTTATGGGCTTTACCGACTTCTTCCTCGACCATGTGCCGATGTATGCCAAGTTCCGCACGGTGGCCTCCATCCTTGTTATTGCTGAGTTCACGATTCCCTTACTCGCGATGTTGGCGTTGAAAAAGTTCCTGGATGAACCGGAACAGATGAAGCCGAGGATGAAGTTTGTAGGCATATCATTCTTGTTGACAGGTGGTGTCACCATGCTATTCTCGCTGATGCCTTCTATGTTCTTCGACAGTTTTATCTCTACCAGTGAGATGCACGCCATCCAGAATTTGCCTGCTGAATATATTCAGCCGTTGGTGGCCAATCTGACGGAGATGCGTCAGGCCGTATTTACGGCCGATAGCCTGCGTTCGTTCTATATTATTCTGGCTGGTACAGGCATCCTGCTGTCCGTCGTTTTTGGTAAACTGAAGAAAGAATATGCGGTGGGTATCATCCTGGTGCTTTGTCTCGTTGATCTCTGGACGGTGAACAAACGCTATCTGAACGATGATATGTTCGTTCCTGAGGCTGAACGTGAGGCTCCGCAGCAGAAGACACAAACTGATGAACTGATCCTGCGTGACCAGAATCTTGACTATCGTGTGCTGAATCTTGCATCGAACACATTCAACGAGAACGAGACCTCCTATTATCATAAGAGTGTGGGTGGCTATCATGCTGCCAAACTGCGTCGTTATCAGGAGATGATTGAGGCTTACATCAATCCTGAGATGCAGTCGCTCTTCAAAAGTGTTTCTGAAGCAGCTGGCGATATGACGCAGGTGAATGGTGACAGCATCTGCCCTGTCCTGAATATGCTGAACACCCGCTACTTCATCTTCCCTTTACAGGGAGGTCAGACGGTGCCCATCCAGAATCCCTATGCCTTTGGCAACGCGTGGTTTGTTGACCAGCTCGATTATGTGGACAATGCCAACGGTGAGATAGCTGCCGTCGGGAAGATCGACCTGCGTCATCAGGCTGTGGCTGATGCCAAGTTCAAAGAGCAGCTTGGTGAAGCAATCCCGCAGGATACGGTCAGCTTGGTATCGATCACATCGTATGAACCAAACCGTCTGACGTATGATGTCAGCTCTGACAAGGGTGGTGTGCTTGTGTTCTCTGAGATTTATTATCCAGGCTGGGAAGCTACGGTTGATGGCCACCCGGTAGAGTTAGGACGTGTGGACTATATTCTGCGTGCCTTGAATATCCAGCCAGGTAAACATCAGGTGGAGCTGTCGTTCTTCCCGAAATCGGTGAATATGACAGAGACCATTGCCTATATAGCCTATGTGCTCTTGCTCTTGTTGGTAGCAGGCGGTCTGTATTTGGAATGGAAACGGAAAAAGACGGGAA
>JAEETB010000274.1 GCA_016286575.1 Prevotella sp.
CTGCCTATCCGCTGATGAAGGGCGCTGCCCAGTTCTGTCTGCGCTGGCTCATCGACAATCCCAAGGAGCCAGGCGAACTGATCACAGCACCAAGCACCTCACCAGAGAACGAATATAAGACGGACAAGGGCTATCACGGCACCACCTGCTATGGCGGAACAGCCGATCTCGCCATCATCCGCGAACTCTTTATCAACACCATCGCCGCAGGCAAGATCCTTGGCGAGAAGAACAAGGAGATGGAACAGGCACTGGCCAAGTTGCATCCCTACACCATCGGCCACATGGGCGACCTGAACGAGTGGTACTACGACTGGGATGACTGGGATTTCCAGCATCGTCATCAGAGTCACCTGATTGGCTTATTCCCTGGAAATCATCTGGCTCAAGCCACCTCTGATTCCTCTTTCTCAGGAGGAGATATCCCTACCCTGCAGAAAGCCTGCGAACGCTCATTGGAAATCAAGGGCGACAAGACCACAGGCTGGAGCACAGGCTGGCGCATTAACCTCTGGGCACGTCTGCACAACCCCAAGCAGGCTTATCACATCTATCAGAAGCTGCTCACACCCATTGCACCAAGAGGATCCAAGCCTGCCAACTGGAAGAACTGGCATAAAGGCGGAGGCACCTATCCCAACCTCTTTGATGCTCACCCACCCTTCCAGATCGACGGAAACTTCGGAGGAACAGCTGGTGTGTGCGAGATGCTGATGCAAAGTTCAATAGTTAATGGTCAATGCACCATCGAACTGTTGCCTGCATGCCCAGAGCAATGGAAGGAGGGTTACGTAAGCGGACTCTGTGCACGTGGCGGCTATGAGGTCAGCTTCGAATGGAAAACAGGTGGCGTTCGCTCATGCACCATCAAGGCCAAGAACAACGGCACTATTACCTTATTATATAATGGACAGCAGAAAACCATCAAAATGAAGGCTGGTCAAACTCAAAACATCAAGACGTGGTAAAAGAACAATTACAAATCAAGGAAACCGATCTTGAAAAGGCCAAACAATGGAGCGAATCGGTCTTTCTGGACAATGACCTCCTGTTGACAGAACGCATCAATGAGGCACCAATGCCCACAGAGCCCAGGAAGATGAACTTCATCATTATCGGGCTCTGTACGGAAGGAGAGATTGTGTATCAGCTCGACGGTCAGAAGATGAACATCGCACCTGGTGACATCCTTGTCGTCAGCGAAAAGCATATCGTAGACAGCTATCGTCACTCGCCTGACATGAAAGGCCTTTGCATGATGGTCAGCGTGAACTTCTTCCATGAGATCATCCAGAACATCAAGGATGTCAGCTCGTTGTTCCTCTTCGCCCGCAGTCATCCTGTGATGAGACTGGAGCCCAAGGAGATGGAGACCTTCAAGGCCTATTTCCAGGTTATCCAGAAAAAAATCGGCGACAAGGGCAATCACTTCCGCAAGAACCTCATCAGGACACTGCTGCTGGCGATGTTCTACGACCTGAGCAACATCATCTATCGTGTACAACAACACGATAAGCCCCGTACAAGGGCAGAGGCGATCTTCACGGATTTCATCAGAATGGTAGAAGCCAACTGCAGGGTGGAACGTCGCGTAGGCTGGTATGCCCAGCAACTCAAGATCACGCCGAAATATCTCTCAGAGACCGTCAAGAACGTCAGCCGCAAAACGCCCAACGAGTGGATAGACAACTACATCCTGATGGAGGTTCGTGTGATGTTGAAGAATACGACGAAGAGTATCAAGGAGATTGCAGAAGAACTGAACTTCCCCAATCAGAGCTTCTTTGGAAAATTCTTCAAAGACCATTTGGGGCTGTCGCCTTCGGAGTATAGGGAATCATAGGTAACCCTGGCGTTTCAGTTCATCGACGGTATCCAACAGTTCCTGATACCAGTCTTCGCCAAAACGGCGAATCAGCGGATCGCGCAAGAACTGATAAAGTCGCAAGTTCTCTTGAATTCCTTTGGCTACAGCCATCTTGCAGACTGCCCAACGATTGTAGTTCAGACCTACAAGCCCTTCGCCAAGGCGTTTCTCACGGATGGGATAAAGCGCACAACTTACTGGCTTGCAGAATCGGGTCTTACCCGCTCTGTAAGCCTTTTCCAAAGCACAGAGACAACAGTTTTCTATGTTTTGTAGACGATCATAATAGGTAAACACACAATCCTTACCCCTGACAATACTCGTCACCAAATCGCCTTCCGTATCCGTGTATGCCACACCCTGCTTATCAATCACAGCCTGAGCAGAGGCAGAGAGATCGCCCCAAACCGCATCCAAGCACTCTTCGATCTCAGCGATTTCCTCCATCGTTACTGGGGCGCCAGCATCGCCCTCCACACAACATTCACCCTTGCAAACACTGAGGTCACAACAGAACTTCTCCGTCAGGATCTCTGACGAGAGCAGTACATCGCCGACTTGGATAATTGGGGGTAATATATTTGGCACGGATTACACGGATTTACACAGCTAAAACCTTTTACCAAAGGATTGGACTCATGCCATTTTCTTGCAGGTAGGCATTACAGCGTGAGAACTGGTGCTGGCCGAACCAACCGCCACGATTAGCACTCAGGGGAGAGGGATGGACGGACTCGAGCACAAGATTCTTCTGCTTATCGATCATATAGGCCTTTGAACGGGCATAACCACCCCAAAGCATATATACAATATGTTCGCGATGAGTGGCCAGAGCCTGGATGGCGGCATCCGTGAACTTCTGCCAACCGAGTGTAGAGTGACTATTTGCCTGATGAGCACGAACAGTAAGTGAGGCGTTCAGAAGCAGTACGCCCTGTTCTGCCCAACGGGTCAGATTGCCAGAAGCGGGGATTGGTGTACCCAAATCGGCCTGAATCTCCTTAAAAATATTCTGCAGCGAGGGAGGAAACTGAATGCCGTCCTGCACAGAGAAACTCAGCCCATGGGCTTGTCCAGGCTCGTGATAGGGATCCTGTCCGATAATCACCACCTTTACCTTGTCAAACGGACAGAGGTTGAAGGCATTGAATATCAGTTTGCCTGGAGGATAGCAGGTTGTGGTTTGATACTCCCTTCGCACAGCGTCAGTAAGCTGCGCAAAGTAAGGTTTCTCAAACTCGCCACTAAGATGTCCTTTCCAAGAATCCTCTATCTGTACTGCCATAATTCTTTTATAATTCGGCACGGATTACACAGATTAACACGGATTAATTTATTGTTTAACAAAATCCGTGAAATCCGTGTAATCCGTGCCTAAAAATTAGTCAACGATCAAATTCTCACCAGTCATGTCTGAAGGCTGCTTCAGTCCCATGATGTGGAGGATAGAGGGAGCCACGTCAGCCAGACGACCGTCCTTTACTGTAGCGCTATTGTTATTCGTTACATAGATGAAAGGAACGGGGTTCAGTGAGTGAGCGGTATTAGGCGTACCATCGGGGTTGATGGCGTTATCGGCATTACCGTGATCGGCAATGATGATAGCCTCGTAATCGTTAGCCTTAGCAGCCTCGATGACCTCACGAACGCAGTTGTCAACAGCCCAGACAGCCTTAGCAATAGCGTTATAGACACCTGTGTGTCCTACCATATCACCGTTGGCGAAGTTCACCACGATGAAGTCGTACTTAGCCTCGTTGATAGCAGCCACGAGCTTATCCTTTACCTCGTAGGCACTCATCTCAGGCTTCAGGTCGTAGGTAGCCACCTTCGGAGAAGGAACCAGGATACGATCCTCACCCTCATAAGGAGCCTCACGACCACCATTGAAGAAGAAGGTCACGTGAGCATATTTCTCTGTCTCAGCGGTGTGCAGCTGCTTCTTACCCTGCTTTGAGAGATACTCACCCAGTGTATCCTCTACGTTCTCCTTGGGGAAGAGGATGTGAACACCCTTGAAGTTGGCATCATACGGGGTCATACAGTAGTACTGCAGTCCAGGTATGGTATGCATACCCTGCTCAGGCATATCCTCCTGTGTCAGAGCAATCGTCATCTCCTTAGCACGGTCGTTACGGAAGTTGATGAAGATCACAACATCACCCTCCCCGATCGTACCATTCACGCTGGCGTTGTGGATTGGCTTGATGAACTCGTCAGTAACGCCCTCTTCATAGCTCTCCTCCATGGCCTTCACCATATCA
>JAEETB010000275.1 GCA_016286575.1 Prevotella sp.
TTTGAACTTTACTGTTTGGCGATTGTAAAGTTACTCATTTTCAGTGAGTTGAGCAAACTTCGAAGCCTTTTTTATTCCTATTTTATGTTAAATTATGCAGGTGCACTATCACTTGCGAAACTTTAGTTAATAATATGTCCTTTTGTTCTTTTGTCTGAAAAACTTATGTTCTTATGTTCTTTTTATCTAAAACCTTAAGCCCACTCGTTCTCGAACTTCACTGAGCCAACCTCGATGTTCTGACAAGAGATGAGGATCTCCTCATAGTGACCGAGCTTGTCTTCCCACTTCTCCTCGAAGTCTACGCAGTAAGCGCCAGTGAACTTGATCTCCTTCATGACCTTCAAGGTCTTGGTCTCGAGGAACTCAATCGAGCCATCCTTCTTCAGGAAGCGGTCGCACATCCAAGCCATCAGCTCAGGGGTACCGTCGTTCAAAGCCTTTACGCGAACACGGATCTTACCACCACGGGGAATACCTGTCATCTGTCCCTCACGATCAATTTCCTGATCAAACTCGTAAGTTACCATCTGAACTTCACGGTCCTTGTAGTCAGCCACTTTCATTACAACTGGAGTCTTTGCCATAATTCTTTTCCTTTCTTAAATTTTAAATTGTTAATACTATTATAATTTTTAAATTCTCTTTTTGTGTCTGAGGAAGTATTTCGTTCCTTTCGACGATGCAAAGGTATGACGATTTTTGGCTCATTCCAAGTTTTTTTCAAGATTTTGTTTCGAGTTGTAGCGACATGAAAAAGATATTGCGACAAACTTGGCGCAAGGGCTCCAAATCTGTCGCAATAGGAGGTAAAACGACCTTGTTTTTTGTTTATTGTCCTGTGGCTTGACGGTATTCGAGGAGTTTGTTGTGGTAGTTAGCTACAGCATCGGTCTGTTTGTCGCGGGCCTGTTGGTAAAGGAGTTGGGCTTCGAGCAGATCGGACATCTTCGAGGTGCCTGCCTGGTAGAAGTTACGGTTCAGTCGGAGATTCTCTTCTGCCTGTTCGATGCTGCGCTGGGCGATATTGAGTTGCTGACGGGCTTCTTCGACGTCGTTATAGGCTTTCTGCATGCGGATCATCAGCAGTTCGGAGTTATCGGCGAGTTGTGCCTGTGCCTTCTCGTGCTCGATCTTCTTGCGCTTGATGGCATGAGAGCCTCCCCACCAGTCGCTGATGGGCACGCTGACGGTGGCGAAGATCATGCCGAAGGTGTGGTCGTTGTCGAGCAGGTTATGATAGTTGTAGCCTGCACCCACGCCAACGCTGGGAAGATTCTTGCCCACCTCCATCTTATGCTGCAGGTCGGTGGCGCGCACCTGTTGGGTAAGGAGCTGATACTCGGGAAGGTTTGGGAGTGAAGAGTTAAAAGAGGATAGTGGACAGTCTTCTGCCGATGTAGGATCGACAGAGGTGTATGCCACATTCCACGTATCGCCTGCATGGAGGCCGCAGTACTGGGTGAGGAGAAGCTTGACGACAGAGGTGGCATTGCGCAGGGTAAGCTTCTGACTGGCGATATCGTTCTGACGCAGTTGTACCTGCAGGAGATCGTTGCGTAAAGCCACACCAGCCTTCAGGGCCACATCGACGTCCTTGGCGATATCAGCCAGGAGTGCCTCAACGGCCTCGACGGTCTTCATTTTCTCCTGAAGGGAGACAAGCTGCCAGAAGTACTGTTCGGTGGTCTTCTCGACCTCGTTCTCTGAGAGTTGGAGCTGCAGGCGGCTGACGTTCTCGCCCACCTTTGCCAGACGATTGCCATTGATAATCTGGCCGCCAGCGAAGACGGGTTGCACAGCCGTGACACCGCCAATGGTACCATTCTTCATCATCGAGACGTTAATGGGGTTCGCCAAGTCGGCAAGCACCTGCTGGGGCAGTTTCTGGGCGAGCACCTGTCCCAACGACTGTGGTATGAGTTCAGAGGGGTTGATGGTGGTCTCGGCCATGCCCTTGTCGGCATTGAACCAGAGGCCCGTGGCACTGACATTGGGGAAATACTTGGTAAAGGCCTCGCTACGCTGCTGCTGGGCGGCGTTGATGTCGTAACGGGCCTTACGGATGGCGAAGTTGTTATGGAGAGCTGAATCTTTCAGTTGCTCCAGGGTGTATGTCTGGGCGGATAAAGGTAAAAAGGTGAAAAGGTAAAACAGTAAAATACCAATGGCCTTACCAAAATCCTTGTTTATCATTCTCGTTCTCATATTCTTACCTTATATATATATATTAACCTTTAGCTCTTATTTCTCTCACTTAGTCGAAACCTTCCAATAGATAACGGGGAGCATGGTAACGACGAGGATAAGGGAGCCGATGCCACCTGCGAAGATGGTGACACCCACAGGCATCCAGAAGGAACTCTGGGCGATAATCATCGGCACCACACCTACGGCGGTTGTGGCCGTCGTCAGGAAGATGGGCACCATGCGGCGCTTACCAGCATCGTAGGCTGCCTGTTTGACGGCTTCGTTGTAGCCCTCGCGGCTGACCGTCCAGTCGCCATGCTCAGCTACATATTTCTTAATAAGGTCGTTGGCATGCTCGAAGATGAGGATCTCGTTACGCATGATCATTCCCATAAGGGTGATGAGTCCGAAGATGGAGGTCAGTCCCAAAGCACGGTTCATCAGTCCGAGACCTATCAGCGAACCAGGGATCATCAAGGCAAGAGCCACCATGCAGACGAGGGTGATGCCGTATTTCTTGAAGTTGAAGAGCAGGAAGAAGAACACGATGACCATCGCAATCGTGATGCCGCCGATAATCTGGGGCATGGCTTCGTCGCCGTATTCAATCTCGCCTCCCACCTCACAGCGTACGCCCTGAGGGATCTTCAACTCCTTCTGCATGATGTCGGCAAGGCGATACTCCACGGGCGAGGTGAACACGCCCTGGGCAAAATGGCCTGTCACTGTGATGCAACGCTCACCACCGCGATGCATGATGCGGCTCTCGCTCCATTTGGGCTGTACCTTCGCTATCTGACGCAGGGGCACGGTGGTATTGGTCTTGCTGACACCAGCGGAGAGCATCGTCAGTGGAGAGCTGATGCCCATATCCTCGATGTCGGAATAGCGCATATCGGTATCGTCGCGCACAACGACGGGCAGATCATAGTCGCCCTCCCAGACCTGACCTACACGGAGGTCGCTGGCAGAGGCACTCAGCGCGAGGGCTGCCGTGGTGCGGGTGAAGCCCATCTGTGCCGAGGTGACTGGGTCGAGCTTGACACTGATGAGTGGGAAGGGTTGGAAGAAGTCGGTATGTACCCACTCGAGTTCGGGCATCTGGCGCATACGCTCCATCAGGCGCTCGGCTACCACATGGAGGGAGTCGAGGTTCTCGCCATAGAAACGGTATTCGAGCTCAGACACTTCGAGGTAGTCGAGTCGCTTGAACTTGACGTATGCCTGTGGGAAAGCCTCACTCAGCATGGGCTGGTATTTAGCCAGCAGGTCGAGGGTGGCCTTTTCGTCCTTCGTATTCACAATCATCTGGGCATAGTTGCTACCCGCAATCTGAGGCGCATAGGCGTCCATGAAACGGGGTGACGAACAGCCGATGAACGAGGTGATGCTCGTGATGAGTTCATCCTTCTCAAGCGTATGGCGCACAGAGTCGCAGATGGCCTCAGAATCGGCCAATCCCTTACCCTCTGGGAGGAAGATCTCGACGGCAAACTGATCGCGGTCGGCGTATGGGAAGAGTCGTACCTTCAGAGTGGGGATAATCAGGCAGGACAACAGGATCAGGGCCACGCCACCGAAGACCGTTACCCACGGGCGGCGGAAGGTGAACTCGAGCACACGGTCGTAAGTGCGCTGCACCCATTTCGTGATGGCATTGCCATCGGTCTTGACCGTTCCTGGCTTGATGATGCGTGTCTCAAGGAAAGGAATGATGCCTACAGCCAGTGCCAGTGATACCATGAGGTTGATGGTGATGGTGACGGGGAAGTCCTCGAGACAGTCATGGAACATGCCCTTCATCGTGATGAGGAAGGGGTAGAAGATGGCACAGATACAGATGGTGGCGAGCATCATCGGCATGAAATACTGCTTGGCAGAGTCGATGGCCGCACGTTTAGGCTCGTAGCCCTTGTTCAGGT
>JAEETB010000276.1 GCA_016286575.1 Prevotella sp.
CGTGCAAAATTACAAATTATATTTCTTTTACGGCTAAATTTCCTGCTCTTTTTTTCGCAGAACGGCTAACACTTAATATCGCTCCGATATAAGCACAGTTGATAATGGTGGAAGTACCACCTTTACTGATAAGCGGTAGGGGCTGACCTGTGACAGGAGCGATGCCTACAGCAACCAGCATGTTGAATGAAGCCTGAACGACCAGTAACAATGCCAGTCCCATAGCAAAGAAAGCAGGGAAGTTATTCTCACATCGGCTGGCAATACGTGCCGTTCTGTAAAGCAGCACAATGTAGAGGAATACCACGAAAGCAGCGCCAATGATGCCTAGTTCCTCAATAACAATGGCAAAGATAAAGTCAGAGAAGGCTTGCGACAGGAAGTCGCGCTCCACAGACTGTCCAGGTCCCTTGCCGATAATGTTGCTAGAAACGATGGCTATATTGGCATGTGCTACCTGGGCATCTTTGTCGAGGTCATACTCCAGAGGTGATACGTCCTTTTTGTCGAGATGCTTGACAATACGGTTTCGCCAGGTGACAAAACGGTGGAAAACGCCTCCGCCCTTGATGACCTTTGTATCCGTAGAGTTGGCTGTGACAGCCTCTACGGTCTGGGTACTCTTCTCGTCATCTGCACCGATGCTGCCCAAGGTCAGGACCAAGGTCAGGAACAGCACGATAACTAAACCTGCTGCACCTACTAGTTTAACCATCTGTGACATCGGAACACGTCCGATAAACATCATCAGGAAGATGACGGCAAGAAGCAGGGCAGCTGTCGACAGGTTCTCAATACCAATCAGGGCTGCAGTAGGAATTACAATCCAGAGGATATATTTGAAGGCTTTCTTATCGGCTCCGTCCTCACGTTGCATGGCGCTGAGAATCTGTGCAGTGATTAGTACCATCGTTCCTTTTGCAATCTCTGAAGGTTGGAAGGTAATGCCTCCAGGAAGTGAGATGACACGGTTGGCACCATTGATGGACTCTCCACCAACGAGAACCCATAGGAGTGTGATACCTGAAATAATCAGCAAGAAAGGCGTCATCAGCTTAAAATATCGACAAGGGATATTGAGCGTTACCACAGCCACCAGGGCACCAATCACGATGGTGACGGTGTGGAAGGCAATAGGTCCGATATAGTTCTGACTCTTATAGGTCAGGTTACTCGAAGCCGAAAAGACTTCGACGATACTGATCATACAGAGGAAGAAGAATACCATCCAAATGACCTTGTCACCTTTGAAGATGTTGCCTATCTTTTTATTCATATCAGAGGTTTCTTGCTAATTCTTTGAACTGCTCACCACGATCCTCCATATTCTTGAAGAGGTCAAAGGAAGCGCAGCAGGGACTGAGCAGAACGGTCTCGCCAGGCTGAGCCATCTCGTAGCATGCTTCCATACACTCTTTCATAGAGTGCGTATCGCGGACGGGGATTCCCATCTGGTCGAAATTGTCGTGCAACTTCTGGTTGTCAGCACCTAAATAGACCAGTCCAGAGCACTTTTCCTTGACGAGTGGCTTGATGGGGTCGTAGTCGTTGCCTTTGTCCTTACCGCCTATGATCAGAATGACCTTAGTCTTCATAGATTCAAGGGCATACCAGCATGCATCGACATTCGTGGCCTTAGAGTCGTTGATATACTGGACACCACGGACCATGCATACTTTCTCGAGACGGTGTTCTACACCTGGGAAGTCGCTGAGGCTCTTGCGGATCTCTTCTTTCTTGATGCCTGCGACATTGGCGGCGATACCTGCGGCCAGAGAGTTGTAAATATTATGTTTGCCTGTCAGACTAAGGCTTTCTTGTTCCATATTAAATGGCTCTGGTTCCTCAATCTTATATTGTCCTTTCTCGATGTAGCCGATGACGCCATTCTCCTTCAGTTCTGAGAATGGGTATTGGATAGCCTTGATGTCGTATTTCTCCAGTTCACGCTTGATGATGGGATCATCAGCCCAATAGATAAAGGCATCTTTAGGAGTCTGGTTCTGGATGATGCGCATTTTGGCGTCTACATAGTTCTGCATCTCAAAACCATAACGGTCCAGATGGTCAGGAGTAATGTTCAACAAGATGGCGATATTAGCACGGAAATCGTACATATTGTCAAGTTGGAAGGAACTCAACTCAATGATGTAATACTCGTGTGGATCCTCTGCCACCTGGAGTGCCAGGGAATTTCCGATATTACCAGCCAAACCAGCATCGTATCCAGCCTCCTTGAAAATGTGGTATATCAGAGAGGTTGTTGTGGTCTTTCCATTAGAACCTGTGATACAGATCATCTTGGAATTGGTATAACGACCAGCAAACTCAATTTCGCTGATGATGTGGATACCTTTTGCAATGATTTTCTGAATGATAGGAGCAGTATCGGGGATGCCTGGGCTCTTGATGATCTCGTCAGCATTGAGAATTTTCTCCTCTGTATGATGACCTTCCTCCCATTCTATCTGGTGGTCATCGAGCAGTTTCTTGTATTTGTCGCCAATCTTGGACATGTCGGAAACAAACACGTCGAAACTTTCTTTCTTGGCAAGGACAGCGGCTCCAGCTCCGCTTTCTCCTGCACCTAATATAACGATTCTTTTCATTTCTATCTCATTTTTAATGTAATCAGTGTCAGAGCAGCTAAAATAATGGTGGTAATCCAGAATCGGATGGTTATTTTGGATTCGTGGAAGGGACGGTGGGGCCATCCCTTTAGTATATATGTGCTTGTAGCGTCGAGTTGTGAATCGAGCTTACGGAATGTATCGTGGATTGGGGCAGCCCTGAATACGCGTACACGCTTACCCTTACGTTTCTGAATCTTGAACCACATCGTCTGGATGATGACACTAAGACTTTCGATGAAGAAGATACCACAGAGGATGGGAAGTAATAGTTCCTTGTGGATGATGACAGCGCATACGCCGATGATACCTCCAATGGTCAGAGAACCTGTGTCGCCCATAAATACTTGAGCGGGGAAGGCATTATACCATAGGAAACCAATCATGGCTCCGACAAATGCACAGAGGAAAACTACTAATTCCTCTGAATGAGGGATGTACATAATGTCGAAATAGGATGCATAGCCAATGTGCGAGGATACATAAGCCAAAATACCTAGTGCCACACCAATGATGGCGGAATTGCCAGCACACATACCATCCATGCCGTCATTAAGGTTCGCACCGTTCGAGATACCTGTTACAACGAAAATTGTGATGAATACAAAGAGCATCCATCCTGCAGCAACCTTGTACTTTCCGCAGAATGACATCACACTCGAGTAGTTCAGATTGTGATTCTTGATGAAGGGGATGGTTGTTTGTAGTGATTTGACAGCTTCTGCTTTATGTTTGACCACAATCTCCTGGTTCTGCTTGATGTTAATATTTTCGCGTACGACAACATCGGGACTGAGCCAGAGCGTCAGACCAACAATGAAACCGATACTCACCTGTCCAACGATTTTGTACTTTCCCTTCAGGCCATCTTTATTACGCCTGAAGATCTTAATATAGTCATCCAAGAATCCAAGGAATCCTAACCAGATGGTGGTGACGATCATCAGGATCAGATAGGTGTTGCGGATTCGTCCCAAGAGTAGAACTGGAATGAGAATACTCACGATGATGATAAGTCCGCCCATTGTGGGCACACCTTTCTTTTCGACTCCAAACGGATCGATCTTCGGGTCGCGTTCTGTTTCAAAGATCTTTTTCTTTTTCATCCACTTGATGAAGCGTTCGCCAAACCAGGCAGAGAGCAATAGTGCCAGAATCAGTGTCAACAGAGCACGGAAGGATATGTAGGACCACATATGTGATCCTGGGATATCATATTGGTCTAGGAATCTGAAGAGATAATATAGCATGGCCTTGTTTCTTACTGATTAAATCCCGAATATTTCCTTGACAACTTCCTTGTCGTCAAAGTGGTGCTTTACACCCTGAATCTCCTGATAGTCCTCGTGCCCTTTGCCGGCTATGAGAATGACATCGCCCTTTTCTGCCATCATGCAAGCTGTGCGGATGGCCTCGCGACGGTCGACAATGCTGACCACCTTCTTCATCTGTTTGGTATCGAGACCTGCCAGCATAT
>JAEETB010000028.1 GCA_016286575.1 Prevotella sp.
TGTTCCAGCCGGTTCTGCAGTGCGCGATAGACCTCGTCAGCAGGCTGAGACTCAAGCAGGTATCCCATACGGCGGTCTGAGGCCATCTGGCGCTCTGACTCGGTATAGTCGGGCTTCTTCACCTCGTGATCGAAGAGCTGCACATAGCCGCTGCCATCAGGCTTCATCTGCAGACGATTGAGCACCTTATCAGGGCGCATGAAACCGTAGCGCTGGCCTGTGGTATATTCTACGTAGGCTTTCGACAGATTGTGGTCGAGTCGGGTCAGCACCTCGTTGATGTTCTGCCCCAAAGAATCGAAGGCGAGCCGGTGGATCACTTCGAGATCCTCAGCAATCTGGGGAATGAAGAAGGCAGTAGAGTCGAGTCCGTTACGGGGCAGTTCGCGACGCAGATACGAGAGCACGGAGTCGGCATCCTCAGAGACGCCCATCCGTGTGAACCATTTCCCCTCAAGGGTGGAGTCGAGACTATTGACGTAAGTGCCAAAAGCCGATAATTCTGCCTCCGTCGGCTCGTGCTTCCCACTGAAACAGGAAGTCAGGAGCAGACACCCCATCATGAGCACCGTCAGTCTGTTCATCGCCCTACTCCTCCATCAGTTTACGATAGCGGGCTCGCTTGGGCTCGTCTAATCCCAGTCGCTGGGCCTTGTTGGCCTCGTATTCCGAATAGTTGCCTTCGAAGTAGAACACGTTGCCCTCTCCCTCGAAACCGAGGATATGGGTACAGATACGATCGAGGAACCAACGGTCGTGACTGATGATCACTGCACAACCGGCAAAGGCCTCAAGACCTTCCTCCAAGGCGCGTAACGTATTGACATCGATATCGTTAGTAGGCTCGTCGAGAAGCAACACATTACCCTCCTGTTTCAGGGCGATGGCCAGGTGGAGACGGTTGCGCTCACCACCTGAGAGTACGCCACACTTCTTCTCCTGATCGGCTCCGCTGAAATTGAAGCGCGAGAGGTAGGCCCGCACGTTGACATCCTTGCCGCCCATGCGGATGGTCTCATTACCCTGGGATACGACCTGATAGACGGTCTTCTCGGGATCGATGTCCTTATGCTGCTGATCAACGTAGGAGAGCTTCACCGTCTCACCCACATCGAAGGTGCCAGCATCGGCATTCTCCAGACCCATAATCAGTCGGAAGAGTGTGGTCTTTCCTGCACCGTTGGGACCAATGACACCCACGATACCATTCGGCGGCAGGATGAAGTTCAGGTCCTTGAAGAGTTCCTTCTCGGGATAGGATTTCGCCACGTGTTCAGCCACAATCACCTTATTGCCCAGACGTGGGCCGTTGGGGATGAAGATCTCGAGCTTCTCCTCCTTCTGCTTCTGCTCCTCGTTGAGCATCTTGTCGTAGGAGTTCAGACGGGCCTTACCCTTCGCATGACGGGCCTTGGGTGCCATACGCACCCACTCCAACTCGCGCTCGAGGGTCTTGCGACGCTTCGAGGCGGTCTTCTCCTCAAGGGCGAGGCGCTGGGACTTCTGCTCGAGCCATGAAGAATAGTTGCCCTTCCAGGGGATTCCTTCACCACGATCGAGCTCAAGGATCCACTCAGCGACATCGTCGAGGAAGTAGCGGTCGTGGGTAACGGCAATCACCGTTCCCTCATATTGCTGCAGATGCTGCTCGAGCCAGTCGATCGACTCGGCATCGAGGTGGTTGGTAGGCTCGTCGAGCAACAGCACATCGGGTTTCTGCAACAGCAGGCGGCACAGGGCCACACGACGGCGCTCACCACCTGAGAGGGTCTTCACGCTCCAGTCGCCTGGGGGACAGTTCAGCGCCGCCATCGCACGATCGAGCTTCGAGTCCATGTTCCAGGCATCCGTCGAGTCGATGATGTCCTGCAACTCTGCCTGTCGCGCCATCAGCTTGTCCATCTTGTCAGCATCCTCATAATACTCAGGGAGTCCGAACTTCACGTTGATCTCATCGTATTCGGCCAGCGCGTCATAGACATGCTGCACACCCTCCATCACATTCTCCTTCACGGTCTTCTCTTCGTTGAGTGGAGGATCCTGGGGCAGGTAGCCCACCGTGTAGCCAGGACTCCAAACCACATTGCCCTGATACTGCTGGTCTAAGCCTGCGATGATTTTCATCAATGTTGACTTACCTGCACCGTTCAGACCGATGATGCCGATCTTGGCGCCATAAAAGAAACTGAGGTAGATGTTCTTGAGCACCTGCTTCTGGTTCTGTTGGATGGTCTTGCTCACTCCGACCATCGAGAAGATCACTTTCTTGTCGTCGACTGTTGCCATAATGCGATTAATTTAACGTTTTTATGCTGCAAAGATACAAAAAACTACCTAAAGAGAGGCCAAAATCATCTTTTTTTGAAAAAAAATCGGGAATTATTTCGGTAATCTGCTGAAAATTAGTAACTTTGCAACCCGAAATCGAAGATTTTAGGATTTACACATTATTAATATATAAGAAAAAAGAGAAATGACAAAAGCAGAAATCATCACAAAAATTGCTGAACAGACAGGCGTTGCCAAGAAGGACGTAGCAATGACAGTAGAGGCATTCATGGAGGAGATCCGCGTGAGTCTTGCTGAGAATAAGGAGAATGTATATCTGCGTGGCTTCGGCACATTCGTTGTAAAGCATCGCGCCAAGAAGACCGCCCGCAATATCTCCAAGAACGTGACACTGGTCATCGACGCTCACGACTTCCCCTCATTCAAGCCTGCAAAGAGCTTTATCGAGAAAATGAAGTAATCACATTTTAATAAAATTCTAGAATTATGCCAAACGGAAAGAAGAAGAAGGGCCACAAGATGGCTACTCACAAGCGCAAGAAGAGACTGCGCAAGAATCGTCATAAGAGCAAGTAAGACAGCTCCTCTGTGACTGCGAACAAGAAATGAAAGGAGTGTGCCGACTAATCCCTCGGGGATAGTAGCACACCCTTTCGAGTTTTAACAACCAACCCGTCAAGAAAGCAAAAAGACAATGACAAGTGAAGTTATCATTGATGTGCAGCCGAAGGACATCTCCATAGCCCTGCTCGAAGACAAGCAACTGGTGGAATACCAGAAAGAGCAGCGCACGGCATCGTTCTCGGTCGGCAACATCTATGTGGCAAAAGTGAAAAAACTGATGCCCGGCCTCAATGCTTGTTTCGTTGACGTCGGAGCCGAACGAGTGGCCTTTCTGCATTATCTCGACCTGGGTTCTCAATTCAACTCTTACGACAAATACCTGAAACAGGTAGCCAGCGACCGCAAGAAACTCTACCCCATTCAGAAAGCTCACATCCAGCCCGAGCTCAAGAAAGACGGCAGCATCGCCAACACCCTCAAGGTGGGACAGGAAATTCTCGTACAGATCATCAAGGAGCCTATCAACACGAAAGGACCACGTCTGACGTGCGAACTCAGCTTCGCAGGCAGATACTTGGTGCTGATACCCTTCGACGACAGTGTTTCCGTCTCCACGAAAATCAAGCGTGGCGAAGAGCGCAGCCGACTCAAACAGCTCATCCAGAGCATCAAGCCCAAGAACTTCGGTGTCATTGTGCGTACGGTGGCCGAAGGCAAGCGCGCAGCAGAGCTTGATGCCGAGATGAAGATTCTATTGAAACGCTGGGAGGAAACCATCACGAAGGTACAGAAGACGACAGAGCGACCACAGATATGCTTTGAGGAGGAAAGCCGTACAGTCGCATTGCTCCGAGACCTGTTCAATCCTACCTACGACGGCATTCACGTCAATGACAGCGGCATCTACGAGGAAATCAAGAACTACCTGGGGCTGATTGCACCAGAGAAGAAGGACATCGTGAAACTTTATAACGGCACGTTGCCTATTTTCGACAACTACGATGTGACCAAACAACTGAAATCGGGCTTTGGCAAGACCGTCAACTACAGGCACGGCGCCTATCTCATTATCGAGACGACAGAAGCCATGCATGTGGTAGACGTGAACAGCGGTACGCGAATCAAGAAGGAAAACGGTCAGGAAGCCAATGCCTTGGAGACGAACCTCGGAGCTGCCGATGAGTTGGCACGCCAGTTGAGACTGCGCGATATGGGAGGTATCATCATCGTCGATTTTATCGACATGAAGCTGCCCGAAGACCGCCAGATGCTCTATGAGCGCATGTGCAAGAACATGCAGAAGGATCGTGCCAAGCACAACATCCTGCCGCTGTCGAAATTCGGACTCATGCAGATCACCCGTCAGCGTGTACGTCCTGCCATGAGCGTCAACGTCGACGAGACCTGCCCCACCTGTTTCGGAAAAGGAACCATCAAGTCGAGTATCCTCTTTACAGATACCCTTGAGAGTAAGATTGACACCCTCGTCAACAAAATCGGAATCCGCAAGTTCTATCTGCACGTACACCCCTATGTCGCTGCCTACATCAACAAGGGCGTCTTCAGTCTGAAGCGCCAGTGGCAGATGAAGTACGGTCTCGGTGTGCGTATCATCCCCTCACAGAAATTAGCCTTCCTGCAATACGAGTTCTACGATACTGACAGGCAGTTCATCGACATGAAGGAAGAGAATGATAATTGAAAAGTGAGTATCAAGAAATAAAAGCGAGATGCTGACACTGAAAATCCTGTTCTGGGCCATGTTGCTCATCGTGTTCTACACCTATCTGGGTTACGGAATACTACTATATCTTATCATCCGGCTGAAACGGTTCTTCAAGGGGAAACCTCTGAAGACCGTTCTCCCGTCGGATGAAGAACTGCCCACGATGACACTCATGATCTGCGCCTACAACGAGGAAGAGGTGGTCGCAGAGAAAATGGCGAACACCCTCGCCCTCAACTATCCGCGTGATAAGTTCCGCATCATGTGGGTCACCGATGGCAGCAACGACCGCACGAACGAACTCCTGAAGGCTTATCCAAAGGTTGACATCGTCTTCTCACCAGAGCGCAGAGGCAAGACCGCAGCACTGAAGCATGGACTGCGCGAACTGAAGACCCGCTACGTGGCTTTTACCGATGCCAACACCATGATTAATCCTGATGCCCTGCGCGAGATAGCACGTCTGTTTATGGACCCGACGGTGGGCTGTGTCTCAGGCGAGAAACGTGTGGCTGCCCGCAAGGAAGGTGAGATGGCCGCGGAGGGAGAAGGACTCTACTGGCGTTATGAAAGTACGTTGAAAAAATGGGACAGCGAGCTTTATTCAGCGATGGGTGCAGCAGGTGAGCTCTATGCCGTCGACCCCACCCTTGTGCGCGAGGTACCCGATGAGGCGCTGCTCGACGATTTCATGATGTCCATGTATATCGTACAGGCTGGCCGTCGCATCGCCTACACTCCTGATGCCTATGCCCTCGAATATGGTTCGGCCAATATCTTCGAGGAGTCGAAGCGTAAGCGCCGTATCGCAGCAGGAGGCCTGCAGAGCATCTGGTGGCTGCGTAGCATGCTCAATCCCCTGCACCAACCACTGGTCGCCTTCCAGTATATCAGTCATCGTGTACTCCGTTGGAGTATCACTCCAGTCGCACTGGTTATCCTTCTGATAATCAACATCTTGTTGGTGGCACTTCATGCAGGCACATTCTACACCGTCATGCTTGTTCTCCAACTGCTTTTCTATCTGATGGCTCTCGCTGGCTGGTGGCTCGACCGAAAAGGGCACAAGAACAAGCTGCTCTACACAGCCTACTATTTTGTCTTCATGAATATCAATGTGTTCAGAGGAATGTCCTATTTGCGAACTCACGGCAAGAGTGGTGCATGGGAAAAAGCAAGAAGAAGTTAAAAAAACATTAAAATATTCTTTCGTTCAGTTTTTTATTCGTACCTTTGCATCAGATTATGTATTTTTGACGAATAATGGACAAAGACGAAAAAGAATTATTGCTTCAGAAATATACAGACGTTAATCGACGCCTATTGCTCGCACAAGAGCAGTTGGCCATTGCCAACAAAAAGCTGAAGGAATACGAAGAGAAGGCTAAGAATGCTGAGAAAGCCAGCAAGATGAAGTCTCTCTTCCTTGCCAATATGAGCCATGAAATACGTACACCACTCAACGCCATCGAGGGATTCTCACGTGTCATCGTGGAGACGGACTCTCAGGAAGACCGTATGAAATTCTTCGAGATCATCGAGAGCAACAACAACCGTCTGATGAGTCTTGTCAACGAGATTCTCGACCTCTCGCGCGTAGAGTCAGGCGAAATCGTGATGAAGAAAACCAAGACCGACCTCAACGAGCTCTGTGACAGCATCAAGAACATTTTCAAGTTCCGTTGTCCGGATACGCTGAAGCTCATCTGGAAGAAGCCCACGATGGCCGTCGCATTCAATACCGACGGTAACCGTCTGACACAGGTGTTCTCCAATCTGATCAGTAATTCACTCAAGCATACCCCCAGCGGCAGCATCAATTATGGTTACCGTCTGATTGACGAGGGCCAGCAGATTGAGTTCTTCGTGAAGGACACGGGTTCAGGTATCGCTCCGGAAGATCTCGAGCATATCTTCGAGACCTATGTGTCGCGCGATGCCGAGACCTCCAAGAACGGCTACGGTCTGGGACTGCCTCTCTGTAAGATCATTGTTGAGAAGCTTGGTGGCAAGATCTCCGTGGAGTCGAAAGTCGGTGAGGGTTCCACCTTCACGTTCGTATTCCCCTTCGAAGGTTCCATCGGCGGTCGCGACCAGAATCACACCACCACAACCACCAATGTGCGTACCATCCGTGTCAGCGGGCGTCCTGATACTGCCAACAAAAAGACGATCCTTGTGGCAGAAGACGAGGACAGCAACTATGAGCTGGTGAAGATTGTGCTCCAAAAGCGTTATCGCCTGCTGCGTGCCCACAACGGTATCGAAGCAGTCACCATCAACGAGGAGGAGAAGCCCGATCTGATTCTCATGGATATCCGTATGCCTGAGATGAATGGTCTCGACGCCACCCGCATCATCAAGGAAGTGTGCGATACGCCCGTTGTAGCCCTGAGCGCCTATGCCTTCGAGGAGAACATCCGCGATGCCAAGAATGCTGGTTGCGATGAGTTCATGGCCAAGCCCTTCAAGGTTGAGAACCTCATTGAGATGGTGCGCAAATATCTTGATCAATAATCAACAACCCCTTATCATATAAACATTTACGTCTTATGGGTAAACTTGCTGTACAGAAATACTTCTCGTTCACCATCCTTATCGTCACCGTGCTCCTCATGGTCTTCACGTTTACGGGACTCTTTGGTGGTGAAGTCCAGCCCGCAGGCAATACGGCTCGCGCCATGCTCGTCTACGCACTGCCCCTGCTCATCGCAGGAAATGTTGTATTCCTTATCTACTGGCTCATCATGCGCCGCTGGCACTGGGCACTCATCCCACTGATCACACTGCTATGCTGCATACCTTACATAGGCACCATCTATCAGTTCGGTTCGCTCGATGAGAATGCCGATAAGGTACCAGGCATCAAGATTGCCTCATACAACGTGGCTATGTTCAGCCGCGAGACCTCAGGCTTCATCGCCCAGGACATCCTTTCAGAGATGAAGAAGCAGAAAGTCGATGTCGTCTGCTTTCAGGAGTACAACGACCAGAGCGGCGACAAGAAGAATTCCGATTCCTACAAGGATTATTTCCCCTATATGGCTGTCGGTGAGAGTGATATGGTGATCTACAGCCGTTATCCCATTAAGAATTTCAAGAACATCAACTTCGAGATGACCAACAACAGCGCCATGTGGGCAGAGGTTGAGGTCAGCGGACAGTTGATTCGTGTCTATAATGCCCACCTCGAGACCACAGGTATCAACACTACCCTCCACAAAGCAGCCAAGGTCGAGGCCAGGGGTATGGAGGTAGAAGGTAACGCCTTTATCCGTGCTATCTACGGTAACTACACCCTCGGCATGATAGCCCGCTCAGGACAGGCCAATGTCCTCGCGATGGATATGCGTGAGTGCGAGGTACCCATCATCGTCTGCGGTGACTTCAACGATGTCCCCTACTCCTATGTCTATAACACGATGCTTGGTGACAAGGTCGACGGCTTCACGGAGTGTGGCAGCGGCTTCATGCATACGTTCCGAGGCGGAAAAGCCGTCCGCATTGACTATATCTTCCACGATAAGGGTATGGAAGGTGTCAGCTACTACAAGCGCGAGCTCAGCTACTCCGACCACTATCCCGTCTTCATGAAGATAGCCCTCAACAAGCAATAAGACTACACAAAAATCATTGACATCAGAACAACTCTTCGTGGTCGTAGCGTGGCATACGGCGAACTAGTTTGTGGATAGCAGCCTGGGCCATTGCCTCATAAGCACGCTCGCTGGGATGAAGGTGGTCGCCACTATCAAAGCCATCGGCAAAGGCCTTGGGGTTGGTAACGCTGCGAACAGCCACATCGAAATCAACACATCCGTCGAAGATAGGTGAGGTGCGCAACCATTCGTTGAAGGCCTGACGCATCTGCTCGCGATCTTCGTTGTAGGTACGCCAACCATAGATAGGCAACAGCGTTCCACTCCACACTTTCAGTCCCATCTCACGGGCTGGCTTCACATAGATATCCTCTATCCCATGCTCCATCTCCTCTACGGTAGGCAAGTCGCTCCAAGGACGAAAAGGATTGACATCAGTACCCACAGGGTGGATGATGTCGTTGATACCGTGCTGGATGATGACATCGGTGGCACCTGCCACATTCATCTCGATGGGGAAACGCGTAGCGCCCTTCAGACCGTAAGCCTGATAGGTGATGCAGTCATACTGACGGAGAATACGCGTACCACTGACAGCACGACGGATGATGGCAGCATTCGTACCGAAAGCCATCTGGGCCATATAGTCGGGCCAAGACTGGGCAGTAATGGAGTCGCCATAGCAAACGACGGCATGATTCTCCGAGGACGTCAGTATGTCGATGGTGTTGAGGAAATAGAACCAATTGGTGTGGCGTGAGAGTTCCAATGGCAGCTCGTCGGCATCGGCATAGTCGCCATAGGCATAAGAGCCTTTGGAGAGTGGGCCTGTAACGAGTGTACCACTGTTCATCTGGGTAAATCCTGCCATATAGAAGCTGACCTCGATAGTGTCCCCACGATGGACAGCATAGCTGATGGCGTCGCTCTCAGTCTCCTTGCCTGGAATCAGGGTAACGCTGGTCTCGCCTCCGAAGGTGATGGGCGTATGACCCACAAAGACTTTATTGAGGGTTACGGGTTCGGTACCTGTCAGATTGGAGAAACGGAAGCGCAGCATGGTGCCGCTGAAACACATACGGATGGGATAACGCAGCGTCAGGTCCTTGGCATAGATGGCCTCACGACGATTGGTAATCGAGGTGGCAGTACCCCAGCAGGCCACCCATTTGCTATTGTCTGTCATATTGATGCTGTTTTTATATCTTATTAAATTCTGTTTGTGGACTCCTATTCACATGGATCAGGAATGAGACGGCCTTGGCAATAACGGCCTACGATATGGCGGTCGTCGCCCACATATACGAAGCGTTCTAGACGCTGAAGAAGCGTATAGCCATCATCAACAAGCAAGTCGCTGTCGTCGATAACCAAGGCGTCAAAGTCGTAGTCAGGCTCGAAGCTCCCCACCTTGCCGAAGAAACGTCCTGCCGACTTGGTAGCCATCCAGAAAGCTTCACTCAGTGTAAGGAAAGCGCAGGATTTATCGCGCTGATAGAGCAACTTACTCATCTGAACAGCATAGACCATCATACGGAAGATGCTGAAGTCGTGACCACCGCTCACGTCGCTGCCAAGCCCCACAGGGATACCAGCATCAAGGAAACGGCGTATCGGCGCAATGCCCGAAGCGATATTGAGATTCGACGTGGGACAATGGGCCACCATAATCCCACGTTGCCGCATCAGTTCCAATTCGTCGCCATCACTCCATACACAGTGAGCCATCACGGTAGGTGTCTGACCAAACAAGCCATAACGGTCGTAGGCATCAGCATAGTGACGGCTTTCTGGCTCCAGTTCCTTGACCCATGCGATCTCACCATGATTCTCAGAGAGATGCGACTGTACAGGCAGATTGTAGCGACGGGCCATATCGCCACAAGCCTGCAGCATTTCTGGCGTACACGAGGGTATGAATCGTGGTGTCACGATGGGACGCACAAGACTGTCCTCCTTGTCAAAGGCTTCGACAAGCACGTCGCAGGCTTTAAGGGCATCATCTACACGCTCCTGCAGACCTTCCGGACAATTGCGGTTCATGTTGACCTTACCCACAAGTCCACCCATACCGGCCTTGTCGAGCAGACGCATCAGCAGAAGGGTACTATCAAGATGGACTGAGGCGAAGGCCACAACGCGCATCGTACCGTGACGCCAAAGATCGCGCACAAACCGACGGTACATACGTTCGGCATAAGCGGTGTCGGCATACTTGAGTTCCTCAGGGAAGGTGTAGTTCTGAAGCCAAGGCAACAGTTCCTCATCCATCGCAAGTCCCTGATTGCGATACTGCGGTGCATGAACGTGCATATCGTTCATGGCGGGAATCAGCAGACGGTCGCCCCAATCAGTTACAGGACAATCTGTCAAACGATCTGGCAGTTCAGGATAGATGCCTTCCACCTTACCATTATCAACGGCGATAAAGCCATGAGGGACCACCTCAAAACGGTTGCTCTCAGGTGTATGGATAATGTTTGCACGATAGATTTTCATTCTGAGTAATTCTAATAATCTTTAATTTTGGTACAAAGATACAATTAAGTTAGTAATAATCCAAATTTTTTAGTATCTTTGCGGCAAAATAGAATATATTTGGTTAACTCTTTTACACAAAAACGATTATGAATAAAGAAGGAATCATGCGAGTAGGCATTATCGGTACAGGATGGATCGCCGAGAAGGCCGCCATTACCTTGGCTGGACTTAATGAGTGTGAGTTTTACGCCGTAGGTTCGCGAACACTCGACAAGGCAGAGGCTTTTGCTCAGAAGTGGGGCATTTCAAAGGCATACGGCTCTTATGGTGAGTTGATGGACGATCAGGATGTCGATCTGGTATATGTGGCAACGCCCCATTCCCATCATTATGATGTGACGCGTCAGGCGCTGATGGCATGCAAGCCCTGTCTGGTGGAGAAGGCCTTCATGGCCAATCATCGGGAGGCAGCAGAGATCATCGCGTTGGCTCACGAACGTAAAGTATTCATAGCCGAGGCCATCTGGACGCGTTATCAGCCTGCAGTCAGTATCATTCGAGATCTGATAGCCAGCGGACGCATCGGCACCCCACGACTGTTGACAGCAACACTGGGTTACAGCATGGGCGACAAGCCCCGCATTATGCGCCCTGACCTCTGCGGCGGTGCCCTACTCGACCTCGGTGTCTATGCCCTGAACTTCGCCCGCATGTTCTTCCCTGCAGATATTGCTACTATGGAGGGGCAGTGTGTGAAGAGTAAGACAGGCATGGATCTCACCAACGCCATCACTCTGGTGTTAAAGGACGGCATGCTGTGCAACCTTCAATCGAGCGCCGCCTGTGTAGGCGACAATATCGGTGTCATCGCAGGAACAGAGGGAAACCTCATCATCGACAACATCAACAATCCTCAGACCATCACCGTAAACGGTCCTGACCGCACCTATTTGGAGACCATCCACGTGCCCCAGCAGATTACAGGTTACGAATATCAGTTCCAGGCCTGCCGCCAAGCCCTCATCGACGGTCTGCAGGAACCCTGTGAGATGCCCCATGAGGAAACCCTATACATCATGCAACTGATGGACAGTCTTCGTCAGAATTGGGGCGTCCGCTATCCGATGGACTGATCCTTTTTCTTTTTTTATTTTAGTTCAAGTTTATTGCTTGTAAAAAATTAGGAGGAAAACTCGAATATACCAAATATTTGGACAAATATCTGACGTTCCTCTTATAATAAAGAATCCCCGCTCAGGAATGGGCGAGGATTCATCATTGGGTTAGTGATTTTACTTGGCGGGAGCCTTCTTGGCTGCCTTCGGCTTAGCGGCCTTCTTGGCGGCAGGTGCCGGCTCGAGCTTCTCGAGACGTGCCTTCAGACGGGTAATCTCCTTGTCCTTCATCTCAATCTCGTCACCCTGGTTCTTGATGGTGGTGAGCAGGCTCTCGAGCTCTTCATTGTCGATGTCGAGCGGATAGAGGGCGTTGACTCTGTTGATGAAGTCACCCAGGATGTTCATGTAGTTCGTGAAGGCATCGAACGGGCCGTTGTAGATACCACGATCAAGTCCGACGTTAGAGGGCTTGGTGGTCATGAAACGGAAGTTGTTGGATGCCTGCAGATAGTCCCAGTCCTGGTTGATGCGAGGATCATTGGCAATGAGCAGACGGTCGGCCACGCTGTAGAGCTTGTTGAAGGCCTCGTGCTGCATGGCGTTTCCGAGCCAGCAGCTGACATCGCGCTCCTCGTCGACCCAAGAGAGTGTATCGGGCACATCGAGCTGGCTGACGCTCTTGCAGGCCTTGCAGATCTCGGTCGGGGTCATGAAGTTGATACCCTTGGCCTTGGCGCAAGCGGGCAGCGCGTGGATAAAGTCGAGGATGTTAGAGCTGAGCGGCTGGGCGATACCGAGGGCTGAGAGCTCCATGAAGATGTTGATGATCTGCTCCTCTTCGGGCAGGCGGGCGATGCGGTCGATATAGGCATCGGCGAAGAGTGGATAGCCGTCCCACTCGGAGTTGTTGAAGCGCAGGGAGATATCGTCGGAGAGCTCTACGTCGCGCAACAGCAGCTTCAGGTTGGGTGCCTGGTTGCAGTGGTAAACATAGTGGGGAGACTTCCATCCGAGCACGTGCTTGGCACCCTCGGTGAGCATTCCCTTGAAGCCCATCTGAGAAATCTGGTAACCGATATCGTCGCTGTAGATGAGCGATGAGTTACGGGCCACCTGAGGCTTCTGTCCAAACAGTTCTTCGATCTTCGCCGCCTGCTTCTTCACGTCGCGTGCGAAGGTCTCCTCGTGCTTCTCGTTGTTGGCCAGTGAGGAGAGTCCGTGGCTGTAAGGCTCGGCGAGGAACTCGACGCAGCCTGTCTGAGCCAGCTCCTGGAGTTTGGCGATGACCTGAGGCGCGTGCATCTCAAGCTGCTCGATACCTGTTCCTGAGAGTGAGAAGGCTACCTTGAAGTAGTTGCCGTTCTCCTTGATCATCTCCTGGAGGGTGTTCAGAGCGGGCATATAGCTGCGCTCGGCAATGTCGGTGATGCTGCGCTCGTTCTCGTAGTCATCGTAGTAATAATGATCGGTACCGATATCGAAGAAACGGTAACGCTTCAGATGAATAATCTGATGTATCTCGAAATATAAACAAATCGTTTTCATAATTGTTTAATGTTTAATGTTTAATGTTTAATATTATTCCTCCCATCCGAGGGTACGGCGATAGAGTGTGCGGATCCAGCGGCCTACCTTCTCCCATGTAATCTGGTCGACCTCGCGCTTGCCCTCATCCTTCAGATACTGGAAGAGCGACTCGTTGTGGCAGATCGAATAGATGGCATCGGCGAGGGCGTGGATGTCCCAATAGTCAACCTTGATACAGTTGTCGAGGATCTCAGCACAGCCCGACTGCTTCGAGATGATCGAAGGGGTACCGCACTGCATGGCCTCCAGAGGCGAGATTCCGAAGGGCTCGGATACAGAAGGCATGACGTATACATCAGAGTCTTTGAGGCACTCGTAAACCTGCTTGCCGCGCATGAAGCCAGGGAAGTGGAAACGGTCGGCAATGCCACGTTCGGCAGCGAGGTGGATCATCGCATCCATCATATCACCGGAACCGGCCATACAGAAGCGGACGTTACGTGTGCGGTGGAGCACCATCGTGGCGGCCTCAACGAAGTATTCGGGACCCTTCTGCATGGTGATACGGCCCAGGAAGGTAACGACCTTCTCCTTGCCCGTATGGTCGGGACGCGGGATGTCCTGATACTCCTGTGGCAGCGGATAGACGGCGTTGTGGACGGTGTAGCACTTACGCGGATCCTGGTGATACTGGTTGATTACCGTCTGACGGGTCAGCTCGGATACGCACATGATACAGTCGGCCCAGTCCATACCGTTCTTCTCGATGGAGTAAACCGTCGGATTCACCTTACCACGAGAACGGTCGAAATCTGTGGCGTGCACGTGGATACAGAGTGGCTTACCGCTGACCTGCTTGGCATGGATACCAGCGGGGAAGGTCAGCCAGTCGTGGGCGTGAATGATATCAAACTCCTCGGTGCGGGCCACCTGACCGGCGATAATCGAGTAGTTGTTGATCTCCTCATGCAGGTTGCCCGGATAGCCTCCGGCAAACTCCATCGCGCCGAGATCGTTGACATTCATATAGTTGAAGTCGGCATAGATGTGCTCGCGGAGCTTGAAATAGTAGTCGGGGTCCATAATGTTGCCCACGCGCTGCTTGACGTAGTCGTAGTCGACATCACGCCAGGCGATAGGCACGGCATTCATGGCAACGATGCGGCAGGCGTGCTCGCTCTCATCGCCAAAGGGATGAGGCAGGCAGAGCACGGTCTCGATGTCACCCTGAGCCTTCAGACCCTCAGAGATTCCATAGTTAGCAGTGGCGAGTCCACCAAATACGTGAGGAGGATACTCCCATCCAAACATTAATACTTTCATAGTCGTCCCTCCTTATTTTTGATATGAATACTTGTCCATGAGCTGCAACGTGCGCAGGATCTCGGCCACATTCATGGCGAACGACATAGCGCCACGTCCGTGGAACGGCGGGTTGCCGTCGAACAGCTCAGAGATGGTGCCGATAGCATGGTAGTCCATCTCATCCTCATAGCCTACGAGCTGACGCTCGACGAAGCTCAGGCGTGAGCGCTTGTAGAGCTTCAGTGAGGCTTCCATATAGAATCCGCCCAACCAAGGCCATGCGGTGCCCTGATGGTAGGCGTAGTCGCGCTGTGTCTGCGGACCGACGTAGATGGGGTTGTAGCCGCCGCTCTTCGGTGAGAGTGAACGGAGTCCCTTCGGGGTGAGCAGCTCGCGCGTACAGATATCCACAACACTCTTCATCTGCTGCTGTGACAGCGGAGAGTAGTCGAGTGCGACGGCAAAGATCATATTCGGACGGACGCTCCAGTCCATCATGTTGCCATCGACATAGTCGAGCAGGTAGCCATATTCATTGACGAAGGTGTCGACGAACGAAGCCTTTGCCAGCTCAGCCCTCTTTTCCAGAGCCTCGGCATCCTTGGTCTTACCCAAGTTAGCCTTCATGGCTGCACAGAACTTCAGGGCGTTGTACCACAGGGCATTGAACTCTACGATGTAACCACTGCGCGGCACAACGGGACGACCGTTAGCCGTAGAGTTCATCCAGGTGACAGCCTTGTCGCGGCCATTAGAGTAGAGCAAGCCGTTCTCGTCGAGACGGAGGTTCGGATGACCACCTTTTATAATATAGTCAACGATATCGCTGACGAGCTTGCCATATTTCTTATAGCCCTCATCCTGTCCGGCATCCTTCACGTACTGCTGGATAGCCCAGATAGCCCAGAGGGGTACGTCGGGCTGCTCGATCTCATAGATCTTCACACTCAGCGGCTTGTCGTCCATAAACTCACGGAGACCGCGCTCAGCAGTCCTCATCACCAGTTCGAAGTAGTCACGCTCTCCGATGGCGAGCGTCAATCCTGGCAACGCGATGAACGTATCACGGGCACGGGCCTTGAACCAAGGATAGCCTGCCAGCAGATAGCGCTCGTCCTTCTTGTCGATCTTCTCCATAGTGCCGCTGCGGCGGTCGCGGAAATGGAACTGATGGGCAGCAGCCACCAGACTGTGATAGAAGTTGTCACGAGGAGCACGATCGGCTACCTCCTCGTCGAACAGTTTCTTCAGCGAAGAAGCCTTGACCTGCGAGGTAGAGCCTGAGAAGACGATGCTCTCGCCCTTCTTGATCGGCATCTCGAAATAGCCGGGTACGTAGAGGTCCTCGTTAGAGGCATAACCACGCTCCTGCTCCTTCGGATACTCGATGCCACGATACCAGTCGGGCTGGAATACGAACTCGTTTTTCTTGGAGAACTGCATGTACAGGTCGGGATAGCCGGCATACATACAGGTCTTGATACCACCATCGACCTCGTGATACTCACGGCTGGCCGTTGAGTTCTCGTGGGTAAACTGGCGAACCGAGCGGAAGGCCAGGAACGGACGGAACCTCAATGTGGTAGCAGAGTGAGCATCAACCAGCGTATAGCGGATCAGGATACGATCCTCGTAATGCTGGAAGATAACTTCTTTCTTCAAAACTACACCACCCACGCGATACGTTGTCGTTGGCACGAGGCTGGCATCAAACTCACGGATGTACTTGTGTCCGTTAGGACTGAACGTGTTGCCCTGATACTTGTGGAGGCCGAGGTTGAATTCTGCACCATGCTGGATGACCGTACAATCGAGCGACGACAGAAGAACATGGTTATCATCGTCGAGCTCAGGAACGGGAACAACCAACAGACCGTGGTACTTACGTGTGTTACAGTCTACAAGTGTAGAACTGCTGTAGGCACCTGAACGATTGGTACGGAGTAATTCACGACGGAGACTCTCCTGAAGGTTAGTCATCACGGCTTTTTCTAATCGTAAATAGCTCATAGTTCCTATAAAAGGTATTTAATTATTGAACATAATAGTCTTTAACACCCCAAAGGTAATCATTTTTGGGGAGTTTTACAAATATATCAAAGTGATTTAACAAACTTTTTGATTATTACTGTGGTATGAGGAAGTTGATGACTTCCTGTTCGACGTTGACAACGAACGGTCCTACAGGGGTTTTCATCAGTCGTCCGTCGATACCGACCATCGCATGTTTGGCATATTCGACACGCACTTCCTTCGTGCGGAACGGGTGTACGCTGCGGTGATTCAGGAAGCGACCGGTGATCAGCAGCCAGAGTCCCTCGATGAGCTGTACCACCTCAGGATGATAGACCACAGAGACGTCGAGCATACCGTTATAAGGCACCGCGTTGGGCGTCTGTCCGTAACCTGGTCCTGAGCCGATGCAGACGGTCATCACCTTACGGTCGATCACATCCGAGTTGATGTGCAGCTTCATCTTGTACTCCATCCGGTGGAAGAGCATCACGAACAGCGAACTGATGAACGAGAGGGTGCGTGAACCCAGAAGGCGGCGCGTCTGGCGGCGCAGGTTCATGATATCGGCCGTCATACCAACGTTGACACAGTTGAGGAAGTAACGGTGGCACTTCTCGCTCTTGGCGTTCGTATAACGGATACAGCCCAGGTCGACCTTGCGAATGCGACGCTTGATCAGCGAGTCGACATTCTCCTCCACCCTACTCTCGTCGATATCCCAGAAACGGGCAAAGTCGTTCATCAGGCCATTGGGGATGACACCGAGGGCGATGCTCTCGCGCATCTCCTTCTCCTCCATCATCAGGCAATTGACAGCGTCGTTAAGGGCAGAGTCGCCACCAACGATGATGATGGTCTTGTAACCGTTGGATATCATCATCTTCATCAGGCGCTCCACACTGTCTGCGGTCTCACTCTGTACAAAGTCGTAAGCTACCTGGCGCTCGTCGAGCACCTTCTGAATCTTCTCCCAGCGCTTGCGCTTGTTGGAGATACCTGCCTTGGGACAGTAAAGTATGCCCCACTTCGTTGTCTCTATTGCCATCTTATGATTTACGATTTACCATTTCTTTTAGTCGCTACGCTTTGTAAAAGCGCTAAAGCGAGTCCGATTTATCATTTGGAGGATTTGGGAGATTTTTTCTTCCATCGGAAGCATCGCGTCGATCCAATGTATCTTGAAGCCTCTGCGCTCCATACCCCGGAACCAGGTCATCTGGCGCTTGGCAAACTGGTGGATGGCGATCTCGAGGTGCTTGGTCATCTCGTCGTAGGAGATCACGCCCGTCAGATACTCCGTCAGGAATTTATACTCCAATCCATAATATATAAGGTCGTCGGCCGGAATACCCTCGTCGAGGAGCGCTTTCACCTCGTCGACCATACCCTCTTCGAGACGGGCTTTCAGGCGACGGGTAATCTTCGCGCGACGCGCCTCACGATCGATGTCAAGGCCGATAATCAGACTCTCAACCGGCGGCAGTTCCCTGCGTGGTGTAGGGTGCTCCAGATTGTAGGTCTCGATCTCGATGGCCCGAATGGCGCGCTGACAGGAATCCACATCGGTCGTATTGTGCATATTCGAACCGTTCTTTTCCTTCAGTTCTCTCAGCATCTCCGTCAACTCGTTGAGCGACTTGCCTTCCAGGCTATCACGCAGCTCCTGATTCTGCGGCACAGGCGAGAGCTTATAGCCTTTCAGCACAGCCTCGATATACAGGCCGGTTCCTCCACAGAGGATAGGAACGACTCCACGACGCCTGATATCCTGATAGACATCGTAGAAGTCCTGCTGGTATTGGAACAGATTGTATTTCGTACCTGGTTCGCAGATGTCGATGAGGTGATGTGGAATGTGGAGGGTGGAAGGTGGAATGTTTATTGTATAATCCCCCAAATCCTTACCCGTTCCGATATCCATCCGACGATAAACCTGACGGGAATCCGCCGAGATAATCTCGCCACCGACCTCTGCGGCCAGGTGAGCTGCAACGGAGGTCTTTCCCGATGCTGTAGGCCCTAATATCGTGATCATCTTCTCCATTCGGTGACAAAGGTACGAATAAGCGGGCAGAAAAACAAATTATATCTCAAAAAAATATTCCTACCCGCCTCGAGCATCACTCGGAATAGGGATACGACACGTCGTCGATCTGCTTGAAGAGACGAAGATTGACCTCGGCATTCCCACGGAGCATCTTAATGGTTTCGATGTAGGCTCCCGGGGTCTCAGGACCGTTGTACACCTCGTGGTAGGATTTCTCATCCCACTTGCGTTGCTTGACGATACACTTCAGCAGATGCTGTCCGTCGTAGTAGAGGCGGAACTCGTAGATATCCCCGAAAACGACATCAGGATTCGTGGCGTAGACGAACATCAACTGTCCATTTTTATCGTAGAGATACTCCTCGTAATACTCGCGGGCTGCATAGTTGTACTTCTTCGTGGCAAACCACAGGTAATGGGGTGGATAGATAGCCTCAGCCTCCAGTTCGCCGTAATACATCCACAGGTGCTCGTGGTGAGGTCCTGTGCCTGGCAGGTTCTGCTCCACGTTCAGATGGTAGTATTCGTGAGGGATGCCTTCACTGGGGAACTCACCGTTCATCAGGGCGATATGGTCCTTGACACTGGCATACGACTTGCGGATGTCCTCAACGGTGTATTGCGCATGAGCGACGTTAACCCCAAGCGCCAGGAACAGAAAGAACGTAAAAACTCTTCGCATCATCTTAATCCTTATAGACATAGGGCTCGGTCTTGACGTAGACAGGCTTCATACCGTCCCAGTTGAAGGTATGATGAACGGGTCCTCCATCGCCCCATTCCTCTACAATGATATTCTTACCCACCCGGGGCAGTCTACAGAATATCTGCGTATAGGG
>JAEETB010000277.1 GCA_016286575.1 Prevotella sp.
AGTCGCACTCACCTGTGGTGTACTGACCACCAGCCTGCAGCTGCAGGAACCAATGAGGCGCGAAGACATATTCTGTCGTACCCTTCTGCTCGTTCTGAGCAGCTGTCTCCTGTGCGTAACCAGCCATAGTAGCGGTCAGCATGAGGGCAGACAATATCAGTTTCTTCATTTTCATATTCTTGTACTTAACTTTTTTGATTCACAATGTTACTTAGTCTCAGAATCCCACAATTAGCGGTTGATAGGATATCTCTTGGTAACTACGTTTCCGTAGTAGTCGCAAGTCTGATAAACGATCTCACAAGCCTCGTTAGGAACCTCAATCTGAACGATCTTCTGGTTGCCAGCGAATGACTGAGCAAACTTAACCTTGCCACCGTAGATCAGGGCGATGTACTTTCTGTAAACAGGAACGATGTACTCCTCAGTCAGAGAGGTCATGATGAAGGTGTACTTACCAGCCTTGAAGTGCATTGAACCATCAGCATCAGAGAATGGATACATGCGGCCGATACCCTCCTGGCTCTCGAACAACAGTGTAGGCTCAGTGAGCTTCCAGCAAGGAGCATAGTCAAATGCGTTCAGAACCTTGTTTGTTACATTGGTCAGATAGTTGTTAACACGTGTCATCACACCAGCACCGGTCTTGCTCTTCAGTGCGTTGTACGGAGTAAGAATCTGGTTGATCATGTTGTTGACCTGAGCAAGTTGAGTATTTGTTGGAGCCAAACCATTGTTAATCTGCTTAATAATGGTGTTAATTACATCCAGGATATCCTGTGTTGCCCATGCAGGGTTACCAGTTATAGCTACCCAACCAGCTCCAGTGTTCTTATTCTCAAGCCAAGTGCCAGTACCTGTATTATAAGCGTAATCTGTATTTGCGTCACTAACATAGAGGTACGGATGCGTGCCAGCAGGAAGATCTGCAGCTGTTGCATTAGGAATATTACCAATTGAAATTGCACCAGGAGCTGTGATGTTCGGCAGCTTGCTTGTGATTTTACCAACAAGTTTTGTTACCAGACCATCAAGAGTTGTCAAGTTCCACTGAGCACCAGAGAGAAGCTGGTCAGCGAGAATCATCTGCTTGTAGTTCAGAGGATTGATGGTTACAGTTGTGATATCGAAACCAGAGATAACGTCGTTACCACCATCGTCCCAAGAAACACGGAGAGCCTGCTTCTGCAGCTTCTCACGCTGCTGATAAACACCATTGTAGAAGTCCTGGAGGATCTTCAGAGAAGCCTCGAGAGTGTTCTGAATGTTCTTAGCCTTGATCTGGTTAGCCAGATACTGGAAACGACCAAAGAGGTTCTGTGCCTCAGCGTCAGGACCCTGGTTGATACCCAGCAGGCCTGCACCAGCATCCCAATTGTTGTTGTAACCAAACTTGGTCCAATCGTAGTGTATCTTCTCGATACCATCAAGATTTACAGTAGCCTTAGCCTCATAGAGGTAGGTCTTGTCGTTCTCTACGCTTGTTCCAGTAGGAGCAACGAGAACGTCACCGTCAGCACGGGTCAGACCGTTGCCATGCTTACCAATAGCGTTGGTAATCAGGTGGTCAGACTTCTGAACATTGCTCAGCTTGATGGGGCTCTCCTCACCAGTAGAGTTGATCAGGTCAAACTGAAGCAGTGTAGGATCAACCTTGCGGGGGTTGATGGTGAAGTAAAGTGTACCTGCGTTACCTGTACCATTGATCAGGTATGAGTTCTTGCCGCTGTTGCCAACGAACATGTCCTCATCTGTAGGAAGCTCAGAAGCCTTCAGATAGTTACCATCGGGATCGACGTTATAGTCGGAACCATTGATAGGCAGCTCGGGCACACCAGTCTTGTTCTCACCAACATAAGCAGCGAGGATGGCGGGTTTGAAGCCAAGCAGGTTGATAGTACCTACTACGCAGTCGAGAGTCTCCTGAAGAACTACGCCAGTTACCATGGTCTTGCTGAGCTCATTGACCTTAGCAATCAGCAAGTCAATCTGATCCTGAAGACCCTTTACCTTCTCATCAACATAGGTCTTGTCGGCCTTCTTAGCCAACTCAGTGTTAAGAGTGTTGTTGATCTCGTTTCTCAGGTCATTGATGGCCTTGTTCAACTGATCTACGCTCACTTGATTCTGCTCGAGAATACCGACACGCTGCTCCAGCTGTGCAAGCTGAGTCTCAAGCCCTGATTTCAGGGTCTGCATGTCCGTGCGGATGCCTGTTTCTACATCATCCACATTGTCCTTACAAGAAACAAATGATGTTGTGCCTGCCAGCAAAAGTGCAGACATCAAAATACCATTAATAATTTTCTTTTTCATTTGAACTTAAAAATTATAATTAAACAATTAAAATATGATATATCTATGCATTAATTTATATAAATCGGTGACAAAAGTAGGCAATTATTTCCTATTATGCAAGAAAATTTTAATTTTTTTTTAAAAAATCTGCATTTTTTTGTCTTTTCGCCGCAGTTTCGACTCGTTTTTTGCGATTTTAACACTTTATTTCGTCATCATTGCTGTGCGCCTGACAGGACTCGAACCTGCACGTCGTGAGACACCAGATCCTAAGTCTGACGCGTCTACCAATTCCGCCACAGGCGCAGGATCGACAATTGTCCATTCCTTTTTGAGGTGACTTTGTCGATTGCGGGTGCAAAGGTACGAAGATTTTTTCATTCCACCAAAAGAAGTCGTGCAAATTCTATCAGAGAATCCTTACCTTTAACATAATCATCATCAGAGAGGCTGACAAAGTAGTCAGGGTCGATACCGAATTCCGTTTGTTGGCGGTTACGGTCGTACATGGGACAAGCCGAGAAGCGCACGGTCCAGCCATTGGGCAGTGACGAGGTGAAAGGCATGCCAGCGCCCCCGCCTGTATGGTCGCCCACGATCTTCACGTAAGGCATGCACTTCATGTATTTAACAAATTCATTGGCAGCGCTGTATACCTCGCGGTTAGTCAGTACCACCACGTTCTTCTGCCATCTCAGTTTGCTGGAGGGTTCGATATACTGCGGCTCCATCTCCGAGAAGTCATTATGGCCCTTGCCCGTCTTATGCTGGAGGTATCCCACGAGGGTCTTCTCGTTGCAGAATCGTGCCGCCAGTTTCTCTGCGTTCGTCAGGTCGCCGCCACCATTGCCTCGTATGTCGAGGATCAGTCCGTTGCAGAACATAAAGTGCTCGATGATCTCGTTGAGACTGCTCTCTCCTACAGGATTGCTAAAGCTGCCGTAGTAGATGTAGCCGATGTTATCGTCGAGCAGGCGGTACCTCATGCCGCTGGCGATGCGGTAGTCCGTGCCGAGGTAACGTCGTTGGAGTGTATCGCTGAAGTTGGTGGGATAGTCCTCGTGCCATTTCCAGTAGCGGCCGTAGTCGAAGGTGGTGGATAGGTTCACGTGTCCGTCGCGCAGTTCCGAGAGCATGTCGGTGAGTACTTCGAAGAGCTGGTAGTCGCTGATGTTGCTATTCGCGCGTACCTTATATATATTATATAGTTGTTGCCAGTCGAGTCCGTATTCATGCTGCTTGTAGTCGAAGAAGCAGTAGTGCTCGTCGATGATCTGCCAGAGTGCCTCGAAATTCCCAGACGGCGTATCAGGGAATTCCTCTTCATTGACACAAGAACAGAGGGTTATAAGACATAGTAACAGAGTAACTCTTTTTAGACAGAAGAACATAAGGACATATTTTTTCATAGGCTTCTTGAGATTCCAAGAAGCAGCCTATGGGTATAGACATGCTGCTTGAGGTTATTGACTTTGGCCTGCTGGTAGTTGCCCAGGTAGCCTATGCGGATGTTCCATTTCTTGCCTGTCTGCCACTCGAGGGTGAGCATCTGTCGCAGGTTGGGAGCACTGACGGTGGTTGTAGGTACGATGTTATGGTCGTAGTTGCCAAGTGAGAAGATCTCGTAGTATGACTGTCCGTAGTTGGGACTGAACATCAGTCCCAGCAGTTGTACGTCCGCCTCATAGCGCAGGTTGAAGCGCTGGCGGAAGAGTGGGAAGCTGAAGGTGGCGATGGCTGATGGCATGAGGTTCATGCTGAGTCGCATCTGTGCAGGGTTGTTGCTGTTGAGCATGGCGTAG
>JAEETB010000278.1 GCA_016286575.1 Prevotella sp.
TCGGTGAGAAGTACGGCGACAAGGTGCGCGTCGTCCGTTTCGGTCCGTCGTGCGAGTTCTGTGGTGGTATCCACGCCAAGGCCACGGGTAAGATCGGTTTCTTCAAGATCCTTTCCGAGAGCAGTGTCGCCGCCGGTATCCGTCGTATCGAGGCCTTGACAGGCAAGGAGTGTGAGGAGCGACTCTACCAGACTGAGGATCTCCTGCGCGCTGTGAAGGGCTTCTTCAACAATGCGAAGGACCTGCAGGGCGTCATCACCAAGTATATTGAGGAGCACGACGCCATGAAGAAGGATATCGAGCAGTTCCAGGCCCAGCGCGTTCAGTCTTTGGCTCAGGACCTCGTAGCCAAGGCCCGTCCCGTCAATGGTGTCACCGTTGTCACTGGTCATCTCAATATGATGCCCAGTGCCGCCAAGGACCTCGTCTTCAAGGTACGTGAACTGTGTCCTGAGAATCTCGTCTGTGTCGTAGGCACCGTCTTCGACGGCAAACCCCTTCTCAATGTGATGCTGAGCGACGATATGGTCAAGGATCACGGTCTGAATGCAGGCCAGCTCGTGCGCGAGGCCGCCAAGCTCATGCAAGGCGGTGGTGGTGGCCAGCCCCACTTCGCCAGTGCCGGAGGTAAGAACCCCGACGGTCTCTCTGCTGCCATTGACAAGGTCGTGGAGCTCTGCAAGCTGTAAATAGTTTATAGTTTAGAGTTTAAAGTTTATAGTTTATAGAAGACATGGCACTGAATCTGAACAAGAATCTGAAGCTCTATTACACCATCAAGGAGGTGGCTGAGATGTTCGATCTCAACGAGAGCACGCTCCGTTATTGGGAGCAGGAATTTCCCTTTCTGAAGCCGAAGACCAGCGGCCCAGCGAGGATTCGTCAATATCAGGAAAAGGATATTGAGCAGATCCGTCTGATCAATAACCTTGTGAAGGTTCGCGGTTTCAAGATAGCCGCAGCCCGTAAGATTCTGACGCAGAACAAGAAAGGTGTCGACAAAAAGGCCGACGTCCTTGAATGCCTGATTAACGTCCGTACTGAGTTGCAGGCCCTCAAAAAGCAGCTCGATTATCTGCAGTAATTTTTTTAGGCACGGATTATCACGGTCTTATAAATAACGACACAAAGGGGTCTGACCCCTTTGTGTCGTTTTATAGTTTTGGTGTCCAGCCCCGGAGGACGACTTCCGGGGTAATCTTTTCTGCTTCCTTTTTGGTGAGCTGGTGAGCCCAGGGGACGCGAGCGGAAGTGTTGGCCCCCTCGCCACGGTTGTTGTACTCAAAGTAGCGGGCAGTCTGCTCGCGATGCTGCTCCCAGTGGTGCCAGCCTTCAGGACGGATGTGTCCGCCGAGGTCGCAGTTCATGAAGAGGGTATAGCCGTAGTCACGCCAGGGACGACCCAAATAGACCTGCTTAGCCACGTCGTTGGCAATCAAGCGGCAGTTGTTGAAGACATAGCCGAAGGGCTGGTCCTGTGGGGTGGAGGCAGCCGTAACATAGCTGTCCACGAGGCTCTCGATAGTGCAGCCCTCGAACCAGGCTGTGGAAGGGCCGAAGATAAAGTCGGTGGTGCCGCAGATGTAGCAGTCCTTGAAATAGAGACGTGTGGCGGCCATGCCCGTGTAGACGGTGTCCTGGTGTCCGATGAAACGGCAGTTGACGAAGGTGAGGCGATCGCCCTCGGTATGCAGTGCCACGGCCTGTCCCAGACGGGCGGAATTGTTCTCGATCGTGATATTCTTCAGTGTGATATCGTTACCCTCAATCTTCAGTGTATAGGTACGGAAGGTGCCCATAGGCTGGAGGCGTGGTGCAGCGGTACCGAGGAGGACTTTCACGTTGGCATGATCGTCGTAGGTGATGATGGTGCGCTCGGCACTCTCACCGCAGATCTCGATGTTCTGCAGCCACTGGGGGATGATGAGTTTCTCTTTGTAGGTGCCGTTCTTCACGAAGATAACCTTGTGGTAGTCCATGAAGGCGCGACAGACCTCGATGGCTTCGTCAACGGTACGGAACTCGCCTGTGCCGTCGCGTGCTACGATCAGGGTGTCGGGGTTGTCGTACTTGCCAGCAGCGTGTGCGGCTAAAGGTAAAAATGTAAAGAGGTAAAAGGGTAAGACCCATTTCACCCAGTTTTGTTTAATAGTAGTTTTCATTGTTTTTTTATTGTAGTTTGTTACATGATTTGTGATATCTCCTTGAGATCGGGGATGTGCTTGAGGTGGTCGACGATGGACTTGACATCCTCGCGGTCGTGGACGCGGATCTCGATACTGCCGTCGAAGATACCCTCTTCGCAGGTGATGATGACCTTGTGGATGTTGACGTTCATCTGGGAGGAGATGACCTGTGTGATCTCATTGAGCATGCCCAGACGGTCGATGCCGCCGATGCGGATGGTGGCGTCGAAGAAGAGTTTCTTGTGCATGTCCCACTTGATGTCGAGGATACGGTTACCGTAGCTCGACTTCAGTTTTGCTGCCACAGGACAGGCGCGCTTGTGGATCTCGATCTGGTTCTTGTTGTTGATATAGCCGAGTGCATCGTCACCAGGGATGGGGTGACAGCAGCCCACGAATTTATACTGATGGATATTGTCCTCGGAGATGAAGACGGGCTTCTTGCGGTTGAACTTCTCGGGTACGATGAAGAGGTCCTGTTTGGCGGCTCCCTCCTCCTTCTTCTTCTTGCCGACGAAGGGCACATACTTGCGCCAGCCCTGGTCTTCCTCCTCCTTGTTCTTGCCCGAGAGCTCGTCGAGATCCTTCTCACCCAGCAGCACCATCTTCTCGCCCAGTGCGAGGAAGAACTCGGCACGCTTCAAGTAGCCGTGGAATTCTGAGAGTTGGTCGATGAGTGCGATACTCGGCTCAAAGCCGTTCTTCTTGAGGAACTCATTGATCAGTTCCTCACCCACACGCTGGGTCTCACGGTTGTCGCGACGCAAGATGGCCTGTATCTTCGCCTTGGCCTTTGCCGTGGAGACGAAGTTGATCCAGGCAGGGCTGACGTGCTGTGACTTCGAGGTGAGGATCTCCACCTGATCGCCGCTCTGCAGCTTATGCGAGAGAGGCACGAGCTTGTGGTTGACCTTCGCGCCGATACAATGGCTGCCGAGGAAGGTGTGGATGGAGAAAGCGAAGTCGAGGGCCGTACACCCCGCAGGCATCGTCTTGATCTCGCCCTTCGGCGTGAAGACGAAGATCTCGGAGGCGAAGAGGTTGAGTTTGATGGTATCGAGGAAGTCCATGGCATCGGGCTGTGGGTCGTCGAGGATCTCCTTGATGGTGCGCAGCCACTCGTTGAGTTCGGCCTCGTCCTCAGTATACTCCTCTTCCTCGATGCCGTCCTTGTATTTCCAGTGGGCGGCGAAGCCCTGCTCTGCCACCTCGTCCATACGGTCGGAACGTATCTGTACCTCTATCCAGCGGCCCTGCTTTGACATCAGTGTCACGTGGAGGGCCTGATAGCCGTTGGCCTTGGGCTGTGAGAGCCAGTCGCGCAGACGGTCAGGATGGGACTTGTAGATCTTGGAGATGGCGACGTAGATCTTGAAGCACTCGTTGACCTCGTCGTCGCGGTTCTTGGGTGTGAAGATAATGCGGACGGCGAGGATGTCGTATATCTCTTCGAACGACACCTGTTTGTTCTGCATCTTGTTCCAGATGGAGTAGGGGCTCTTTACGCGTTCCTTAATCTGATAGGTGATACCCATCTTCTTGAGAGCGTCCTCGATGGGCCCTGTGAACTGGTTGAAGAGGTCGTCACGCGAAACACGTGTAGAGGCCAGTTTCGCCTCGATGGCTGCGTACTCGGTGGGGTGTTCGAACTTGAAACTGAGGTTCTCGAGTTCGGACTTCACCTTATTGAGTCCGAGACGGTTGGCCAATGGGGCGTAGATATAGAGCGTCTCACCCGCAATCTTATACTGTTTGTTGGCAGGTTGCGAGTCAAGGGTGCGCATGTTGTGCAGACGGTCGCAGATCTTGATGAGGATGACGCGGATATCGTCGCTCATGGTCAGCAGCAGTTTCTTGAAGTTCTCTGCCTGTGCTGAGGCCTGTTCGCCGAAGATGCCAC
>JAEETB010000279.1 GCA_016286575.1 Prevotella sp.
TTAATGGATAGATGATATTCACAATGAAAATATTCGCGAAGAGGATAATGAAGTTCATCAGCAATCCGATGCGCATGAAGTCACTGAAGCGATAGCCGCCAGGACCATAGACCAGCATGTGGGTTGGTGACCCGATAGGTGTGGCAAAACTGCTGCTGACGCTGACCATCAAGGCAATAAGGAATGGATAAGGATCATAGCCCAGTTTCTCGGCTGCCTCATACATGATGGGGAAGAACATGGCACCAGCTGCCGTGTTGGAGATAAACTCAGTGATAAAAGTTCCCACCAGACAGATGGCCGTCATCACGACAATGGGGTTCGAACCACAGACATCGAGGATGCCGAAGGCGAGTCGTTCGGCGATACCCGTCTTCTGAATGGCGACACCCAGTACAACAGAGCCGGCGAACACCATCAGGATTTCCCAGTTGATAGCCTTCATGGCCTGGTCGACGTTGCAGCAGCGGAATAACAGCATGGCCATTGCAGCGAGGAAGGCACATTGGAGCAACGGGATGACATTGAGTGCCGAGAGTACCACCATCGCTGTCATGATCGTGGTAGAGATAAACGTCTTCTTACCGATATTCGGCACCTGGGCCGAGTCGAAGAAGTGCAGCTGGGAGGACAGTTGGTCGGTATTGATGTTTGCGTTTGGCGAACATTCGAGGAGTAGCGTATCTCCTGCCTGGAGGATCACATCGCGAGGCGACTCGTCGATACGTGTTCCGCGACGGGCTACAGCCACCAGAGTCATGTTGTTGTCTTTCTCGAACGTGCTGCCGCCAATCTTCTTGTTGATCAGGCTACTGCCGAAGTTGACGTAGGCAGTGCGGAGCTGACGGTTGTTGTCCACCTCACTCGTCGTAAAGATATGGTGATCGGCATTGACCAGTTCGTGACTCTTCTTCAGGTCGAGGATCTCATCGATCTGACCAGCAAACACCAGTCGGTCGCCACCCATGATTTCTTCGTCGTCAGGCACTGGCGAGGTGATATCGTCGAAATGCACAATCTCTATCAGACTACCACCTCGCACATCCGTAAGTCCTGCCTCGGAAACGGTCTGCCCGACATAGGGATTGTCTGATGGCACAAGTAGTTCCACCGTATAGTCGCTGGTCGATTCGAAGGCAGCCTCTGGTGCTTTGCGGTCGGGCAGCAGCTTGCGCATGGCGATGATGGAAAGGATACCGATAAACAGACAGAAGAGACCTGGAATGGTGGTTGTCAGCACATTCATCGCAACACCCGTATGTTCGGCATAGAGACCTGAAATAATCAGGTTCGGCGGCGTACCGATCAGCGTACACACACCTCCCATACCTGAAGCATAGCTCAGTGGGATGAGCAGCTTCGAGGGGGAGATGTTCAATTTCTTCGACCACATTTTCACGATGCTGACGAAGAGCGCAACGACAGTGGTGTTGCTGAGGAACGAGCTGAGTGCTGCTACTGGCAACATGAGTCGGATGACAGCCTTCGAATAGGTCTTGGGCTGTCCTAACAGGTGTTTCACAATCCATTGCAATACGCCTGTATGCGTCAGTCCTGCCACTACGACGAAAAGCACACCGATAATGACCACTGACGTGGAACTGAAGCCTGAGAATGCTTCCTTGGCATTGAGGACGCCAGTCACAAAGAGGATAGAGATGGCTCCGAGGAACACGAGGTCGGAGCGGATTTTAGTGAACAACAGGACGGTGAACATTGTGAGCACCGTAGCAATGGTAATCCATGCATTGAGGTTAAACCCCCAGAAAACAATTTCTGCCATAAGCATTAATATTTTAGTTTCTTCGTTAGCGTTAGCCGGTTATAACCATCGACAGTTCGCTCGTAGGCGACTGTATCCATGATGCTATTTATCAGGTGGATGCCCAGTCCGCCGATGGCGCGTTCGTCGAGTCCGGCATCGACATCGATCTCCTTATACTGAGTAGGATCGAAGGGCGTACCATGATCCTTGATGACGAGAGTCAGCACATCATCAGTGACATCCGCTGTCACCTCCACATGACCTCGCATGCCCTTGGGATAGGCGTAGCCAATTACGTTAGCCACCCATTCCTCTAAGGCGAGGTTTAGCGTCTTGGCCGTTTCTTCGTCGATGCCGTATTCGCGACAGACAGAGAAGAAGAATGTACGTAAACGTCCCACCTCCGTCATCTCGTTCTTCATGATGAGTCGTCGCGAGGGTGATGTGCCTGCCTCTTGAGCGATACCATGCCTGACAAATAGCATTGTCAGGTCGTCGCTCTGTTCCGTACCATCGGCAAAGACAGCCACATGCTGCTTCAGGAAATCGATGACCTCGATGGCTGATGCCTTGCTGTTCTTCTCCACGTCGTGGAGCACCCGATCTTCGCCGAAGAGTTTTCTACTGCCATCGTTCGAGAAGTACATGGCCTCCGTCAGTCCGTCGGTATAGAGCAGGAGCGCGCTGCCTGGAGGGAAGTCCACCTGCTGTTCCTCGTAGTGATAGCGGTCCTCAACACCGACGGGCAGGTTCGTTTCCACTTCCAGCAGACTGCACTCGCCTTCAGCCGAAATCATCACAGGGGCATTGTGGGCGGCGTTACAGTAGGTCAGGTAGTGGGTCTTCATATCGAGCACACCCACGAAGACGGTCACGAAGATATACGTGTCGTTGGTCGAGGCGATGGCATGGTTCATCTCGCGCACGATGTTGGCGGCACTCTGGTAGTTGCCAGCGAGGTTACGGAACAGGGTTCGCGTGACGGCCATATAGAGCGATGCCGGCACACCCTTGCCAGCCACGTCGCCGATGATGAAGAAGAGTTCATCACCCTCGAGGATGAAGTCGTAGAGGTCGCCACCCACCTCCTTAGCAGGCGTCATCGACGCAAAGAGGTCGAGGTCCTGGCGCTGGGGGAAGGTCGTTGGGATCATCCCCATCTGGATATCGTGGGCAATCTTCAGCTCACTCTGTAACCGCTCTTTGCTGGCTGTCGTGGTCTGCAGGTCGGTCATGTGCTGCTTGAGTGAGTGCAACATGTGCTCGAACGTGTTGCGCAATTGTAGCAACTCGTCTTCTGACTGGATATCGGGTAGGGGAGTGTCGAGGTTCCCTTCAGCGATGCTGATGGCCGATTCGGCAAACTGCTGTAACGGCTTTACCATCTGGTAGATGGCCCATGTACAGAAGATAAACAACGACGTCAGTCCGACGATAAACACGATGGTGCCGTATTTCACAATCTGATGCGTCAGCGGCAGGGTCATGCTGTCGCCAGTGAAGTAGAAGAACAGGCACACAGCCGCCAAGAATACACCAGCCGCAATACCCATGATTCTGAAACTGAGTCTCGCGGCAAACGACTTTTGATAGGCCAGGTCGTACTTGTAGTTAAAATTCGGTTCTTCTACCAAAATATCGGTGTGTTAATAGGTGAAATCTGTCTTTTCAACGTCTTCGCCGTAGATGGTCTTGAAGTCGTCCCTCATCGAAATAACATGATAACCAGCCTCGCGCCATTGATCACCCAGTTTCAGGGCCTTCTCTCGGTTGGCGTGGTCTCTGGCCTCGTCGTCGGCAATCAGCATGAAGGTTACCGAGCGGTGAGGACTTTGCAGACAGTAGTTATGCATGGCACAGTCGCCGCCGCTGTTTCCGAACGATATGACGGGCACCTTGCCAATCTCCTGACTAATCTGAAGCACCTTGTTGGTCTTCAGGTTTTTGATGATGAGCTCGTCTGTCCTGACAAGGTCTTCCTCCTTGCCCATGGTATAGTTGACACCAGCCTCTGAGCCCTGACTGGTCGAACGGAGCTTCACGTCCATGCCTATCACGCGGTTGGGGTTGATGCCGATGGCTTCTACCAGAGCCCTGCAGATGAACCTGTCGGAACCTGAAACGACGTAGTAGGTAAAGCCATTGGCCTTTAAGTAGTCAAACACCTGCAACATCGGTTGATAGAAACTCTGTCCGTAGGTCATGCCCTTGAATCCGTTGGCCTGCTTGGCGGCATAGGCCTTAACATAAGCGTCAAATTCGGCCAGCGTCATGCCAGCATAGGCCTTCGCTGCAGCATTGGCAT
>JAEETB010000280.1 GCA_016286575.1 Prevotella sp.
CGCTTCTCTGTCAGGATACGGGCATAACGCTCACGACGTTCCATCTCTGACGGATGGCGCAGATTGACGATCTCGATACCCTCGATGTTCAGGTCGAGTTTCTTGGCCAGTTTCTGGATGACCTCATCGTTGCCCAGCAGGATGGGGTGACAGATGCCTTCAGCCTTGGCCTGTGCGGCAGCCTTCAGCATGGTGGGGTGTACTGCCTCTGCGAAGACTACGCGCTGCGGATGGGCAGCAGCAGTGGCATAGAGCTTCTGGGTGAGTTTGGTCTCCTGGCCAAGCAGTACTGACAGCGAGCGTTTGTACTCGTCCCAATCCTCGATCTTCTTACGGGCCACACCACTCTCGATGGCAGCCTTGGCAACGGCTGATGATACCTCCGTAATCAGTCGTGGGTCAACAGGTTTGGGGATGAAGTAGTCACGTCCGAAGGTCAGGTTATTAACCTTATAGACATCATTCACGACGTCAGGTACAGGCTGTTTGGCCAGATCGGCGATGGCGTGAACAGCAGCCAGCTTCATCTCTTCATTGATGGCTTTGGCGTGTACGTCGAGAGCGCCACGGAAGATATAGGGGAATCCGATAACGTTGTTGATCTGATTAGGATAGTCTGTACGTCCTGTAGACATCAGTACATCAGGGCGAGCCTCCATCGCGTCCTCATAGGAGATCTCAGGTACGGGGTTGGCGAGGGCGAAAATCACGGGATCCTTGGCCATCGTCTTCACCATATCCTTAGAGAGCACGTTACCCTTTGAGAGTCCAACGAACACGTCGGCATCCTTGACGGCCTCTTCCAGTGTGTGGATGTCAGTGCGACTGGTTGCAAAGAACTTCTTCTGCTCGTTCAGGTCCTGACGCTCAGTAGAGATGACACCCTTCGAGTCGAGCATCACGATGTTCTCCTTCTGAGCACCGATGGCCATATAGAGTTTCGTACAGCTGATGGCGGCGGCTCCTGCACCGTTGACCACAATCTTCACCTTTTTGATGTCCTTGCCGATCACCTCCATCGCGTTCTTCAGACCTGCTGCAGAGATGATGGCTGTACCATGCTGGTCGTCGTGCATCACGGGAATGTCCAGGTTCTTCTTCAGACGCTCTTCGATATAGAAGCACTCTGGCGCCTTGATGTCCTCGAGGTTGATACCTCCGAAGGTGGGGGCGATACGCTCTACAGCCTCGCAGAATTTCTCAGGATCCTTTTCGGCAACCTCAATGTCGAACACGTCGATACCACCATAGATCTTGAAAAGAAGACCCTTTCCCTCCATGACGGGCTTGCCGCTCATGGCACCAATGTCACCCAAGCCGAGTACGGCAGTACCATTCGAGATGACGGCGACAAGGTTTCCTTTGTCTGTATACTGATACGCAGTGTCAGGGTTCTCCTGTATTTCCAGACAGGGATATGCCACACCTGGAGAATAGGCGAGGCTCAAGTCGGTTTGAGTACGATAAGCCTTCGTTGGCTTCACTTCAATTTTACCTGGACGCCCACTCTCATGATATTCTAGGGCAGCTTCTTTTGTGATCTTAACCATATTATAACTAATCTGTTTTTGTTGTTAATTCTGAAAATCGCGCACAAAAATACAAAAAACTTGTGAAAAACATTTGGTTTTTTTGATTTTTTTGTACCTTTGCATACAAAAATGTATGAATATGCAAGAAAGAAGAGACATTTCGCCATACAGGCAGCGTCTGAAGACCCAAATCGTTGAAACAGCCATGAAGGCTTTTGCCGAGAAAGGTATACGTGGGGTGAGGATGGATGAAGTCGCTTCGTCCCTCGGTATTTCCAAGCGTACGCTCTATGAGATCTACGACACCAAGGAAGCACTTCTGTACGAGGGGCTCAAGCAATACGCAATCCGTCGTCAGGAAGAGATCAATGCTACGTCGAAACAGTGCAAGAACGTGATGGAGATCATGCTCACTGTCTATAAAAGGAAGGTTGAGGAATCTCAGCATACGAATATCCAGTTCTATAAAGATGTTGTGAAGTATCCGATGGTACAGAAGTTCATGCAAGAGTACAATCAGCGTAACCGAGAGCTCAGTCAGCAGTTTATCGAACGAGGTATTCAGGAGGGTTTTTTCCGTCAGGATCTCGACTACGAACTGGCAGGTCGTCTGTTCGAGGCTTTAGGTAATTACGTCTTGTATAATCAGCTTTACGAGAAATACTCCATTGAGGAGATCTTCCACAACCTGGTGTTTGTCTCGCTCCGGGGTATTTGTACGGATAAGGGCATTGTCGAGCTTGACAGATTAATAAAGGGCTGACCCTCGGGCCAGCCCTTTTGCTTTACTGATGCTGCTCGCGAAGCAGATCGTTCACCGTCTTCACAGGGTTGAATGTTCCGAGTGGAACCTCGACGAAGACCGTACTCCAATTGCTCATGGCACCATTCCAAAGACCAGGTAACTCTAAGGCTTTCAACTCCTTACCGGCCTTTGATTTAGAAGAGATGAAACCTGTGGTCTTATCCACGAACTCAGGCAGGTTGAACGGTTTGCCCTGATAGTCCTTGACTGCGCAGACGAGGTCTACGGGGTTGAAGTGTGTACCCTGAGTGAACATCTTCATATAAGCCTCGTTGTTGGTGTCAATCTGGCTGCTTTCAAGGATCTGGAGCGATACAGTACCATCCTGATTGTAAGTGAGGAACGGACCACCACCGGGCTCTCCCACATTCTTCACAACACCGCAGACGCGCATCGGGCGATTCAGTTTCTCGCGCAGATAGGCAGCATCGGCCTTCTTACCCTTGGCGTCTGTACAGAGCTTCTCGCTGACGAACTTGGCAATCTCTTCCAGCTGTGCGTCTGTAGCGCCAGCATCGAGGATACGCAGATACTCGAAGGCTTGCTTCTGCAGCGATACGAGCACACCAGCGATCACCTGCTTCCACTCTACGGTCTCAGGCTTCAGACGATCGGGCACCACATTGTCGATGTTCTTGATGAAGATGACATCGGCATCGATCTCATTGAGGTTCTCGATGAGGGCTCCGTGACCACCTGGACGGAAGAGCAGTGAGCCGTCGTCATTGCGGAATGGTGTGTTGTCGGGATTGGCAGCGACGGTATCCGTCGATGGCTTCTGCTCAGAGAAGGTGATGTCGTACTTGATGCCGTACTTCTTGGCGAACGAGTCGGCCTTCTCAGCGACCTTTGCCTTGAAGAGTTCCATGTGCTCATGGCTGACGGTAAAGTGAACATGAGCCTCGCCGTTGCTGGCAGCATAGAGCGCGCCCTCTACGAGGTGCTCCTCCATCGGTGTGCGTGGTCCCTCGGGATACTTGTGGAAAAGCAGCAGTCCCTTCGGCAGCTGTCCGTAGTTCAGACCCTCAGCCTTCAGCATGTTGGCAGCCACAGCCTTGTAGTTGCCCTCAGCGATCAGTGCCTTGATGCCCTTGCCCTCATTCTTCTGGCAGGCAGCGTCGAGTGCGTCGTAGAAGGCGAACTTCTCGATCTGGTCGAAATATTTCTTCTCAAAGTCTGTAGTGGGAACGTCGTAGTCAGCATCGACGAATGCGAACATGTTCTTGAACATACGGCTGGCAGCGCCCGAGGCTGGCACGAACTTCACAACGCGCTTACCCTCAGCCTTGTAGGCATTCCAGATGTCCTCCAACTTCTTGCGCTCGTCAGCAGCAGGGGCGATGATGCCATTGCCGATACTTGCTGCTGCCTCCAGCTTCAGGAAAGGGAATCCGGTTTTAAACTCACTCAGTTGATTTTCAATCTGCTCAGGGGTAATACCCTTCTGTGCAATCTGTTTTAAGTCTTTCTCTGATAACATAATTTTTATAGTTTGGTGAAATTTATGCCGCAAAGTTACGAATATTTTTTTTATTTTTCGTATCTTTGCCACGAAAAATTGAACGAGATGGCAGAAATGTTTGCTTTTACATACGAAGAGAAGAAAAAAATGGCCGCCCAGACAGCCGAAATCCTTCGTGAGGAGATCGGATTGAAAGGCGATGCCCTGCAGGCTGTTTCTTTGATTCCCGAGATCGACGAAGGCAAACTGTCCCTGGAGGATGTCGAGGA
>JAEETB010000281.1 GCA_016286575.1 Prevotella sp.
ACTCTTAATTAATTTAATAAGGTGTAATATACCTTGTTACCGGTGTGCTCGTGGCCTTTACTTTTACTGTGTGTAGCAACATGTCAAAGAACTTGATAGTTAATCATTGATGACTCGTTGATTCTATCTTTGTCGATTTTCAGCCTTCATTTTTACTGCCTAACTAGGAAAAAATTTCTCGTGCACTAGAAAGATAATTTTCTTCGCCTGGAGCGCAAAATCCGTCTTTATTGTTCGACGGTGCAAAGGTATGATCTTTTCTTTGCGGTAAACGAATTTTTATCGAAAAATATTATTTTGTATGGGTGTGGGTGACATAGTCATTAGTCATTAATCATTAAGGATTTTGGGAAGGGTAATTTTGCTCACTATAATATATTTAATATATTATTATTATAGTGTGTAATTTTTGGCATCCGAACAACGAAAATGACTAATGACTAATGACCACAAAGAAAGCGGGGCTTCGCAATCACTGCGGGCCCCGTTTACATTCATTACTAACAATAACTCAAAAACTATACATTCAAAAATGGAAATAACAAACAAACTAACTAAAACCAAACTTATGCGATATGAATCAAAAATCTGATGCAAAAGTACGCTGAAAAAAGTCTGATTCCAAATAATCTGCAATAATCTTCTTCAACTTGTTGCGACGAATCGCCTGATGTGCGACAAAAACCAAGTATAACCCTTATTATTGTCGCAATTTTAAGAAAAACATTTGGGAATTTCAGAAATAATCCCTATATTTGCAACGTGTAAATAGAAAAGTGTTATGGAGACTACTGCATTAAATCCCACCCAGATGCATTTGTTGAAGCTCTTTGCTTTCAACAATAGTGAAGAGTATGCCCGTGAGATCCAGGAGGTTCTGACTCGTCATTTCCAATCACGACTTGATGCTGAAGCCGATCGTCTTTGGGATGAGGGAATCCTAAATCAGGAGAAGTTAGATGAAATCCGAAAGATGGACCTTCACGCGAAATAAGATATGTCCAGATTAGTAGTTGATACAAACAGCCTACTACAGTGCATCTCTCGTCGCAGCAGATACCATGATTTGTGGTTATCCTTGCTCGATGGGCGAAATACGCTGTGTGTATCAACTGAGATTCTTGAAGAGTATGCCGAGAAATTGCAGCAATTTACTAGTAATGAGTTTACAGAAGCAGCTCTTGGTGTCATCACTAACAATCCGTATACATTATTCGTAACGCCTTACTATCATTTTAATTTAATATCGGTTGACCCTGATGACAACAAGTTTGTAGACTGTGCAGTAGCAGCCAATGCGAAATTTGTGGTAACAGACGATGGGCATTTTGATGTACTCAAGCAAATAGATTTTCCAAAAGTCAATATCATCGGATTAGACGATGTCATTCGAACTTTAAAATAAATGACACAGAGGAGAATGCCCCCTTTGTGTCACTCATTTAGAACTGTTCCCTTGAGTTTCACATTGGCAAAACCAATCCTCTATTTTCAATAACCTTATAGTTGCTTCCTTCTTTATCTAACATTTAAAAATCCATCACACCTGCTCCGTTTTCCCCGGCACTAAAGACTTCTATATAGAGATCGTGTCGATCTTCAAAAAATCTAACATCAAAGTTGTATGTAATATCCTCTGGCTTGATTTTGTTAATAATCTCAGGATCAAGATCCTTGTGATTAACCCCAACTGAACCATATGGAGTCCACACATTTGTTCTGTTTTGCCCTCCCATAAATACTTTTGCCCCTTTAGCCTTTATAGCAATAGTCTTTCCTTTCAGTTTCCTAAGGGCGTTACTCTTAAACGAAGCAAGTTCAAACGTTTCATTTGGGGAAATGTATGTAGATGAACCTAATGGTTCAAGATCTCCTTTTCAAGTGGTATAGCGACAACAATCTGTAAGATATAATAAGGAGATTTATTTATTTCGGGAAAAAACAAAAAAAAGCAGGAAAAATTTGAAAAAGAGTCAAATGACATAAAAGGGGACAGTCACTTCTGTGTCGTGTGGAGTTTTGTTTCCAAGTCCCCCGAAAAGATATTGGTGATTGGATCGAACAGCTAGTCGAATTCGATAATAAGCTGAAAAAAGAAGAAGAAACGAAGAAAGGAAATGACAAGAGAAATAATGAGTTGTTTAAATAGAAAATGGAAATAACATAACACAAAGTGGTCAAAATGAATCGCACATAACGCACATAAGGCTCGCAATCACTGCGGGCCTTATGCGTTCAATAACTAAAAACAAAGAAAAAACGAACTAACTCAGAATAACAAACCAAACATTTAAATAACTATCTAACTAATGCATATGAATCAAAAATCTGATGCAAAAGTACGCTGAAAAATGTCTGATTCCAAATAATCTGCCGTTTTCTTTTTCAACTTGTTGCGACGGATAGACCGTTATGCGACAAAAGGGCTGGATGATCGGTTTTTCTGTCGTATTAGGATTATAAACACAAGAAACGGGATGCTCTCACGAGTGTCCCGTTTCCTGTGATCCGGTTGGGGCTCGAACCCAAGACCTACTGCTTAGAAGGCAGTTGCTCTATCCAGCTGAGCTACCAGACCAAAAATCTAGTCTTTTAAGTAAATTCGGCTGCAAAGATAGGCATTTTATTTGTAATCTCCAAATATTTGCGCGAAAAACAGAGCTGTGAAGCCGTTTTCAGACCGTAAAACGGATGTAGGCACGGTCGTCGAAGGAGTTATTGCCCAGGACGAAGGCTTTCGTGGCCTTGAATGTTCCGACGTTGAGGGGATCGGTGTCGCGCTGCTGCTGGAGGCGCTGTTCGCTGGCTTCGAGCGTGGGACAGAGGAAGGGGTAGCCGTCGGAGGCGAGGACTATCTCGAAGGGTTCGAAGCCGAGGGTGATGACGGGCACCTTGGTCTCAGGGATGGGGAAGCCGTCGACAACGGCATAGGTGACGTTCTGGTTGTGCATGACCTCGAGCATGTGGGGGATCATGACCTCGCGGGCGGGGTCGGAGTTCTGTCGGAGATCGTCGGGGTTCATACCTGAGGCCAGCAGTTCGCCGACGCGCTGGGCGCGCATCTCGGCCAGTCCCTGCTCGTAGGGCTTGGGGTTGTCGTAGTACATGCCATTGAGCAGACAGTGGCAGTCGCCAACGAGCCACACTTCGCGACGCAGGCGGCTGTAGATGACGACGGAGGCACAGAGGCGCTCTTCTGGATGATCGACGAGGCGCTGCAGGATCTGCTCGCTGCCGCCCTCGCGAAGTCGGGCCCAGAGCGAGGTGTAGCGGTCGCGGATGATGCGCGTGGCACCAAGACAGAACTGGTGGCACGTGGTCTCCTTGGGCATGCGACGGATATACTGGCTGATGAGCTGCATGGCGTAGCGGCCGTTGCTCATCCGTCGGTTGTGGCGACGCTGGGTCTTGGAGGTGGAGCCGTCGATGACGGCGATGAAGTCATCGGTGATGACGATTCCGTCCTCGCTTGCCTTCTTTGGGCTCTTTGCGATCAGGCTTTGCTCGATGATATTCATTGTTATTGTATAGTTTCGCGATAAGATCGGGGCGCCCTATGCGGCGCAGGCTCTGTTCGATGCCCCGTCGCTCCTCGGGCTTGTACCAGAAGAAGTACTGTCGCTGGGCGAGTTTCTCGCGTGGGGTCTTGGCCGAGAAGACTTCCTCGAGGGTGTAGGGATCGTAGCCCGTGTACCACGTCTCGGTGGCGTTGGTCATCGGCGTCGGCGTGAAGTCCTGTACCTGTTCGAGGTGGAAGTCGAGGTCCTTCGTGATGACGGCGAGTTCGGCCATATCGGCCTCGTGGCAGGCCGGGTGGGAGCTGATGAAGTAGGGGATGATCTGCTGGTGAAGTCCTTCCTCGCGGTTGATGCGGTCGAAGATGCGCTTGAACTCGTAGAACTGTTGGAACGAGGGTTTGCGCATGAGCCGCAGCACACTGTCGCTGGTATGCTCGGGGGCTACCTTCAGACGGCCTGAGACGTGACGGGTGATAAGCTCGCGGGTGTACTCATCGGTCGAGCGGTTGGCAGCTTCGT
>JAEETB010000282.1 GCA_016286575.1 Prevotella sp.
TGCCCACGACACCTGATTATATCAGTGTGCCGAGTACCAATAAGATGATGAAGCATGGCAAGTTTAAGGTCACTTTAGGCCTGATGCCCGATGTGATGGGTGCCAGTCGTATTCCAGGTCTTCGAGCAGATATCGTGGTGGCAGGAAAGTCTGCCCATAATGCAGGTATCCGTAGTGGCGACATTATTCAGGAGATCGACGGCAAGCCCGTTAAGAATATGGATGACTATATGCAGCGCTTGTCGGAACTCGAGCCTGATACCACCATCCCAGTGAAAGTGCTTCGAAATGAAGAGGTGCTCACCTTCCAAGTTCATCTGATGCCTGCAAAGAAATGAAAAAGGTTGTCTACTGGATTCTCGCTATAGTCATCACATTGGCGCTGAGCATCTACCAGCGCATGACGGGACCTACTTATCCTAAGAAGGTAAATGTCGAACTGCGCGGTCAGAGCTTTCAGATCAAGTTGCCCAGAAGTGGGGTGCAGCGCGATGAGATTGTGACGTTGAAAGGCGTGCCGTCGAGCGTTGAGGTGAAGATGCATTATCGTCGATATCCCACGACGAACGACTACACCACAGTCGATTTCCAGTGGCAGGATGGTGCCTGGCAGGCAGCTCTGCCTGTTCAGCCCGTTGCAGGGAAGCTGCAGTATTATCTAACTGTCGACGGTAAGGACTACCTGAAAGATGAGCCAGTGGTGATCCGTTTCCGCAACGATGTGCCAGCCTACATCCTGATACCCCACATCCTGTTGATGTTTGGTGCTATGCTGTTTGCCGTCTATACCTTCCTGCTGGTAGTGACACGCAAGCCCTACAAGAAGTGGCTTTGGATTACGGTTGGAACGTTGTTCGTGGGTGGCTTCGTCTTAGGCCCTCTCGTTCAGCATGCGGCTTTCGGGCCATGGTGGACAGGATTCCCCTATGGCACAGACCTCACGGACAATAAGACCCTTATCTCCTTCCTCTTCTTCCTGGCAGCCCTTGCCACCATCAAGTGGAAGTACAATAAGTGGTTGGTCGTTCTGGCTGTACTGGTGATGATAGCCGTCTTTACGATTCCGCATAGTGCGTACGGATCGGAGTATGACTACGAGAAACAAGAATTGAAACATTAAACATTAAACATTAAACATTAAACATTAAGCATTAAAGATTAAACATTAAAGATTAAACATTAAACAATAAAGATTATAGTTATGAAGATCAAAAGTTTTATGATGATGTCGATGGCTGCGATGGCCTTCGTGTTTGGTATGAGTTCATGCAGCAGTAGTAACGACGACGAGCCTGAGGTGCCTGTAGCTACGCAGGTAGCAGGTTCCTATACAGGCACTGAGACTCTCACTGTGATGGGAGAGGCTGATGAAAGTACCGAGACCATTGAGTTTACTAAAGCTACAGACGTATCTGTCGACGTGACTCTTCCCAAATATGGTGAAGGTATGATGACTGTCCCCGCCCTTCCTGTGAAGGGAATTTCACTGACCAAGAGCGGCAACACGATTACTGGCAAGCTCGACAAGTATGAGGGTACGGTGAAAACTGCCGATGGGGCAGAGAAGGCTTACACCATCAGTGACATCACTGTCATCTTTAACGACAAGACGGTTGTGATGACGTTCTCACAGAAATACGGCAATATGCCCTTCGCTTTCGATGGACAGTTTACAGGAACCAGAAAATAAGTTGTGACACAAAGTTGTTGAGAAAGTTTATATATTCTCTTTTAGCAGGCATGGCTGTGTTCATGCCTGCTATCAGTCTCTCTGCACAGACCGCTTTCCGCGACTCTGTGGAGCTGGATCCCATTGTGGTGACAGCCTCGCATACACCTAAATCCCTGAAAGATGCCCCCGTCGTGACGCGCCTGATCACCCTTCGCGACATCAAGATCGTCGATGCTACCAATATCCAGGACTTGCTGATTCAGGAGATACCTGGTCTGGAGTTCGGCTTTGCGATGAGTCAGGAGACCTCACTTAATATGAGTGGCTTTGGCGGCAGTTCTGTGCTCTTCCTCGTCGATGGCGAGCGTATGGCAGGCGAGACGATGGATAATGTCGACTACAACCGTATGAACCTCGACAACGTAGGCCGTATCGAGATTGTGAAGGGCGCTTCGTCCGCCCTCTATGGCTCGAATGCCGTAGGAGGTGTGGTCAACATCATCAGTCGCGAGAGTCTCGAGCCCTGGACAGCCAACGCCAATACCCGATTTAATACCTTCGGTAACGAATGGCGCCATGGTGCCAGCTTCTCGTTCAATACGAAGAAATGGAACTCGCTGACCAATTTCCAGCACACCAGAATCGACCCCATAGACCTGCCCAAACCATACTCGTCTGAGGAGATTGCCCTCGAACTGATGAAGAAGGCCCAAGGCCAGCCTTACGATGAGCGCGTGCTCAACGATGACTCCAACCTGAGCCGTCTCTACGGACAGAAAACCTATAATGTCAAGGAGCGACTCACGTGGCGCCCTTCAGACCAGCTGACGCTCATCGGGCGAGGAGGCTACTTTTTCCGTGCCAGTGAGCGCGATACCTACGACTACCATTTCAATGCCTACAGCGCCGGACTGAAAGGCAAGTACGCCTGGGAGCCTGGGCGATATCTCGAACTGTCGTATGCCTACGACCAGTATGATAAGGCCAATTTCATGCCCGATGGCACCCGTACCCACGACCACGACTACAGCAATCGCCAGCATGTGGCCCACGCCCTCTACTGCCTCCCCCTCCAATCCTCAACGGTCAACCTGCTTCTCGGAGCCGACTACTTGAACGATTATCTCACCACCTATCAGTTTGTCGACAACACCAGTCACTCACAGAACAATATCGACGGCTATGCCCAGCTCGACTGGAACATCACGCCGAGGTTCAATGTCGTGGGCAGTGTGCGCTACGATCATTTCTCGGCATCATCGCTGAACGCACTTACCTGGCGTCTCGCCTTGGTCTATAAATTCCCATGGATGACTTTCCGTGCCAATTATGCCAGCGGTTTCCGTGCCCCTACGCTCAAGGAGATGTACATGCACTTCGATATGGGTAACATGGGCTATTGGATTATCGGCAACCCCGAGCTGGAGCCTGAGAAGAGCAACAACTTCAATGTCGCTATCGAGCGACAGAACCGCATCCGCAATAGCGGGATCCTCGATGGTGTCTACAACTTCACCCTCATGGGCTATTGTAACCTCTTCGACAAGCGCATCACCACCATCGATTACACCTTTGAAGGCAAGGAGAGCGCCCTTTACTGGAACGAAGACGGCGTCAACGTCTGGGGCATCGATGTCAGTATGGGCCATTACTTCGACTGGGGACTGACGCTCAAGCTTAACTATTCGTGGATGCACGAGACGGGCAATGTCTACTTCTCGCAGTTCAACCAGCCGCGTAACCACTCAATGACCTGGCGCATCGGCTATGCCCATCGTTTCGCACGATTCTATGCTCTCGATGCCGCCCTTTCAGGGCGCAGCCAGGGTGAGCCTCAGTCAGGCCGCACGGACGTCGACCAGGGCTATACCATCTGGAAATTGATGCTTCAGCATCACCTCTGGCAAGGTATCACCCTCAATACAGCCATCGACAACCTCTTCAATTACAAGCCCCGAGGCTACTACTATTCGTCGCCGCTGACCACAGGCACCTCCTTCAGCGTAGGCCTGTCAGTGGATTTGGATAAGATTCGTTTTTAATATATAATAGGTTATGAAGAAATTATTTGTGATTCTCATGGTCACTTTGGCCATTGCATCCTGCACCTCCAAGGGAGGTCAGCAGGGAGCTGCTTCGTCGCATGCCGACAGTCTGGCAGCTGATTCTGTCATTACCGACAGTCTGAACTATGTCCGCACGTCTATCATCGACGCGATGGCAGCCACCTATCCCGAGTTTGATCTCATTGGCATGTCCATCCAGCAGGACTCCTCCATCTATAAGGGCGGCATCATCTTCACCTTCGTCCGCAACAATGAGGTAATCTATACCGAACAGGAGTTCGAGACCGA
>JAEETB010000283.1 GCA_016286575.1 Prevotella sp.
TTTGCCACCATCAAGAACATGGCTGATATGGATGCCGGTGCTGATTATTATTGGTTAAGTAAAGTAGGCCAAGTGCTTACTAACAACAAGCCGATCATGAACTTCATGTTCGACACAGCTGTCAACGACTTGCTTATGTGGGCACAACAAGAGGCCTTGGTCAGCCAATATAACGATAAGCACAATGAGGCTTATTTCAAGAAAAAGAAAGAACATATCTCCATGCTTGACGAGCAGTATAGTAATGGCAATAAGACCTTAAACCAGTTCTCTGAAGCCAGTCCCATTGTCGGTGCTAAGGATTACGCAGCCATTCTGACTGGTGAGATGATGGCAGAACGTAATAACATTGTTATTGATTATGACACCTATGCACCAAACCTGCACATCGGACAGCTCATCAAGGTAGACGATAAACTATATATCGTCAGTGGGATTACTGCCAAGTCGGAGACCATCAATACCTACAAGATAGAGAATAAAACAGAAGTGGTAGTGGTTCCCACGACGAAACTCGTATTCTACGTGAATGCCATTGGCATGAATGAAGACAAGCGATTCTACCCCACAATGATTCCATCGGGACATATCCGTACCAGTGGTCCACAGGTGGCTGTGGTAGTCGATACGGACGATCCTATCATGAGGAACCGCGTTCGTGTGAAGTATCCTTGGCAGCTTACTTCCGTCAATCCTGCCTATGAGAAAATCGTGGCTTCCGACTTGAAGAGCCATGATGTTTCGGACGCCACGCCTTGGCTGATCTACGCCTCAGCCAATGGCCCCGCTGGAGCCGGCGTCCACGGCAGACATTATTTGGCAGAGAAAGTATTAGTGAATTATGCCAACAACAACGTGGAGCGCCCCTACGTGGTGGGTGCTGTCTCTACGGCAACTCCAAAAGCGGTTAAGATCGGCTCTGCCTTATTGCAGGCGCCCAATGGTGAATATATTAAGGTACACGAGGGCTTGGGTAAAGGTGCTACCGCTTTTATGGCCAACTTCACCCCTGGCCTGAGCCTCGCCAATGGCTTCTTTGATATTCCCGATTTCTTTGGCGACAGCGAGATGAGCAAATGCTTCGAAGGCGGTGTGGATATGGGCGACAAGTATGGCATCTGGAAAATCAGCGGCTCTACCGATAAGCGTGCCATTAACATCAGCTCGCCCTGGGGTACCGTGTCTGTCAATGCTTTTACAGGCATCTCGATCAATGCCCCCAACGGCAACATTAGTATCAAAGGTAAGAACGTATCCATCGAAGCAGGCAACAACCTGACACTCACTTCGGGCACTAACATCAGGAACAAGTTTGCCTCGACATACGGTGACGGAGCTGCGTTCAATATCCTCAGCTTTATGTATGATGTGGAGGCAATGGTTGCCAAGAAGCTGGCCAGCATGGTGGAGAGCGTGATCGATCTCTCGCTCATCCGTTCGCTCATCGAAGTGTACTGGAAGCCTCAGGAGGGTGCCCTTACCATTCAGTCGAACCGTTACCTCAAGCTCGGTGCCGGAGGTGCTTTGCCGGGCTATCCCGATGCAGCCTACCTGAATCCGAAGAAACTTGAGGAGAGAGACAAGAAACTGACTGATAAGGAAATCCCTCAAACCCTCAAGATGGGGCCGGCGATGGTACATATTATCAACGCTGTACCTAAGATCGTCGACAAGATGATTGTCAATTATAAGAAGAGTTATACAAAATGTATCTCTAAGAGAGACGAATTGGACAAGGCTATCAACAAACTTAGAGATTACAGCAACACAATTAACCCAGATGAGGTTTGCAGACATTATGGTGATCTCAAGAATAAGTTCTGGGATCCACAGACGAAGAAAATTGAGGAAGCAGACATGGGCTTTACAAATGCTTGTAAAGCTGACAGCATCAATGACGTTGACGGTTTCGCCATCTTCCAGGTAGAGTATGGTGACGATGCGAATGCCTCGAAATATAGCAGGAAGTCGCAGGAGGCTCTGAAGAACTACATCCTGAAGAGACGTAAAAAATGTAAGGCAGACGTGGTTAAGAAGGCCAATGAACTGTTGGAAAGCATAGCCAAACTGCGCACGGAGCCTCAGAAGTTGGGCGACCTGACGGCATACGGCATAGGTCCAAGAGAGAGCGATGCGCCAGCCGACTATATCAAGGCATTACAAACCGCCATCTCGGCAGAGAAGTGCAAGGACTCTGCTATGTTCAAGTACGCTTATGATGACAAAGACGCCATTACTGACGAGAGGGCATATCTTACAGATGGTGCCATCACAAATGACAAATTCCATCGCGATGCCTTAATCCGCCTTATATCCTTGAACCTTGTTGAAGGCTGGGGAATGGAATCAAAGGCTATCAAGTTCAAACTTAATGGAAACAAGATTGTGGAGAGCAAGATAGCAGCCACACCTCAGAAGCCGGCATCCGACGCTGATCTGGAGAATGAAGCCATGTGGAACCTGTACGTAAGAAGCCTGCAGTTCACCAAGCCGTTGTCGAAGTCTACCACTCTGCTCGATGATGTGGTAGAGGGACTCAACCTGAACAATTTAAACCTGGCTACGCCATTCAGGGAATACTACTCATGGGCCAATGCTAAGTCAGGTCAGATACTGTTTGGTACAGGATCTACCTACAGTATGAAGACTGACGGAACCATCAGCAAGCTCGAAACCCATCACAACCAGGGTAAGATCACGAGAGCACTGCTCAGTGAGAAGGAGCAGGGCGCTTATGACAGACTGAACGAAAGTGTGCAGAATAAACTCTTTAGTACTATACGAGCCAATCAAGCGTTGCCGGCCGATCAAGATCCCGGTAATAACAATAACGACGCTGGCGATGAGTTACCGGTTGTGGATGAGAATCTAATTCAGAATAACATTTAAATAAAGAATAATTATGGCAGACTATATATTTGACGATTGGAAGACCATGCTTGGCAATTTTCAGGACTGTGTACAGAAGGACCTGGAAGAGATTCACAAGCAGAAGGCAGAGATACAGCAGATGAAGGCCGACCTGTATAAGGAGATGGAAGGCTTCAAGTACTATCGCGACGAGAACTGTCTCATCCTCTCTGCCCCGAAAGTGATTATAGGTAATGTGGATGAGAGTGGCGACCTGTTAGGCTGTACGGGTGAGGTTATCATCAAGGGTCAGGGGGTGGAACTCAACGGTGTGGGCGAGACCGGTCACATCGTCAACCGCGCTCCCAGCATCCGCCAGATAGCCGTAGATCCGGGAAGCGACGGTGTAGAGAATATTGTATATGACACATCCGAGATTGTTTCTCAGGCTTGTAACATCGTGCTCGAGAGCGATGATGCCACAGATGCCTTCTCCATGCATCCGGCATCGGCAGGCAAGGGCGGTATCCGTATCCATGCCGATAATGAGATGCAGATAGAGGCAGCAGTATCCAGTGAGAAGCGTAAGACACAGATAGAGAACTCTGTAGCAGCCCTTACCACTCAGATTGCAGATTTGGAGAAGCAGAAAGCTACACAGAAACAGGCGGTGGACGGCGCATTCGCTACGATGCAGGCGCTGCTCGATAAAGAGTATGAGTTGGATTCCGACGATGCGATGGTAGGACGTGTGAACACGCTCGACATTCTTGATATTCACGATCAGGTGGAGTCAGCTTTGCCCATGCTCTGCAGAACCGCCATGACGTATGTGAACACCCTTTCACAGCTGGCAGAGGCCAATAGAAAGAAGAAGGCCTTGGAGACAGAGAAAGGTAACATCACTGAAGGCGACGACTTCAAGCAGAACACCACCGGCGCCTCGATTCAGATTAAGGCCGAGAGCATCAACGTAGCTACTGCCGACGGCGACGGCAACCTGCACACGAATCTGGAGGCAGGCATCAGGATTCGCACGCCGAGAATGGGTGTGTCGATGATGGACGATGAGGGTAAGCTCGTGGAGGGCAGCAACTTCTCCGTTCGTACAGAGAACATCAACCTGATGGCCATCAGTTCAGAAAACGAAGGT
>JAEETB010000284.1 GCA_016286575.1 Prevotella sp.
AAGATCAGTATTTTCAAGGAGAGCCGTTATTAAGAATGAAGACGATAAAGATCATAGGTCTTTTACTCGCATCAGTCATCGCAGGATCAGGCTTCACTGGCTGTAAGGGAGACACGTATGAGAGTCGGATCAAAGAGTTGATTCTCAAGGATATGTCTTTCCCGTCCAGTGCCTCTTCTGCTGTACAGACGTTCAGGCTTGAAGATCTGAGTCACTATAAGATTTCGTCAAATTCAGCGTGGTGTAAAGCCAAAATCCAGAAGGATTCTTGTCTGATCAGGGTAAATGTAGATGAAAATACGTCGTACGATCAGCGAGTAGCAGTCGTAACCCTTTCTGATGTGATAGACACGACTCAGACTCGTACCTTCAATGTCACGCAGGCTCAGTTAGACGCTCTGCTGATAACAGAAGATCATCTCACTGTAGCGACTGCTGGCGGACAAGTAACGATTCCTGTCCAGACCAATATCTCATATTCTGTGAAGATTGATGATAATGATGCAGATTGGATTTCCCTATCTCTTTCCCAGGATGCTAAGACAAGAGCACTTAAGGATACGAGCGTTGTCCTGAATATTGCCAAGAATGATTCTTATGATAATCGAACAGGTTATGTATACGTTGTTAGCGATAAGGATCCTAATGTGAAAGTCAAGATAACCATTGATCAACAGTTCGAAGCTGTGTTAAATGTTGATCCTCTTGTACTGAGTATTGATGAATTAGGCGGAGTTGTCAAGGTAACAGTGAAGACTAATATCGCATATGATGTACATCCGCAGGACGACTGGATTTCAAAAAGTGGGACGAAACAGGAAAATGATACGGTTTTCACTGAGTCATTCAGAGTAGAATCGTTTACTGAGAAGAAAAAGACCAGAACTGGTTATGTCATTATAGAGAATCCTGCCTGGGATGACCTGCAAAAGAAAATTAAGATAACACAAACCAGAGCACTGTATATTGAGAATGATGTTAGTGTCAGTGCAGGTAGCGCTGTGAAAGTAGAACTCGTTAATAATACGGGTGACGATGATATTACGTGGGAGTCGTCTGATGTGAAAGTGGCAACTGTTACGTCAGATGGTAACGTCCAAGGTGTTTCTGAGGGTACGGCTACGTTAAAGGTTACTTCGTCAGACGGCGAGCATACATATAGTGTGAAGATTACAGTGACCAAGGCCCCTGAAGAAGAATCAGGAGGCGACAAAAAAGAATAAGAATCGGGGCAGCCATATGGTTGCCCCGAGTTAATGTTATCAATCAACTTTCAGATGGATTAATATGCGAAGAGAGGATATTCCTTCATCTTCTCGTTGACGCGCTGACGAACGCTGGCGATTACCTGCTCGTTCTCAGGATCATTCAGCACTTCCTCAATCCAGGCGGCAATCTGAATCATCAGATCCTCCTTAGCGCCACGAGTGGTGATAGCTGGTGTACCAAGACGGATACCAGAAGTCTGGAAAGCTGAGCGGCTGTCGAACGGAACCATGTTCTTATTCACAGTGATATCAGCGGCCACCAGCGCATTCTCAGCTACCTTACCAGTCAGATCAGGATACTTAGAGCGCAGGTCTACGAGCATAGAGTGGTTATCAGTACCACCACTGACGATGCCGAAGCCACGCTTAACAAGCTCCTCTGCCAGAACCTTGGCGTTCTTCTGAACCTGCTTTGCCCACTCCTTGAACTCTGGCTGCAAAGCCTCACCGAAAGCAACGGCCTTAGCAGCAATCACATGCTCCAGAGGACCACCCTGCTGACCAGGGAATACGGCAGAATTAAGCAGCGTAGACATCATCTTCACCACACCCTTTGGTGTCTTCAGACCCCAGGGGTTCTCGAAGTCCTTGCCCATCAGGATGATACCACCACGAGGACCACGAAGCGTCTTGTGGGTTGTAGAGGTTACGATATGTGCATATTTCACTGGGTTCTCCAGCAATCCAGCTGCAATCAGACCTGCGGGGTGAGCCATGTCGATCATCAGAAGTGCGCCAACCTTATCTGCTATTTCGCGCATACGTTTGTAATCCCACTCACGGCTGTAGGCACTACCACCACCGATAATCAGCTTGGGCTTATGCTCGAGTGCGAGCTGCTCCATCTCGTCATAATCTACACGACCTGTCTCCTTGTTGAGGTTGTAGCCGATAGGATTGTAGATAAGACCTGAAGTATTCACGCGAGAACCATGAGAAAGGTGACCACCGTGATCCAGATTCAGTCCCATGAAGGTATCGCCAGGCTTCAGGACTGCCAGCAGTACAGCGGCATTGGCCTGTGCGCCTGAGTGAGGCTGAACATTAGCATACTCAGCACCAAAGAGTTTGCAGACACGGTCGATAGCCAACTGTTCGACTTCGTCAACTACTTGGCAACCACCATAATAACGATGTCCTGGATAGCCCTCTGCGTACTTGTTGGTGAGGTAACTGCCCATAGCCTCCATTACCTGATCACTCACGAAATTCTCACTTGCAATCAGCTCGATACCTTTCAACTGGCGCTGATGCTCTTTCTCAATCAACTCAAAGATTGTGTTGTCTCTGTTCATTGTTCTTTTTATTGGGTTTAAACTAATTCTACCTTATTAATATCTTGTTCCTTCTCACAATAGTGACATGTCAGAATGCTATTCTCCACATGGAAATGGGTAGCCATCGGCTCATTATTCGTGATACACTTGGGATTGTTGCATTTGACGATACCCTTGATTTCGTCAGGTGTCACTACCGTCTTCTTTTCCACTACCTCATAGTCGCGAATGATATTGAGGATGACATTGGGGGCTACAACAGAAAGCCGTGAGATCTCATCGTCTGTGAAAAACTTGTCCGAAACCTTGATGATACCTTTGTTGCCCACTTTCTGTGATGGGTAGTTGATTCCAATGGTTACGGGGGTCTCTAATTCAAAGAGCCCCAACAAGCTGGCCACTTGATAGGTCTTACTTGCGGGTATGTGGTCAATTACTGTGCCGTGCTCAATGGCGGCTACCAGACGTTCTTTTTTGTTCATAGGATGATGGTTTTGTCGTTTTTAACTTCCTCCAAGCTGATGCCGAGAACATCGCAGAAGATGGCCTCACGTGCGAAGAGACCATTACCGGCCTGTTGGATATAGTATGCATGAGGATTGTCGTCTACCTCGTATGCAATCTCATTGACGCGGGGTAGGGGGTGTAAAATCTTCATGTTGGGCTTGGCGCTTCTCAGCATGTCGTTATTCAGCACATATACATTCTTGACTCTTTCATATTCCATCAAGTCGGAAAAACGCTCCTTTTGTACACGTGTCATATAGAGAATGTCTGCATCAGCAATGATTTTCTCATTGAAAGCTGTATGTTCCTGATACTTGATCCCATGCTCTTTGCAATAGAGCTTATATTCATTTGGCATCGCAAGCTCCTTAGGTGCAACGAAATGGAAAGTGGGATTGAAATGGCGCATAGCCATCAGCAATGAGTGAACCGTTCTACCATATTTCAGGTCTCCTACCATATATATATTAAGGTTCTCCAGTGTTCCCTGAGTCTTGTAAATAGAATAAAGGTCGAGCATACACTGTGAAGGATGCTGGTGGGCACCGTCGCCTGCATTGACAATAGGAATAGGTGCGACCTCAGATGCATATTGAGCTGCGCCCTCAATGAAATGACGCATCACGATAACGTCAGCATAGTTTGAAACCATCAGGATTGTATCCTTCAGGGTCTCACCTTTTGTTCCACTGGTAATCTTGGGATCGGCAAATCCGATGACACGAGCCCCCAGACGATTGGCTGCTGTCTCAAAACTGAGTCGTGTGCGTGTCGACGGCTCAAAGAAAAGTGTAGCTACTACTTTTCCCTTTAATAACTCCCTGTTGGGATGTCTCTCAAACTCTTCTGCCATCTCAATCATATAGAGAATTTTCTCCCTTGTGAGATCGGCAATTGTTACAAAATTATGCTTATCCATTCGTAATTTTGATTTTGTTGGCACAAAAT
>JAEETB010000029.1 GCA_016286575.1 Prevotella sp.
ACTGTTAATCAGGGGGTCGTTGGTTCAAGCCCATCCTGAAGCGCTTAAGTCCCGAAGTAAAATTCGGGATTTTTTGTGTCTTAAAGTCTCTGTTTATAAGGGTTTCCGCAATATCAAGTGATTCCTGATATAATAAATTCCATTTTTCTCAGAAATTCCAGATTTTTCTAAAATCAGCGCATTTTTAACCAAAATCGTCTCTTGTTGACCTATAGTTGACCTGAGATTGATCTAAAAATGTTATTATTATGCTTACGATTAAAGCAGAAATTGAAAAGGGGAAAGTGCGTAATGATGGGACGTACAATGTGAGAATCAGGTTTACCAAAGACCGTGCTGTAAAGCGGATCTCTTCCAACTTATTCGCAACAGAAGCAGACCTTACGGCAGACTTTAAGCTGAAAGAGGATTCTATCGTTAAACAGGAAGCAGACCGTCTTGTACTACACTACAGGACGATGTTCAATGCTATGCATCTTGATTCTGAGAATTATGACGTGGGCGAAATCGTGAATCGCTTACTTAATAAAGAAGAAGCCGACAAGCCCATTGACTTTATCGCTTTCAGTAAGAATTGGATTGCCACATCGGCTAACAGAAGTAAAGAAACCTATTCCACAGGCCTTAATGCTTTTATCAATTTTATCGGTAAGGAGGAATTTGACATTAAAAAGATCACTGTTGACCTGTTGGAACAGTATCGTGATTATATTATAAAGGTACGTGAAGAGAAGGTGAAGATGTTAGTAGAAGCAGGGAAACGAGTACCATCAAACCGATGCTTGTCGTTGTATCTAACAATTCTTCGTCACCTATACAATGAGGCTCGATTATTCTACAACAAACCTGATAAGGGACTAATACGCATCCCTCATACACCTTTTGAATATTTCAAGATTCCAAGGCAGGAGGCTACCCGAAAGCGAGCTATCCAGCCTCAACAAATCAAGGAAATCTGGAATATGTCCTACCAGAATATCCATAAAGGAGCAAAAGGTACATGCCGTTTTGACCTTGCCAAAGATTGTTTCATCCTATCCTTCTGCATGATGGGCATAAACTCAGTTGACCTCTATAATGCCACTGGTCTCAGTGATAATAGACTTGTTTACAACCGCACCAAGACCAAAGATCGCAGACTTGATAAGGCTAAGATGGAGGTGATTGTGCCTAATATGGTACTACCCATTATTGAAAAATACCGTGATACAACAGGACAAAGACTATTCAAGTTCTACAAAGACTATCGAGACCACAAAGCTTTTAATAAGGCTATCAACAAGGGACTGAAAGAGATTGGTGAGCAACTTGGGGTTGATGATCTGGAATACTATGCAGCCCGTCACTCTTGGGCTACTATCGCTCTCAACAAATGTAAGATAGATAAGTACACAGTACATGCAGCCCTCAACCATGTGGATGAGTCCATGCGAGTCACTGACATCTACATTGAACGAGACTTCGTGAACGAGAACAAAGCTAATGCCAAGGTCGTGAAATACGTCTTTGGTAAGTAGCTGAACCAACCAAGACAGGACTATTAGGGTGCATTACCCTAATGTCCGTCTTAAGGTTGAGCGACTTAGATCAAGCAACTTCTTCTTTTACGCTTTCTTTTTGGCGATTTATTACCAGATACTTTGTTAACAAATTTGTAACTAAAGTCTCACGTGCATCTGGATTAGCTACATCAACTTTCAGGGCATCGTCCTTGGTGATTGCTTTCAAGGCTTTTATGATCATGTCTCGGTCATATTCTGGTTGGTGTCCCAGAGTGTTTACAGGTCTAATAACGTAACGTTTGCGGGCATTCTCCCCAAATACAGTTTCTGCCTGTTTTAGTAGTTCTCCAGCTTGCTTTTTTGTACGTCCCATCTTGGGAACAACCTCAGGCATATTACCCATGCTCATTTCTAATATTTGAGTCTTGCTCATGGCTACATCTAAATACATCTTTGCTGTAGTCAAGTTCAACTTGTTCTCTTTGGCAAACTCATAGACTGCCATGTAAGCCTTGTTTCCTGTTGCAAGAGCAGCCACACCAACTTTCTCTGTGTCTGTCATTCCTCGGCTGTAGAGATTGGTTGAACCTACTGTCTGTGCATACTCTTGGATAGTAGAGAACTCCACAATTTCAACTTTCTCCAGTCTTTCTTCTATACACACACGCCAATAATCTTCCGATGTCTGGACGTGAACGAGGACGTCAGGTGTTCCATCTTTAATGATATTACCATTCTCATCGTACAAGTCGTAACCTTCCCGCCAGAATAACTCTGGCTTTGTGAAGTGATAGATAACGCTGAGCATCTTACTTGGATCTAGTTTCTTGCAGAGTTCTTTCTTGTCCTTAGGTAGCTCTATCGAAAAATCTGTGTGAGCCACAATAATCGTCCTTTCTTTACCTTCGATCATAGCGACTCTAGTGGGACAAACTATTTCTTCATAGTCAGCCTCCTCAACAGTTACATTGTTAATTTTGCTGGACTGAACGTCCACGTTCTCTTTCTCAATCTTTGACAGATTTGTTTTATCCATAATAATATTAGAAGGACTACCCAGCTAAGAAACATTCTGTAGCTATCGTTCCTTATTCTGGGTGCAAAGATAGGGTAAAATACTGTAATAACGGAAGGATTTTAGTAAATGAGAAGTGGGTAGAATTTTACCATTTTTCTACCCACTTTTCGTATATTTTTTTTGATTTGCTTTACATGAAGTAGTACTTGTTCAACGTTGGAACAGTAACGTCCTTATACTTTCTAAGGTTATTTTTCAGGAAGTTGTTCTTTCTGGCATTCTTATCATATTCTTCGTAGTATCTTTTATCGTCAGAAATACCAAGAACAAAGATCATTCGTGATATTAAAAGCTTCTTATCGTATGAAATTAACTCGTTGGGATTAGCTGACATTACAGATTTGTCTGCTTTCAAATCTTGGAGGAACCAACTCAGGTAGTGGTCAAACAAATAAATTCTGTAAATTGAAGCTACTGTTAATGTTTGGTGAATATCAATATGACCACTATCAAGAAACTCATCATTTGATTCTGGTCTCATTTTCAAATAGGCTTCCACTAAGTCTTTTAGGAAAAACAGAATATCATGATCTGCTATCTTTACAGGGTGTTTACTCCCATCAACTCTGAATGAAAGTTCTGCGCCTTTGTTCGGAGTCATTTTTTTCATTTCGTCAAATAGATCTTTAAAGATTTTCCTGTGTGAAGGACTCCTTTTGAAAGTGTCAATTGTCTGACCATCAACATAATCTTTTATGCAGAGGCACAAATACCAAAATTTAGATGGATCAAGATTGAAGGCTTTTAATGTCTCCTGAACTTCTATAGAATCTTCATACTTTTTTATACGGCTTATATCAATTGAGTCGTTGGAGTAGCGTTTCACGAATTTAGATGGTACCAAGGATTCCTCTACGACACCCTTTTTATACGTCCCATCATCCATCATAATAACTTCATCTGGATCATATGATAGCCAAAAGTGATTAGACACCTCACAAACATATTCTAGTAATGGCTCATTTTTACAAGCCAACTCCGTTTCGTGATATGGTAGCTCTTTTATCATTTGAGTACAAAGATAATAGAAATAGTTGGTATTCCAAGACAAAAAGCTACAAAATTAGCATTTCTTAGCCCAATTTCTAATTATGGGGTTAGAAATGAGTAATAATAACGTTTTAAGGAGGATAAACAAATGAACCAGAATTTATATGAGCTATGATTGGAATGCATCTTTTACTACTACTCTTTTTTATAGCTACTCTCCATTTTTACCTGTCTGGATTTGAACTATCTTTAAAAATCACTTTTTCTCCATGGCAGGACTTGTCAGTTTCACAGAAAATATGGTCTCACGATCCAGAGCATACCTGTACCTTATTATTATAGCCCCCCTGCCTTTTTGTCCATCACCTTTAAAATATAGGAAGTCCCCTACGCAAGAGGACACTAGCCATGGCACCCCTCCCTCTCTTTAAATTGTGAAAATCGTAGGAAAAGTCATACAAGTTGTAATACGTAAGTATTAATCAGTATTCACTTTTAATTCTATTTGATTATGAACGATTTATTATTGATGCCTGCCGTGGCTAGTAACGGTAACGCTTATGAGTACGCTGAATACGAAGAAGTCGTAGAACAGCCTGTGACCAGATCTTACGTTAGCTTCTTGGATGCTAACACTAATGCTATCTCTCTTGAAGAGTTGGCTTCTACTTGTGTGGTTCCTACTTGGGGTAATCAGGAACTAACTATTTCACATCAGGACTTTATCGAGTCTGTTCATGATGCAGCCAAATCCTTCTATCAAGGTGAAGCTGTTACAGCACCTTCTATCCGTGTGTCCCATATCGTAAGGGGTAGGACTCCTAATGCTCTTGGAAAGAGGGCATCGGAACTGTTGGAATGTGAAAAGACGCAGTTTTATCAGCGTTTAGCCTTCGCTTTCACCATCCCAACGATCTATGAGACTATAGACGGGCATAGAATGGAGCTTTGTGTGGGTGGAGTTCGTAACTACTCAGATCTGAATCTCTATCGTCAGACAAAAGGAGTTGAGAAATTCTCTGTCTTCGTTGGATGGCGTGTCGTAGTATGCAGTAACCAGATCCTTTCAGGTCAGGGTGTCAAGCTCTCTATGGAGGTCATGAGTCTTGGCGAGCTTTACAAGAACGTGATGGATCTGTTTCATCAGTTCATTCCTGCTAAAGACATTCACTTGATGCAGACTCTGTCTAACACCTACCTTAGCGAAACTCAGTTTGCTCAGGTCGTAGGTCGCATGAGAATGGCTCAGGCTTTACCTCAGAGCATTAGCCGTAAGATTCCACGTCTCTTGATTACTGATAGTCAGATAAACAGTGTTTGTCGTGGTTACTATCATAACGAGGACTTCGGCACGAAGGATAACGGACTTTCTCTGTTCGATTTCCACAACCTTCTTACTGAATCGAACAAGTCTAGCTACATCGATACCTATCTACAGCGTGGCGTGAATGCTACTGAGGTGGCTACAGGTCTGCACAACACAATGCACGGTTTTGATGATCGTTATTCTTGGTTTCTTGGTTAATCCTATGGAGGGCATCAGCGATGGTGCCCTCTTTTAAATGGTAATCGGTATGAGAAAACGTAAGGAGTACAAGAATTGTGAATACTGTGGAAATTCCATATCCATAGATTTCGCTCTTCATCATCATGGACTTTGTAAGTGCTGCTACCTCCGAATCTTCTACGGAAATATTCACTAATGCCAGAAGTGAATGTTGTACTGATAATCAATGAGTTAGAAAAACTCTGTATCAGACAACGTTCACTTTTATCTTTTTAATCACTAAATTGAACTTTTCTATGTCACAGAAATACAGTACAACAACGGCAGACTATCTCGTTTGGTCTGACGCTATGAATTTAATCCGTAAACTTGTAAAGGATGGGAACTACAAAATATCACTTTTAATAGCCATCGGTTGTTTTACAGGACTGCGAATCTCTGATATTCTCTCTTTAAGATGGAAACAGATTCTAGGTGTTTCTGAGTTTACCATCACTGAGAAGAAAACAGGTAAGCGTAGAACAATCAGGCTGAATCCAGAATTGCAGCGTCATATTACAGACTGTTATGAGCATATCCATCCTATCGGAGTGGAATCACCTATATTGGTAAGTCAGAAGGGGACTACGTTCAGCGTCCAACGGATCAACATGATCTTGAAGGAACTGAAACAGAAGTACCGATTAAAGATTAACCACTTTAGCTGTCACTCCCTTAGAAAGACATTTGGAAGACAAGTCTATAATATGAACAGCGATAATTCAGAGTTGGCATTAGTAAAGCTGATGGAGCTATTTAATCACAGTTCCGTCTCTATTACAAAACGCTATTTAGGGCTGAGACAAGAGGAAATCCTAGAGACATACGACTGCCTAACATTCTGATTTAATGAATAAAAGTTAAATAATAAGCAAGTTCTTGTGCTGTTAAGCGTCTTTTTACTACTTTTGTAAGGTCAACGCGACTCTTAGGAGTTAGCTGCGACAGGGCGTTTAGCGAAATTATCCGCTGTTGAATCTGGACAATTCAAACTTCGTATGGATAATGAGCAAGAACGCCCACGCAGATGATATTTTGTCCCGAAAGGGATCATTATATCGTTTGGCGTGGGCTTTGCTTATTACATACGGAGGCAGTCCAGAGCCGAACAGCGTAGTGAGTTAAAGTTCCCACGCCTTTTATTATTAACCGCTGATGTCTGGGAATCTGGTTGGCATAAATATTTTAATTATGGAGCGTAAATCTATTTATCTGTTGTTAATAACATGCTTCCTCACCATGGGTTCATTTTGTAAAGCAAGTCCTTACAATCCTATACAGGAGAAATTCATAAACGACATATACATTTTTCTGAATACTAATGGCTATAATGTGTCTTACAATTCAGAATCTGGAGAGATTAATCTCGTTTCTAATCAACTAACTTATAAAATTAGTCTTGATGAAAGCTCCAATAATCCATTTTTTATTTCCATCTATATTGATTTCAATATGACGTCTTTAGATTCATCAGAGTATTCACGTTTATTCGCTTTATTAAATTACACAAATAGCAGTTCCGAATTTACCAAAGCTTTTTTGATGGTTAATGATGATATGAGGATATTGGATTTCACGATTGAAGGATTATATTTGGATAGTAACAATTACAAGGCAGCCATCGTTAAATACATACAATCAATAGAAGGGAGTGTTAATACGTTCTTTAAGATGTTTAATGACAAATCTATTCAATAGGCTAAAAATGAAATTTAAGATGTAAGGGTATGAGAAAATTTATAGTAATCTTTTTGATTGGGTTCCTGTCTTCTAATGTTTTTTCTCAGAAGGTAATACAGATGGAGTATTCCAATGGCGTTTATAAGTTACCGTGCCATGTAAATGGAGCCAAACTAAAGATGATCTTTGACACAGGAGCATCATCTGTCGTAATATCTTTATCCACAGCCCAATACCTTTATCAGAATGATTATATTACAGATAGTGATTTCAGGGGCTTTGGTCAGTCACAAGTAGCTGATGGTCGTATTGTTGATAATGCTATCATAAATTTGAGAGACGTTGAAGTAGCAGGCATTCATATTAAGGATGTAAATGCTGTTATATCCTCAAGCCTTTCAAGCCCATTATTGTTTGGTCAGTCTGCTATACAAAAACTAGGAAAGGTTTCATTACAAGATGGGAAGCTAATTTTATTAGATGTTCATTCTGATAAATCATATGCGGTTATATATAGAGGTTACTATATTTCAAAAGAATCTCTAAACAAGTTGTTATCCCAAAAAGCGAATCCTTATGCAGATTACATGAACTTACGAAATGATTTACGTAAAGATTATTTTGATTCTCTTAATGGACATCTTGAAGCCCTATTTAATAATCGAGCCTATTTCGATTCTTACGGAAACATACAACGTCAAGTTACAGTAAAAGCTATGGGCATTCAATATGATAAAAACGGAAGAAAAGGAAGACGAGGACAAGTTATTGACGTTGATACATATGTTCAATCATTGTTTAAAGGATGTGCTGATGCAATTATCAAAATAAACAAGGTTGATTTAAATGGAGTATATATTATTGAATAACTTATGACACACTTTTTGGGCTCTCAGTTTGGCATCATCGTCTTTTTAATTATTGGCGGTATTGTTGTTTATATTATTAATTCATTCAGAAAAGAAAAAATGAGTGAAGAAACAGCAGAATCTATTTTTAATGGTTTTGGTGGAATAGGAATAATCGTTATGATTGTTTGTTTTGTCCTATACGAGTGCTCGCACGCTAGTTAATATTTCGAAGAAATTACTTATAATGACAAATCCTTAATTTATGTACTGTAATAATTGTGGTAAGCAGATTCCTGACAATTCAAAGTTCTGCAATTATTGTGGGAGCAAAATAGGCTTTCTTCCCACCGATTCTGAAAAATCTTCTAATAATAGTATTAAAACAACAAATAATAAAAACGAGATATTTCCAGATAAATCAATTAAATATTTAGTGTTGTCGCTGGTAGTTTTCGTTCCCTGCATTTACTTTTTAGCAGTTTTAGTTGGTGGCTATAAATATGATTTCTTTCATACAAGAGGTAGTAGACAAGATAATCTTGTGGGAGTAATCATATTGGGAGCAGCCTTTATTTTTTTCTTAAGCCTAGCTTTTTTAAAAAAGAGAAGGTAAGTTCGTCATTATGGATCCAACATAGAAGATGAAGAAAGCTATTGTCATTTCACTACTCATAATGGTACTCATTATCATTGGCAAAATAGTAATGCCGATGTTCTCAGAACACAGGGTAGATGGAATCGACATATCTCATCATAACGTAGTGAGAGATTGGAACAAAGTAAATGTTGGATTCATCTATGCTAAAGCTACTGAAGGTAAGAGCCACAGAGATACTAAGTTTGTGAGATTCAGACGTAATGCTATTAAACGTGACATTCCATTTGGCGCTTACCACTTCCTCAGTACCGATGTTTCTGCTAAAAAACAATTCCAGAACTTCAAGAACGTAGTACCAAAAGGTAGCACTACGTTGATTCCAATGCTAGACGTTGAGGGTGAGTTACCAATTTCTAACGACAGTCTTAAATCGCTGGTTGGTGGATGGATCAAAGAGTGCCATGATTACTATGGCGTCTATCCTGTTTTATATCTGAGCCCGTATTCAATATGTCTCAGACTGATTAATCTGCCTGATTTTTGGAAATGCTATCGCTGGAGTGGAATTACCAGACCTCATTTGGATATTATACCCTTTGCTACAGCTAAGATCGTTCAGTTTAGGATTACCCCAATGGATGGTTTCATAGGTGGAGTTGACTGTAACCACTTAAATGGATCTTTAGATGATCTCAGGATGAAGGAGTGACATTTTTTAGAAATAAACTGTTTTATATGCCGTTTTCGGAAAATGTCACTCTCACCCCAAAATTTTGACTTTAGAAGGGCTTAGAGTCCCAAAATAAGCATTATGTTTTTTTAACTTGGAAATCTAGACTTGGATCGTTATATTTAAATAAAGAAAGATTCATAGTTCAGATTGATTAATTCATTTCCTGAGGTGTAGAAATGCACCTCATTATTTTGTGCTGGCATGGAAAGTTTTTTTTCAGAGCATTCCTATAAAGTCAGGAAAAAGTTTCTGTCTATGAAAACCATTCTTTAGTCCCAGATTTTCTTTATTACCCTAGATACCTTAATAATGAATTAACAAAAGAATGAATTATGAACTAGAAAATTCAAATTATCAATGGTGGTGAAGCCCGATACCTTAGCGAGCTTCCAGAATTTCGAGATGGATTACCTCATGGGATAGTCAACAAAACAAAAACAGATGTTGGTGGTACATACGTTGCCGCTAACTGTAGATCTAACTATATCATCGTGTGTCCGTTCAGAGACTTGGTGGATAGCATTGCAGCAGATAGGAACAACAAATATGATGTCTTTAAGTGTTACGGTGTAGTAAGAGAGCATCAATTTAGAAAGTACATAAGTGAGCATCAAACACACAAGATCGCTGTTACCTATGACAGTTTACCCAAACTCTTACGGTGGATGAATGAAAAAACAGATGGATGGAAGATTCTGGTGGATGAGTACCACATCATACTTGAAGATATGGATTTTCGTGAGAAAGCCATCAGTGATTTGCTTTATTCTGTTCAGAAGTTCAAGCATTATACATTCCTTTCTGCCACGCCAATAGACGAAGATTATGAGATCCCTTTCTTCAAGAATCTGCCGCATTACACGGTTGAATGGAATGGATTACAAAAAATAGAAGTAAAGAGGTTTAAAGCCACCAAAGTAGTAGCGGGTCTAACAAAGCTTATTGATGTTTTTAGAAAGGACGGACTAAGACTTACCGATATTAACGGCGAAGTGAGACAAGTAGAACAGCTCTTTATCTTTTTAAATTCTGTAACGAGCATACAACAAATCGTTTCAACTCTAGAATTAGATAATGCTGAGGTAAAAATCTGCTGTGCAGAAAGACCACGAAATAAACTTCTTCTAGATAAATACGAGATAGAAACGGTGAGTACACCTAACAAACGAATTAACTTTTTCACCAAGAAATGCTTTCAAGGCTGTAATCTGTTCTCAAATAATGGATTGGTTATAGTGGCTAGCGATGGATATAGACAAAACACACTTGTTGACATAGCGACTACAATGGAACAAATAGCGGGAAGAATCAGGATTAATGAAAATTTCCAAAATGTTTTTAGAAATGTTTTAGTACATATCTTCACCACAAATAAGAAAATTATGTCAGATGAAGAGTTCTGGGGATTGATGGATGAGAAAGAGCAGGAAGCAAAAGAGTTACTTTCTTCACAAAATGATATGAAAAAAGGTTCACCAAAAGTATGGATAAAACACATGAATCTTGAAAGTACACTGTTATCTGAAAAAGATGGCAGGCTTGTTTACAATGAACAGAAAAGGCAGTCGTTCATCTTCAAACACAATCTTCGGAAAGCCTATAAGGATGGAATCCATCTACGGATGCAGTTTGAAAAATCTGAAAAGTTTGTACCAGAGAACCAACAGCTAATAGACGATTTCGATATAATAATGAATAAGGCTCTGACTGTCTCATACGAGCAACTATTAAAGGATTATCTTGATCATCCATCAGAACAATACGAAATCGAATATCCAGAGTTCAAAGATTTCAGATTATATCTTAAAGAGACAGAAATGAATAGTCTCAGATGGAACAAAGACAAGATGATAAGGGCTGTACAAGATAAAAAGAAGCTCCAACAAGCTTTTAAGGCTATCTACCATAAAGGAGAGTTCATTAGTGACAAGGACTTGAAATTGGAACTCGCAGAATAGTTTAAGAAACTTGATATATTATTGTCCCCTAAAGCCACGCTGATAAAAGAGTGCAGTTTATACAAAGTAAAACGTAGCAGCCAAAACTTAAATGGTAAGAAAGTAAATGGCTACCTTTTTGGAGATATGTTATTTGACTTTAAACTCTGATTTATATGCTATACTTTATAAAAAGCGGAAACTACTGTAAAGTAGGTTACTCTAGAGACAAGAAAGCTCTTCTTACAAGAATGAGGACGTATCTTACCCATAATCCATCTTTTTAGATTCTGGATTTACGTGGAGGAGATATTGTTACAGAAAAAGATATCCACGAACTTATTCCTCCTGAACTTTATCACTATGGCGAATGGTGTGTTTGGAATAAGGAAATAGCACGAATTTGGTTAAGTTACTATAGAATTGAGACAGAAGGTTCGCTAGAAGATTATTTTATCAGAAGGAGTAATCAGGCACACAAAGCGATAGTCAACGAATATAAAGATACACCATACTTGAACTTCATTAGATATTTCAGTAAAGAATCCAACTTGGATTTAACAGAAGCTGATGATACAGAGTGGAGAGTACCATAAATGATAGGTGGTACACCATACTAGAAGCAATTCTAGGTGGTGTGCCACTTCTCTTTTTTATATAAATTCGGAAATAAAGAATCCGCCATTACTAAGGAAACGAGAATTTTTAATTATATGCACGGCCATCTCAAATTTTCTATCGTTTGATGATGGATTCTCGAAGAAATAGAGTAAATTTGTGCCGTAATTCAAGGGATTGTTGACCTATAGTTGACCCCAAGATTACTGAGAGTTCTGTAACAAGCTGATAATGAATACTCTAGGAATAGATGGGATAGAGACTGTTAATCAGGGGGTCGTTGGTTCAAGCCCATCCTGAAGCGCCTTAAAAATCAAGGAGTTACGAGAAATCGCAACTCCTTTTTCTTTTCCGTCTGAACAAATTTTGGTTATCTATTTACGTTTTTTTAAGTATCACCTCATATAAAATCATGACATTCAGAGACACTTTGGCAAGCATTATATAGAGTATCAAACTGATTTATAGGGTAACCAGAGCAAGCACAGCACAGCGTGTGAAGAAAGTTGCTGATGCACCATCTAGATCATTCCCTCGAATTTGAAAAGGCGGCTGAACACTTACGTAAATCAATAATTATCATGCAAAAGCACCTGCTATATTGAGATTTAATAACATTGTAATATAAATCCTTTCTATTTTTCGGAAAAAGTATATAACTTTGCGCCTTGAAATTCAGAAGAATTATGAAGATACTTGTTGTAGATGATGAGCAGGATATCTGTGAAATACTGCAATATAACCTCGAGAATGAAGGTTTTGAGGTGGTTACAGCCAATTCAGCAGAGGAGGCACTGGAACTACCCCTACAAGATTATTCGCTTATTCTGCTAGATGTTATGATGGGAGAAATGTCGGGGTTCCAGATGGCGCGCAGACTAAAGAACGATCCCGCTACGACACAGATTCCCATTATCTTCATTACGGCACTCGACAGTGAGGACAATTTGGTAAAAGGATTGAATATCGGTGCTGACGACTATATTGCCAAGCCATTGGGTATGAAAGAAGTGAAGGCTAGGGTCAAGGCTGTGCTCAGACGTACTCAATTGCAGCAAACTGTTTCAGCTGCTGTAGATAATAAGATTGCTTACGAAGGAATTATGGTTGATTTGAATGCCAAAACTGTCGTATGCGACGGAAAGGAACTGGAATTCACCAAACTGGAATTTGAATTGTTGTCTTTCTTTCTCCAACATCCTAACAAGGTGTTTTCTCGGGAAGACTTATTGAAGTATTGTTGGCCACAGGATGTGCTGGTTCTTGACCGCACGGTGGACGTGAACATTACCAGATTACGTAAGAAGATAGGCCATTATGGTAAACAGATAAAAACACGTGTGGGATATGGCTACTGCTTTGAAAAGTAAATCCTTTCAACGTAATTTGCTGCTGAGCATCGGCGGTGTGTTTCTGCTCTTTGCTATATGTTTTAGCGTATATCAGTATAAGCGTGAAAAGGAGTATAAAATTGATATTCTTCATTCACGACTGCAGATGTACAACTATGAGATGGTGCAGACAGTCGGTAAGGATAGTATGAGCAGTAGTCGACTCTTTCGCGATTATGTTTTGCATCATCAGATGGAGGGGCTTCGAGTGTCTGTGATAGACAAGGAAGGACGGGTCATCTTTGATAGCTATGATACTGATGTGGAAGCTTTGGGAAACCATCTACAGAGAACAGAGATCCAGCAGGCTTTGCGAGAGGGCAGTGGCTATGATATCAAACGAATGTCACAGTCTACTCACGAGACCTACTTCTATTCTGCAACTCGTTTCGGTGATGTGATTGTACGTGCTGCCGTACCATATTCTGCAGAGCTGACCCGTTCATTGCAGGCTGACAATACTTTCATTTATTTTTCTGGCGTTCTCACCCTGTTGCTGGGCATCGTTCTCTACTATATCACTCACCGTATCAGCCGACACATTGGTTACTTACGTGAATTTGCCATGAAGGCCGAGGAAGGTGAGGAACTTGACCACGAACTGGAGCGTCGGCTGCCAGATGACGAATTGGGTGATATCAGTCACACTATCATCATGTTGTATTGGAAACTACGTCATTCGGAAGAAGAGAAAGTGCGTATCAAGCGTCAGCTTACCCAGAATGCCGCTCATGAGCTGAAAACACCTGCTGCCAGCATTCATGGCTACTTGGAGAGCATCTTGGATAATCGCGATATGCCTGAAGACAAGAAGAAGCATTTCCTGGAGCGCTGTTATGCTCAGAGTGAACGTATGAACAAACTACTGCTTGACATGAGTGCACTCACCAAACTCGATGAGATAGACGACAACCGTTCTGAGGCACGAAAGGATTATCGCCCTGTGGATGTATTACAAATCATACAGAGTGTGCTGGATGATACGGCACTGCAACTTCAGGAAAAGGGCATCGCTCCATCACTCCAATTGCCTCAGCATGTAGAAGTGCTGGGCGATCAGAGCCTGATATACAGCATCTTCCGCAACCTGATTGACAATGCTATTGCGTATGCCACAGGCGCATCGGTTCTGAAGATTACTTGTACTGAGGTGGAAAAAGAAGGCCGCCATTTCTACGAATTTTTAGTCAGCGACAACGGTTCTGGCGTAGAAGCGCAACATCTCACCCATCTCTTTGAGCGTTTCTACCGTGTAGATAAAGGGCGCTCGCGCAAACTTGGTGGCACAGGTCTTGGACTTGCCATCGTAAAAAATGCAGTTGCCGCCCATGGTGGACAAGCAACTGCACTCTCTACTCCTGGCGGTGGACTCACCATCAGGTTTACCCTAGCACGTTTCTAATTTTTCGGAATGATAACCGACTATCGATTACCCTTGTCCGTTGATAGGACCGTCACCATAGTCGTTGTTCAAGCCCTTGCCGGCCTGTACAACGTTCATCACGTAATCGCCAAGTTTCTCACACTCTGAGATGAAATCGACATAGAACACACCCAACTGATAGTCGTAGAGTCCAGCATTTACATCGTGCAGGTTCTGGTTCTTCAGTTGTGTACGATAGTTATTGATTTCATGCTCGATGTTAAGCGAGGTCTTCACACCATTCTTGGTAGTGGGTTGGTCAATGCGTTTCAGCATCTCGCTGAGGGCAGCACCTACCAGTTGCAGCATCGTCATCATGTGCTGCATCTGCTCGGCAGTAAAGTCCTCCTGACAGTGCATGCGATGGCGATTCAGGGTACGCCCCAGGTTATAAACCGAGTCACCGATGGACTCTAACTCAGATATCTGGCGAAGCATCTTTTGTATCTGAGTTTTCGACGCATCCGACAAGCGACCTTCACTCACCTTGTTCAGATAGCTGGCAATCTCCATCTCCATCGAGTCGGTGATGTTCTCGTATTTCTCAATACGGGCAAAGAGTTTATTAAACTCCATCTCGTCTTTCGTTTCCAGAAGCGTGGGCACGAAACCTGCCATGCGCTGACAACGCTCAGCGAAACTGCGAATCTCCTTCTGCGCCTCCATAATGCTGAGTTCGGCTGTAGAGAGCAGACCGCCACTGATGAAACGCAGGCGATAGTCCTCGTCTTGTGCCTTCATTGGCAGCACACGACATACAAACATCTCTATCTGCTTCACGAAACCAATGAGCAACAGCGTGTTGATGATGTTGAAGGCGGTGTGGAAGGCTGATAGCTTAAAGAGATCGTTGCCACCACCCATTAAGTTCTCTACTACCCAACTAACGGCATCACAAGCGGGATAGAACACGATGAGGAACGCCACGACACCAAACACATTGAAGAACATGTGGGCCAGAGCTGCACGGCGCGCTTGTGTATTGGCAGTCAACGAAGCCATAAACGCAGTGATGGTGGTACCAATATTCTGTCCCATAGCCAGCGCAGCTGCTTGTTCGAAGCCAAAACCAGGGATGTTCATGCCGAAGAGCATCAGCGTAATGGCCATTGTGGCAGCTGACGCCTGAACAATCATCGTGACCAATGCACCCACAATAATAAAGAGGATGATGGTGAAGAACGAATCCTGCGGCACGTGAGCCAGCATCCCCGCCACCATATCACCGATATTCATCGCTGTGGCAGCCTCTTGCAGAAACGATAATCCCATAAAGAGGAACGAGAAGCCGAAGATGAATTCGCCAATGCTCTTGCGGTTACCCTTACCACTGAATATCAATGGCATACCGATAGCCAACAAGGGGATAGCAAAGGCAGCGATGTTCACCTTAAAGCCAACAGCTGATATAATCCATGCTGTAACTGTTGTTCCGATGTTTGCACCCATGATGACGCCAATAGACTGCGCAAGCGTCATCAACCCTGCATTCACAAAACTTACAACCATCACGGTTGTGGCACTCGATGACTGGATGAGTGCCGTAATAAGAATACCTGTTAGAACACCCATCACACGATTCTTTGTCATCGCAGCCAAAATACTGCGCAGGCGATCGCCTGCAAACTTCTCCAGACCCTCCGACATTGTCTTCATTCCAAAGAGGAACAATGCCAGCGACCCCACAAGCGAGAAAATGTTAATAATCAATTCCATTTGTATTTTATCCTATAAATTTTGCTGCAAAGATATTACAATCTTATTACGCTGTTGTTACGTCCATGTTACAATCCTGTTACAAACGGTAATGTAACCTATCTATCACACGAATGAAATGTTTTTGTAACATGTTCAGTTTATCTTTGCAATGTCAATCACTAACGGTTGGCTAAATCATTTATGGATAAAGAAAAAGCAGAAAAAATTCAGAGAATCTTTAATTGGGTGAGATTTGTCATCCTAGTGTTGTTTCTCACATTTATTTTCATCGGATTATCTAAGGCTCAAACTACCAATGATTTCGGTATGTGGACTACTATTGGCACGGAAAAGAATGTAAACGACAGTTGGAGCCTTGGAGTGAACACCGAAATCCGCACGAAGAACAATGTTGGTAGTTTTGACCGTTGGCAGTTAGGCATAGATTGTACGTATAAAATATCCAAACTCCTTAAATTGGGAGGAAGTTATGAATTTCACTTAAAGAACCATACGATAGATGGCGTAAATGAAATGGTTCCCCGCCATCGCCTTATGTTCGACATAACACCAGAATGTAAGGTGTTTAATTGGCTTAAACTATCTTTGCGCGAGCGATATCAGTATACACATACAATGCAGAGGGGCAACGAGAATGCAAGCAATGAACATCATCTGCGTAATCGGTTTAAGGCAGAGATGACCAATAGTAGAATGAATGGCTGGAGTCCCTTTGCATCGGTTGAGATGTTCAATAATCTAGGTAAACAATTTCAAATAGATGAGATGCGCATAGCCGCTGGAACGTCATATAAGATCAACGCTCATCATGCCATCAATATGGGGTATTTACTTGACCTGAAAAGGTCGGCTGGTGGCTTAGATAAAGCTCTTCACGTGTTAACATCGGGATATGTGTATCATATTTAGTCATACTATGGAATCAAAATCACCAAAAGAAATACAAGTCGAAGAGAAGATAACTGATTTGGTCACAAAGATAGTGGATGACCAGACATTTGGCGATGACCTGCCTTTAAGACTATGGAATCATCTTCAGAATAATCAGGAAATAGATGCTATACAAAATTATGCCAACATAGTATCAATAGGTCGGTTGGGGTTGAATGATCACGGACCTGTACACATGAAGATTGTATGCCGCAATGCTTTAAAAATGCTCTTTTTGCTTCACGAAGCAAGTGTGGAGACAAGTCTAGAAAAAGAAAAGTCCGGCACATATGCAGATAGTGTCTGTGCTGTAATGCTTGCCTCTCTCCTTCATGATAGTGGAATGACCGTCAGTCGCAAAGATCATGAGCTTTATTCCAGCATAATCAGTTATTCAATCATCAATGACACATTAACACAACTGATGCCTGAAGATAAGAACATTATACGAAGAACGGTGATACGCTCTATTGCTATGGAAGGCATTATCGGACACATGGCTACGCATCCTATCCATTCTATTGAGGCTGGTCTTATCTTGATTGCTGATGGTTGTGATATGACAAAAGGACGTGCTCGTATTCCTTTGGAGATTCATTCAAAACCGGCAGAAGGCGATATTCACAAGTATTCTGCAAACTCTATTGAAAAGGTAAAAATTGAACAGGGGCATGAGCGTCCTTTGAAAATAGAGATACGCATGAAAGCTGAAGTAGGTTTCTTTCAAGTAGAAGAAGTCCTTATTCCCAAAATTCAATCAAGCCCCGCAAAGAGCCTGTTAGAGTTATATGCAGGAGTTGGTGGCGAAGGAATGAAACGATATTTGTAATATTAAATCTATAATGTCGTTTCACGGTTATTGCAATCTCATGACATTGTGAGGTTGCAATAATTCTTTATTACCCTTGCAATACGTCTGTAATATCCAGGCTGTACTTTTGCAGCGTCAACGGAGGGCAAACCATATTCCTCGTTGACACAGAAGTATGGAAAAAGAAAAAGGTGTACATTCAATTATTTGTGAAAGTAGCTGTATTATTCACAAAATTGCAATATCATTTTTAATATTCATAGTATTGGAATATTGACGTAATAACTTTGTAATCCCAATTTCGCAATTTTGCAGCGTCATTTGGAAAGGCAAACCAAAACTTCCTTATGATGAGTAATGAAAAAAAAGAAAAAAAGTACATTGTTTGTATTATTCTGTCTATGTGTAGTGAAGATGGGTGCACAAGAGCTTACTTTAGAGGAGCGTCTCACTCAGATTGAACAAGAACTACAACGGCAAACGGAGAATCAAAAATTTATGCCACAGATACATGGCATACTCCGAGGTAAGTATGAGTATGAGCCAGATCTTAACGCCAGTCGTTTTGAGGTGCGCAATGCCAGATTATCGGTTGATGGCAATATGCCGTTAAAAAGCAGTTACAAACTCGAGGTGGATCTTTGTGATGAATCTGCCATCAAGATGAAGGATGCGTGGGTACGTGTGAGTCCAATCAGCACCCTTCGCATCACACTTGGTCAGCAACGAATGCCTTTCTCCATCGATGCTCATCGAAATCCGTCGGCACAATTCTTTGCGAATCGTTCATTCATTGCCAAACAGGTAGGCGATATGCGTGATGTGGGAGCTGCTGTTGGCTACGATATTATAAATATGGAGAATTGTAAGAAACTCTCAGTTGATGCTGGTATTTACAATGGTTCCAACCTTGACAATCAGAAAACGGCTTGGTTTACATCTCCCGCATACTCTGCTCGTATTCAATATTTCCCAATCAAGGGCTTGGCACTCATTCCAAGTGTTCAGCACCAACTCATTGCAGGTCGCAATGCGTCCTATACGTCTGTTGACTTTGGTGCATACTACGAATTCTCAGGCTTCCATTTTGAAGCAGAATATCTACATAAGTTCTATGCTAAAGATGCCTTTGACGATTGTAACGCCATAGATGCGATGGCTATTTACAAGATACCAGTTAAGAAAGGTTATCTGGGTGGTGTTAGCTATCTTCTCC
>JAEETB010000285.1 GCA_016286575.1 Prevotella sp.
AAAGAATATGTCGCCCTGCAGCCTAAATAAACAATTTTCCCCGTCAACTTCTGTTGGCGGGGTTTTTGAATCAATTTTCCGAGTTTTGAATAAAAAAGGCTAAATACTTGGAATTTTCGAAATAAGTTCTTATCTTTGCAGAGCAAAATAGTCGAAAATGAACCGCTTCTTTATATTGTCAATCATCCTGATGCTGTGTCAGCAGGCATTAGCACAACTCGTTCCACTCAGAATCGTTTCGCAGACGCCTGTGGAGGGAGCTGAAGAGGCGCGTTGCCTGATGTTCGACCACAACGGGCTGATGTGGATCGGTACTGATCAGGGTGTATGTGCCTACGATGGCTACCGTTTCAAGGCTTACCGGAACGATGCTTACTCGCCAGGTATCCTGCCCAACAACTATGTACATAGGATGACGGAAGCTCCTGAAAACCGTTTGTGGCTTGGCACACATGACGGCTTGGCTTGTTTCAATCGCCGCAAGAGTACATTCAAGTCCTATCGTCTTCAGAGTCAGAACGCCCGTTCTATCGATGCCTTGTTTACCTCATCCGACGGAACAATCTGGGTGGGAACTGCAAATGGCATGTCGCGCTATGATGCAAATAACGACGAATTCATCGATATCAGTCTGCCTGCTGGTGTACGTTCTTTTTCTGAGGACAAGAAAGGTAATATTTATATAGGCACGTGGGAAGGCGGTCTTCTCCGACTGGACCATCATAGTGGCAAACTGGTGTCCTACCCCCGTCTGAGTGAACGTAATACGGTGCAGTCACAGTTGATAGATAGTCGTGGACGACTCTGGATAGGTACATGGGAGAATGGTATCATCCGTCTGGACAATCCTGAAAATGAGTCTGATCCTGGTATCCATAGGATGAACGAGGGGCGGCGCGACTTCAGGACGTTCCATCAGCTGGTGGAGGATTCTGTGAGCCATGCTGTCTGGGGCTGCTGCATTGAGGGTCTTACCAGTGTGGACCTTGATGACGACCAGAAGGTGGAAAACCACCCTGAACTCAGTTTTTGCTATAGTCTCGCTACCGACGGGCACGGGAATCTTTGGGTACTTACCCGCAACCAGGGTATTGTTCACCTGAGTACCAAGCGTTCACCTTTCAGGTTCTATCATCTTAATCCTGCAGGGCTGGAACTGCCTGTCAACCGCATACAGACCGTGTTTACGGCTGATGGCCGTTACTTCTGGCTTGGACTGCAGCCCTATGGACTCGCCTGCTACGACCGTGAACAGGACCGAGTGAGCTATAACAACCAGATACCTGGTATGGAACAGATGACGGGAAATGGCGGAATCCATGTGCAGACTATATCGGCCATCATGCAGCGCAACGAACAGGAGCTGTGGCTGGCCAGTACCATGGGCGTTGTCGTATGTCATGCGGGAGAACCTGCCCGGATGCTGCCCTCAAGTGGCATTCCGTTTATCGGAGGCGGTAATGTGAACGCATTCTGTCAGCTCCACGACGGAACGGTAATGGTGGGACAGAGCGACGGCGTGGGCTTGGCATTCTCAGAAACCGAAGGCCGTATGCTGGTCAGCAACATCGACGTACGCCATATCATCGAAGGTCACGATCATCGTATATGGGTTGCAACAGACAATTCCGGCATTATCTGCTTCACAGGCGATATGCGCCAGCCTAAGTCGATACAGAGTCGGCTGTACGCCCCAGTAAGCGGTAACTATCCTCTCAAGGATGCCACGGCCGTCTACGAGGACTCTCACCATCGGCTTTGGGCCATCTCAAATGGTGGTGCTCTGTTCCTTTACGATGCGGAAAATGACCAATTCATCGTGGTAAACCATCGGTATCATCTCAATGTAAACCGTATCTACGCCATCGATGGCGATGAGAAGGGACAGCTATGGCTTTCTACGGACAAAGGACTTGTATGCCTGAAGATTGATGAGAAGGGGAAATGCCATCCCGCCTATTATAGTGTAGAGGACGGCTTGGAGAAAATCCGCTTCTCAGCCAACGGTCTTTCACGTTTCTGCAATGAACTGTTCCTGGGTAGTGCCAATGGTTTCTTTTCTTTTAAGCCGGGTCAGATGGACTACTGGCAACCAGCGGATTCTGCTTCTTTACTGGTTACTGGCTTACAGATCAACGACCGTCCTTACGAAAGGCTCGACTCCATTCAGCAGAGCCGAATATCTGCCGAACCACCCTTTACCACCCGACAGATCACGATTCCTGCCAACATACGGAAATTCACGGTGGAATTTGCACTCTTGGCCTATCAAAACGAGCAACAGTGTTATTACGCCTACCAACTGGAGGGGTATGATCGCGACTGGCACTACGTGAATGCTGATAACCGTCAGGCCACCTATCAGAACCTGCCTGCCGGCACCTATGAACTTCATTTGAAGGCTATCGACAGCTATGGTCGTCAGGTGAAGCTACCTTATACCATTTTGGTGCGTGTGTTACCCCCTTGGTATCAGACGTGGTGGGCATACCTTATTTATTTATTGCTGCTGGGTTCAGCCGTCTATGGGGTGAAAGAGTGGTATAAGAACCGCCTGAACCGTCGTGCCCGACTTCAGGAGCGTGTGAACGAACTGTTACATTACCGCGAGCTGATGGTGATGAAGCAGTTTGAGGGTGCGCGCAAGGCTTTGGAGGCCGAGGAGCAGCAGCACTCCTCGCCAGATGAACTCTTCCTGCAGAAAGCCATTGATTGTGTGAAGCAACATCTCGACGATGCAGACTATGACCGCGAGCAGTTCGCCTCAGATATGTGTGTGTCGTCTTCCACCCTATATAACAAGTTACGGGCATTGACGGGACAGAATGTCACTGGATTCATCAACTCCATCCGTTTGAAGGAGGCTTGCCGTATCGTGCGTCAGCAGCCCGATATCAGCATGACAGAACTCTCTATGCAGGTGGGTTTCAATACGCCGAAGTATTTCACCAAACTGTTCAAGAAGGAATTCGGTGTCCTACCCCGTGAGTATGTAACGCAATAGCATTATTTTCTAACCCCAAACAAATAAAATATGGAAACAACATTAGTATTACTCAAACCCAGCTGTGTACAGCGTCAGCTGATTGGTGAAGTGGTTAATCGTTTCGAGCGTCGTGGCCTTCGTATCTCTGGTATGAAGATGATGCAGTTAAGTGATCAGATTCTGCGTGAGCACTATGCTCACCTTGTGGATAAACCTTTCTTCCCTGGCCTTTGTGCCTCCATGCAGGCTTCGCCCATCGTAGCGATGGCTATCTCTGGCGTTGAGGCTGTTCAGGTGGTTCGCACGATGGCTGGTGTCACCAACGGTCGCCAGGCAGCCCCAGGCACCATCCGTGGTGACTATTCCGTAAGCAACCAGCAGAACATCGTCCATGCCTCTGACTCCGTAGAGAATGCAGCCATCGAGGTAGCCCGTTTCTTCCGTCCAGAAGAAATCTTCGACTACCAGAGCGGTGCGTTTGCCTACATCTATGGCGACGGCGAGTGCAAGTAACGACTGAGGATCCTTTCCTTTGGAAATCCAGATGAAGCCTTTGAAGATCAGATGAAGTCTTTGAAGGCTTCGTCGTATTCTGGGCTGTTGCCAAGACGACCGTTGATCAGGCAGACAAGTTCCACTGTGGCACGGAAACAGAGTATTTCGTCGCTGGCACGGTAGATATCCTGATAGAAAAGGTATTTGAGACCGTCTTTCTTGAGGTTCAGGCGCGAGATAAACTCGTCGTCGCAGCGTAGGGGAACTTTATACTGCAGTTTCATGCTGTGTACGACGGCATCGATACCTTGTTCGTGGAGTGCGGCAAAGCTGACGCCCAGACTGCGGAGAAACAAATGACGAGTATGCTCTGCATAATGTAGGTAGTTGGCATTGTTGACGATGCCTTCAATGTCGCATTCGTAATCGCGAACCTCCATGCGGGTTTCAAAAATATACTTCATTTTATTTACGATTTACGGATTTACGATTT
>JAEETB010000286.1 GCA_016286575.1 Prevotella sp.
ATCGCAGGGACGCGAAGAAGGGCGAAGCCACCTATTCGCCGAAATCGCACTCTGCTCCGCATTTTGTAGGCCATTACGTAGAGGGAATGGAAGAATGGGCCTCGTGGTACTGCTTCAACAAGAAGGATGATGGAACCTATGAAGCCGAGCTTGACGAAGCCTGGAACGAAGGCAGTCATTATGGCGGAGGAACCATCGATGTGGATATTCCCAAGGAGTGGTTCGCTCTTTCTTACGATGACTTCCTTGAACGTGTCATCACCCTTGCTGCAGCTACACATTATGGTTTTACCGTTGATGACCTGAAGGAGAGAAAAGGACTGAAAGAGTTTTTCGGATTTAAGGAAAAAGAAGATCAGATGACTATCGATACGACCAATATGTGCTCGCACCTGCAAAAGAAGCTATTTGAAGAGGATGGCATCTACCATCCTCTTTGGCTTGCTATGCAGGATGATCCTGAACTGACAGCAGCAGTCCGCTCCCGACAGCTACATATTTACCGCAATGGTAAGAAGGTATTGGTGTTGGCAGGAAAGGCTGCTCCAAAGATTATCAGGGAAGATAAACTCTGTGAAATGCTGCAACAATGATCCTGACCTACGTATTCCATAGTGGTTTTGTCCTTGAAATGAATAAGTCCATCCTGATATTCGATTATTGGCTGGACTTGAATGGTGTCGTGCCACCGTTCCTGAAGAAGGATAAGCCTGTCTATGTATTCTCCAGCCATTTCCACGAAGACCACTTCAACAAAGCAATCTTTGAATGGAGGAAGCAGCGTGAAGGTATCACCTACATACTCTCCAAGGACATCTATAAACATCGAAGAGCCAACAAGGAGGATGCCGACGTATGGCTGGCAAAGGGTGGCACATGGTCTGACGGCACTATTTCCGTTTGGGCTTTAGGCAGCACAGACAGCGGTGTTTCGTGGATTGTAGAGATTGAGGGCAAACGTATCTTCCATGCAGGGGACTTGAATAACTGGTATGCGAGATTCCTACCTGAAGCCGTGCCAGGTGAGACGATCTATAGCGAGGAGTTTGACGAAGACATTGACCCGATAGCTCATGAAAAGCAGTACTTGGGCGAACTGAAGGACATCCGCAAGATTACTGACAGCTTCGATGTGGTGATGTTCCCCATAGACGGACGCATAGGCAATGGCTATACCCTTGGAGGCCGTCAGTTCATCGAGCGATTCAAGGTCGGCCTCTTTGTACCCATGCATTTCGTAGCCAGCGGCTTCGAGTCTGCTTGGCGAATGAAGGAATTCACAGACGAGAAAGATATTCCTTTCTGGGAAATCAGCAGGGAGGGAGAAACCATTAAAATCTGAGTGCAACTTTTCGCCACGATCTTACGTCTAACAGATAGAAACTTTTAAAAGATAAAAATTATGATACTATCAACAACCCCACAGATTGAAGGTCACACCATCCGCGAGTATAAGGGTATTGTGACAGGTGAAACCATTATCGGTGCCAACATGTTCAAAGACCTCTTTGCAGGCATCCGCGACATCGTAGGCGGTCGTGCAGGCGCTTACGAGAAGGTGCTTTCTGAAGCCAAGGACACCTCCATGCAGGAGATGATGCAGCGTGCTCAGGCTCTTGGAGCCAATGCCATCGTAGGCATCGACATCGACTATGAGACTGTCGGAGCCAATGGCTCGATGCTCATGGTTGCCACCAGCGGAACAGCTGTAGTCATCTAAATCAGATCAATGAAGACGTTAGGAAACATCATCTGGGTCATATTCGGAGGCTTTCACATAGCCTTGGAGTATTTCATCGCAGGCCTGATACTGATGATCACCATCATCGGCATCCCATTCGGAAAGATGCACTTCCGGCTGGCAAAGCTGGCCCTTTCACCTTTTGGGAAAGAATTAAGTTAACACCTCAATGTTTAACCGAGTTTAATAAATTGTCAGCATAGTTTAAGCGAGTTTAAATTCCGTGCCAGTTTGACTTCTGAGATTGTCATTCTGGCACGGATTCTTTCCATAGGCATGTACTTTGCTTATCTGTTAGTGAGAGCTGAAGCGAAAGCAGAGGCAATCAAGTAACAAAATGTCAAATTTAAAAATATAATTAGGAGGTATTGATTATGTTGAACGGATTAATGAAAAGCAATGGTTGGTTCCCAACAATGTTTGATGATTTCTTTAACACTGATTTCATGCCTCGTGCCAACAGTACAGCACCCGCAGTCAATGTCAAGGAGAGTGAGAAGGCCTACACGATGGAACTTGCAGCTCCAGGCATCAAGAAAGAATATTGCCGCGTAGCCATCAATGACGAGGGCAACCTCACCATCGCTATTGAGAACAAACAGGAACACAAGCATGAGGACAAGCACCATCACTATCTGCGCCGTGAGTTCTCTTACTCAAACTACGAGCAGAACTACGTGCTGCCAGACGATGTGGTGAAAGACCAGATTTCTGCCAAGGTCGAGGATGGCATACTGACCATCACTATGCCAAAGACCGAGCCGAAGGAGAAAGTCACCAAGGCCATTGAGGTCTCGTAATGAGGATTCGTCTTGTTAAAACAGCAGCAGGCAGCATCCACGACGGGGTGCTGCCTGTTTTTGTTATCTCTATGCAGTTCAATTATTAGGAAATTTCAATTTATTGAATTAATTGGCCTCAATATTTTTCTAATCCAGAAATACATTCTTGATAAGCTCATCGTACAGAGACATTCCCTCTTCATCACACTCTTCAGCCTCAGAAATGAGAGAGGTGATATAGGCCAAGGCAAAGTCTTTGATAGTAGGTTTCGCTCCCTGGTAGTTTACACGGAAGCCATCTTCCTGTGCCACTATGGCCAGCGTGCAGCAGGCGAAAATGATTGCTAATGATAGTCTTTTCATATGCATATTAATTTAATATAATGAATCCTTTTTGCTGGCGATCTTTGTCAGTTTGCCGTTTTTCCATTTGAAAGTGTCTGTGTAGAGAATGCCTGCATCGCGGGCACGACTGGTAATGGTCTTCGCTTCGCTGTCGAACTCAGGCTCCTGAATTTCCTGGAATTCCTTGACATCGTAGAACTGGCAGGTAATGGGATTCCATACAAATGCCTTGTAGAGCGACTGTGCATTGTGAGTCACACCGAGATAGACCATCAAGTCTGGTATGCCGTCGAAGTTGATGTCCTTTTCATCAATCCAATTCAGCGTCTCCTCCATTTCGCTGTTGACAGCTCCGTTCAGAGGCTCGTCAAAGCTCAGAGGATGCTCCACGCCATTCACCTCAAAGGTCACATGGATGTTGTCCATCCACTCGCTGTCTCCGCTTTCGTCGTACTTGTTTTCCAGCTTATACAGGAATTTCCATGCATCGCGGTTGGGTGCACCGAATATTTCTGGAGATCCTGGCCACCAGCTGGGCAACTCTCGCATCTCTTGGAAGTTAGACAGGCTCATCACCTTGCCTGTTGTGGGATTCTTCCATGAACCTTTCAGCATCTGGAAGTCACCCTCCACCTCTGCATACGTCAGATAGATTATGCCTGTCATCTCTCCATCAGGCTGGTACTCCACAAAACGCCTGTCGAACACATTGTCCTCATCAGAGACAATAGGGTCTTCATTACCCCAGTTCTCTGCTATCAGTATGGGAGCGGGTTTTTTAGCTTTGGGGTAATAGATGTAGCCCGCCGTCTGCCAGTCGCCATCGTTATGTGCTGTCTGGAAAAACACCTCAACGGCATACTTTCCGTTCATGACAGCCTTGAATCCGCGATTTTCAGTAACCTCCTGTGCCGCTATGACCAGCGTACAACAGACAAAAAAGAGTGCTAATGGTAGTCTCTTCATGTTCATTGCTGTTTCTTAATTCTCATTTGATGTCAATCTTGGGTATGCGTCCGTCCTTCATGCGCTGGAACTCGCGATATGCCGTGGTGCGACGGAAGCCGTTGCCGCCTGATGGGATTCCATCGTGA
>JAEETB010000287.1 GCA_016286575.1 Prevotella sp.
TATATCTCTCGGCATCAACCTGCTGCCTGCCGACGGTAAGGTATGCAGTTTCGACTGTATCTACTGTGAATGTGGCTTCAACGAAGACCACCGTCCCACCCTGCCGTTACCTCAACGCGAGGAGGTAGCTCACAAGCTGAAGGAGAAACTGCAGCAGATGAAGGCCGAGGGCCAGTTGCCCGACGTGCTGACATTTGCAGGTAATGGTGAACCCACGTGTCATCCACATTTCCCTGAGATCATCGACGATACAATCCGTCTACGCGACCAATATTGTCCGAACGCGAAAGTCTCGGTACTGAGCAACTCGACAATGATTCATCGTCAGGAGGTGCACAATGCCTTAATGAAGGTTGACAACAATATTCTGAAGCTCGACACAGTAGACCCTATATATATAAATAAGGTAGACCATCCCAACGGTACCTATGACGTGGAGAAGATTATCGAACGTCTGAAGGCTTTCAACGGACACGTGATTATTCAGACGATGTTCATGAGAGGCGAATGCCAAGGCGAGAGCGTCGACAATACCAGTGATGCGTATGTCATTCCGTGGCTTGAGGCCGTCAAAACCATTAGTCCCCAGCAGGTCATGATTTACACCATCGACCGTGAGACTCCGACTGAAGGACTGCTGAAGGCGACGCATGAACAACTTGATGCCATCCGCGACCGTGTCATCGCTGCTGGTATACCCTGTACTGCTTCTTACTGATTAATAGCAATCATCCCCGCCAATTGGCGGGGATGACGATGAATTATTTACCCATGATACCTCGACGGGTACCTTCGAGGAACCGGATGATGGTCTGAATCTCAGGACTGTCAGGAACCTGATCCTTGATCTGCTTGATGACATCGAACACACTCGTCTTACCATGGAACAGCAGACGATAGGCATTGGCGATATGCTTCTGTACTTTCTCGTCGATGCCTGCCTCGTTCATCATCGTCGTGTTTGGACCGTTGTAAACCAACGGTTTACCACCTGCCACGATGAATGGCGGCACATCCTTCGAGAAGGTACAGCCAGCCTGTACCAATGCAAGGCGTCCCACACGGGTATTGGCGTTCTGGATGGCACTCGATGAGAAGATGACACCATTGTCGATTTCACAGTCACCTGCAATCTTTACGCCATAGCCGAACACACAGTGGTCGCCCACTCTGGTATCGTGACTGATATGCGTACCCTCAAGCAGGAAGTTATTGTTGCCAATGATGGTCTTGCCGTCGCGCTGCGTACCACGGTTGATGACCACATTCTCACGGATGACGTTGTTGTCGCCAATGACAACATACGATTTCTCACCACGGAAGTTGAAGTCCTGCGGCAGGGCAGCAATGACACTGCCCTGATGGATCTTATTGCCTTTACCGATACGTGAGCCATCACAGATGCTGACGAAGGGGAAGATAATACAGTTATCACCTATCTCCACATCGTCCTCGATATACACGAAGGGGAATATCTTACAGTTGTTGCCGATTTTCGCCTTTGGCGAGATCTCAGCCTTGGGGGATATTTCACTTGCCATAATATTCATTTTTCACTATTCACTTTTCACTTCTACTTTGCGCCGCCTCCGAGAGCCTGATACAAGTTTACTACAGCTTGCATCTTATAGAAATCATCCTGAACCTTGGAGATTTCTGCATTGAGCAAGTTGCTCTGAGCGGTAATCACCTCCAGATAGGTCGTATTCGACGATGACTCCATCAACTTCTGTGTATCTTCGACATTCTTCTTGAGGACGCTGACACGCTTACCATCGAGCTCGGCCTTCTCGGCATAGGAGTTATAGCCGACGAGGGCATTGCTCACCTCGTTACCGGCCTTCAGGATAGCATTCTGCCAAGTATTATAGGCCTGTTCGTACTGATACTTGGCCACCTTCAGACCTGCCACAATCTGTCCGTGCTGGAAGATAGGCTGCACCAGACTCCCGACAGCAGACAGCAACCATTTACCAGGATCGACAGCTCCGTTTGAATTGGTAAATGCGGCTGTACCAGTCACAGTAATACTCGGATAGAAACGACTGCGGGCCGTCTCTATATCATAGAAGCAGTTGGCCAGAGACATCTCGGCATAGTGTACATCAGCACGGTTGTTCAACATCTGAATAGCAACACCTGTCGAGAGTTCGGTAGGCAGAGACTGGTTCTCGAATGTTCCACGGGCAATGGTCTGACCATGCTGTCCGACCAAGAGAGAGAGGGAGTTCTCCATCTCACGGATCTGACGCAGAAGATCCACCTTCTGGGCCTGTACGCTATAGTAGGCAGCCTCAGCACTCTGTACGGCGGTGGAGCGATAGCCCACACGATTATCATGCATAAACTGCATCTTCTCCCAAGTCTCTTTCGTCAACTGTTCCATTTCGGTGACAATCTGCACCTGACGGTCGAGCATCAGCAACGTATAGTAGAGGTTGGCAATGCCAGAGATGACATTGCATTTCACCACCGTCTGATAGTCACGTGTAGCGAGGAGCTGCATCTGGGCAGCACGCTTCTGACTCAACAGATTGCCGAACAGATCGAGATTCCAACTGGCAGAGACAGGAAGCGTATAGGCCTTGGTGGCAGCAGCACCATCAAAGGAACTCAGTGTTCCTTGTGGTGAGAGCGTCAGCGAGGGAAGGAAAGCCAACTTTGCACAAGTCAGAGCCACCTCTACCTGCTTTACGTTCAAGGCTGCATTCAACAGATCTACGTTATTGTCGAGACCCTGCTGGATCAGTGTCTGCAACTGGGGATCAGTGAACACGCTACGCCACGGCATATTACCAAAGGAGACGGTATCCGTCACAGCCAGCGTATCCGTCAAGGATACTGGGTCGCGAACCAGACCTTCATCCTTCACCTCAGGACGATCGTATTTGTTATAAAGTCCGCAACTCGACAGCAGCAAGGCTGCGGACATGAATATCATTATCTTCTTCATAAACTATTCACAATTCACTGTTCACTATTCACTTCTCACTTTTCCAACTCATAATCTTCAGGTTTCTTATGGGCATACTGAGCCAGCTCGGCAGCCACCTCCTCGTTCTCCTCATCCTCAAACTTCAGCGGACTGAACTTCTCCTGGAGTGACTGGAAGATGACGAACAACGTAGGAACGACGAAGAGCTGGAGGATCGTACCAATCAACATACCACCTACGGCAGCAGCACCCAACGTCTGGTTACCATTCTTACCTACACCGGAGGCAAACATCATTGGCAACAGACCGATAACCATTGCGAGAGACGTCATCAGGATAGGACGCAGACGAGCACCAGCACCCAAGATGGCTGACCAAGAGATGGCCATACCCGTCTGACGACGCTCGAGGGCGAACTGTACAATCAGGATGGCGTTCTTTGCCAACAGACCAATCAGCATGATCAGTGAGATCTGCATGTAGATATCGTTGGCATGGCCGAAGAGATTGGTGAACAGGAAGCAGCCTGCCAGACCAAACGGCACAGAGAGTACTACTGACAGTGGCAGGATGTACGACTCGTACTGTGCCGACAGAATCAGGTAGATGAAGATGAAGCACAGCAGGAAGATCACACCAGTCGTATTCGAAGCCTTAGCCTCCTCACGGGTCAGACCCGAGAACTCATAGGTGTAACCTGCTGGCAACATTTCGGCAGCAATATCGTGGATGGCCTGAATAGCCTCACCAGTAGAGTAGCCGTTGGCCACCGTACCCGTCACGTTAATAGAAGTAAACAGGTTGAAACGGTTGATGTTCGAAGGTCCGTAGACACGCTCAAGGTTACAGAACTCCTTGACAGGCGACATGCCCGCGGGCGTGCGTACATATATACTATTAAGAGACTCCTCCGTCTGACGGGTCTCAGGCAGGCCTTGGATCATCACACGGTAGAGCTTACCATAGGCATTGAAGTTAGAGGCATAGAGACCACCATAGTAAC
>JAEETB010000288.1 GCA_016286575.1 Prevotella sp.
TTGGAGCAACACCCCGTCTACTTCTTCGGCAATGGTGCCAAAAAGTGTATGGAGACCATCAACCACCCGAATGCTCACCTGATAGAGGGTATAGAGCCACTGGCCAAGTGGATGCAGCCCCTGGCAGAAAAGCGACTACTCAACGACCAGACCGAGGACGTGGCTTATTTCGTGCCCTACTATCTGAAAGACTTCGTGGCCAAAATGCCAAAGAATCTATTAAATATTTAAATCGTAAATTCGTAAATCGAAAATCATAAGATGGATATCAAAGGATTAGATTACAACACCAAACGCGAAAAGCTGATGATGCCGGAATACGGCCGTGAGATTCAGAAAATGGTAGATCTTGCTGTCAGCCTGCCCACCAAAGAGGAAAGACAGAAGTGTGCCAACACCATCATACAACTGATGGAGACAAAGGTGCCACAACTGACAGACAGCAGCAACTACGAACAAACACTCTGGGATCACCTGTATCTCATGAGTCACAAACAACTGGATATCGACTGGCCTTTCGACGTATCTGAAGCAGAGAAAATTCTCAGCAAACCACAGCCGATGAAACTCCCCAAGGATGAACTCAGACTACGTCATTACGGCAAACTCGTCAGTGAAATCTTCGAGAAACTCAAGTCTATGCCTGATGGTGAGGAGCGCGATGCACTGATCTTCTATACAGCCAACCAGATGAAGCGAGACCTGGCCACATGGGGACATGGCTCCATCGAAGACGAACGAGTAGCAAACGATCTGGCGCGCTTTACAGACGGTGCCGTCCAACTGGACCTGAACACCTTCAAGTTCGAGAAGGTTGCCGTTAGCGAAGAAGCCAAGAAAAACAAGAAAAAGAAGTAAACAGAATGGCATCATTCATCATTGAAGGCGGACATCTCCTAAAAGGATCCATCACCCCACAAGGCGCAAAGAACGAAGCGCTACAGGTGATCTGTGCAACCTTGCTGACGGATGAAGAGGTCATCATCCGCAATATCCCTGATATCCGAGATGTCAACAACCTCATACAGTTGCTCCGCGACGTAGGCGTCAAAGTGACGAAACTCGCAACGAATGATTATGCCTTCCAGGCTGACGAGTTAAAACTTGACTACCTCGAGAGCGACGAGTTCGTAAGGAGCTGTGCAGAACTGCGTGGAAGCGTCATGATGATCGGCCCCTTACTGGCACGCATGGGCAAAGCCATCATCACCAAACCTGGTGGAGACAAAATCGGACGCAGAAGACTCGATACGCACTTCCTCGGTTTCCAGAAACTGGGTGCGAAGTTCAACCATGTGGAAGGAAGGAACGTCTATGAGATAGCTGCCCAGAAACTGAAGGGAACATACATGCTGCTCGACGAGGCTTCTGTCACGGGAACGGCCAATATCATCATGGCAGCCGTCTTCGCCAAAGGAACGACGACAATCTATAATGCAGCCTGTGAACCTTATCTGCAACAGCTATGCAAATTACTGAACCGCATGGGTGCAAAGATCACAGGCATTGCCTCGAACCTGTTGACGATTGAGGGCGTACAGAAACTGCATGGCACAGACCACAAACTCCTGCCTGACATGATCGAGGTGGGCTCGTTTATCGGTATGGCAGCCATGTGTGGCGACGGGATCCTGATTAAGGATGTCTCCATCAACGACCTCGGCATCATCCCTGATACCTTCCGCAGACTGGGTGTGAAAATCAAGATTGAGGGCGATGATCTCTTTATCCCCCGTCAGAAACACTACGAGATACAATCGTTCATCGACGGTACCATCATGACACTGGCTGATGCCCCTTGGCCTGGACTGACTCCTGACCTCCTGTCTGTGCTGATCGTCGTAGCCACCCAGGCACGAGGCAGCGTACTGTTCCATCAGAAAATGTTCGAGAGCCGTCTGTTCTTCGTCGACAAGCTGATCGACATGGGAGCTCAGATTATTCTCTGCGATCCTCATCGTGCTGTCGTTGTTGGTCATGACCGCAAGATCACACTCCGTGGCGGACGCATGTCGAGTCCTGATATCCGAGCAGGTATCGCCCTGCTGATTGCTGCCATGGGAGCGAAGGGAACGAGTCGCATTGACAACATCGAACAGATAGACCGTGGTTACGAGCATATCGAGGCGCGACTGAATGCATTGGGCGCCAGCATTAAGAGAGTATGATCAGAAAAGAAGAGGTATACAAGATTGGCCGTCTTGGCAAGGTGCACGGCATCAAAGGAGAGATTTCCTTCCTACTCGACGACGACGTATTCGACCGCGTAGACGCCGACTATCTCGTTCTCGATGTCGATGGCATCCTGGTGCCCTTCTTCATTGATGAGTACCGATTCAAGACCGATAGTAATGTCCTGATGAAGTTCGATGGTATAGACACACAGGAAAGAGCCCGTGAGCTGACAGGTTGTGACGTCTATTTCCCCAGAGCCCTGGCTGAAAGCGACGAGGACAGCATTTCGTGGGCAGAGATGATTGGCTACAGCCTCATGGATGCCCAGAGCGGTCAGAATATAGGGACTATCGCTGCTGTCGACGATTCCACCATCAATATTCTCTTCGAACTGGAAGACGGACGGTTGATTCCTGCCTCAGAGGAACTGATCACGAACATAGACACCCAAAAACATCAAATAGAAATCAACTTGCCAGAAGGCATTTTAGAATTATGAAAAGACAAATCGCAATTCTCGGCTCTACGGGGTCGATAGGAACTCAGGCACTCGAGGTCATTGAGGAACATGCTGACCTGTATGAGGTCTATTGCCTGACAGCTAATAATAAAGTAGAACTGCTGGCAGAACAAGCCCATAAGTTCAAACCCGCTGCCATCGTTATTGCCAACGAGGCGCGTTACGATGCGCTCAAATCGCTGATGAGCGACATGCCTGACGTGAAGGTTTATGCTGGCGCCAAGGCTCTCGACGAGATCGTAGAGGCAGGCCCCATCGATATGGTCCTGACAGCCATGGTTGGGTTCTCAGGACTGAACCCCACCATCCACGCCATCAAGGCTGGTAAGACCATCTGTCTGGCCAATAAAGAGACACTGGTAGTAGCTGGCGAACTGATCCTGGCACTGGCTCAGCAGTACCATACTCCCATCCTCCCTGTCGATAGCGAGCATTCTGCTATCTTCCAGAGCCTCGTGGGCGAAGACCAGAACCCCATCGAGAAGATTCTGCTCACAGCCAGCGGCGGACCCTTCCGCCTGAAGTCCATGGAAGAGATTGCACACGTGACCAAGGCTGATGCCCTGCGCCACCCGACATGGGACATGGGTGCCAAGATCACCATCGACTCGGCTTCGATGATGAATAAGGGTTTCGAGGTAATCGAGGCCAAGTGGCTCTTCGGTGTCGAAGCTGATCAGATTCAGGTATTGGTTCACCCACAGTCGATTGTGCACAGTGCCGTTCAGTTCCAGGATGGCTCGGTGAAGGCTCAGTTAGGCGTACCTGATATGCGACTGCCGATTCAGTATGCTTTCTCATTCCCTCAGCGCCTGCATCTCAGTGGCGAGCGACTCGATCTGTTCAAGGCCCAGCATCTGGAGTTCTTCGAGCCTGATCTGAAGAAGTTCCGCTGCCTGGCTCTCGCCTTCGAGGCCATCAACAAGGGGGGCAATATGCCTTGTATCGTGAATGCAGCTAATGAGATCGTGAACCGTGGCTTCCTGGAGGACAAGTGCGGTTTCCTCCAGATGGGTGACATCATCGCTGAGACCATGCAGCGTGCCACCTTCGACAAGAACCCCACCTACGAAACATATATCGCCACTGATGCGGAAGCGCGCCGCATCGCCAGTGAGCTCATGAACAAATAGATTAGAATAAGGTAAAAAGATTATGGATATTTTCTTAATTAGACTGTTACAATTCATGCTGGCCATTGGCCTGCTGGTGCTGCTCCATGAGGGCGGCCA
>JAEETB010000289.1 GCA_016286575.1 Prevotella sp.
GAATCCTCGCAAGGGTGTGCCCGAATGGATGAAGCGCATCATCGTGCCCCTGAACAAGATGCCTGAGCCGAATGAGGAGGTATTCTACAGTTCTGGCTGTTAGTATCCTGCTGCATCTGTCGGCCTTTGCAGGTGATACGCTGAGTATCGTCTTCACAGGCGACATCCTACTGGATCGCGGCGTGCGTCGCGTGATCAACCAACATGGAGTCGGCCATCTCTTTTCGGATGGCATCGACTCCGTGTTTCGCTCTGCCCAGCTGGTGGTAGGAAACCTCGAGTGTCCAGCCACGAAGATCGAGGCGCCCGTCTTCAAGCGTTTCATCTTCAGGGGCGAACCCGAATGGCTCGACACCCTGCGACAGCATGGCATCACCCACCTGAACCTCGCCAATAACCACTCGATAGACCAAGGGCGCGAGGGACTCCTCGATACGCGCAGGAACATCATCGCGGCAGGGATGGTGCCCATGGGTGCAGGCGAGAACATGCAACAGGCCTCAGAACCCGTGCTGCTGGCCTCTGAGCCTCGCAACGTGTGGTTCGTGCCCTCGCTGCGCCTTGCCCTCGAGAACTACGCCTATCTGCCCGACAAGCCCTGCGTCAGTCAGGAGCCGATGGACTCCCTGATCCGTCGAGTTTATCGTCTGCGTCAGGCTGATTCCACAGCCGTCATCATCGTCTCGCTCCACTGGGGAGGCGAGCATACGCTCAAGCCCGTACCTCGCCAGCGGTTGGAAGCCCACCAGCTGATCCTTGCAGGGGCCGATGCCCTCATCTGTCACCACACCCACACGCTGCAGACCATCGAGACATTCATGGACAAACCTATCTACTACAGCATCGGCAACTTCATCTTCGACCCCACGAAACCCCTCAACGCCGAAGCCTGTATCGTGCGCCTGGAAGTGACCCCAGACAGCCTTCAGACAGAGACCATTCCCGTTGAAATTCGCCATTGCACACCTTATTTAACAAAATAAATCAGCCGTTGATGTGATTTTTCGCAGAATTGTTGTAAATTTGCACCGTCATACGATAGCTTGATGAAGAAAACTGTCAAGTGGATTGGGATTGCGGTGATCACCCCCATTCTGCTGTTCATCATACTCGCCGTGCTGCTCTACCTGCCGCCTATCCAGAACTGGGTGGTACAGAAAGTGGTTGCCATCGCCTCAGAAAAGACAGGGATGGAGATCACGGTGGAGCACGTCAATCTGGAGTTCCCCTTAGACTTAGGCATCGAAGGCTTCAGGATGCTGCACCCCAACGACTCTGTGGCCAATGTGACAGATACCATCGCGGATGTGCGCAAGCTTGTGGTCGATGTCAGGCTGTTGCCCTTGTTCAAAAAGCGCGTAGTTATCGAAGAGCTCTCGCTCCATCAGGCCAAGCTGAATACCAACGGCTTTATCAGCGACGTGCACATCAAGGGCGACCTCGACGAACTGTGGCTGCACTCGAACGGTATCGACCTCGACAACGAACTCGCAGAAGTCAATGGCGCACGACTGAAGAATGCCAACCTCGACATCGCCCTCAGTGATACGGCAGCCGTCGACACCACAGAATCGACCCTGAAATGGATCATCAATGCCGACAGCCTCAGCTTCAGCAAGAGTGGTCTGACGCTCCATATGCCAGGCGACACGCTGAACCTGAACACCTACTTCGACAGAGCCGTTGCCCGTAAGGCCGTCATCGACATAGGGAAAGGCATCTACAAGGTGGGCAGTCTCGACTGGAATGGCGGCCAGTTCGCCTTCGACAACAGATATGAGCCAGAGATAACGGACGGCATCGACTTCTTCCATCTCCTGATGAACGATGTCAGCCTCAAGCTCGAATCCTTCAGCTTCACCCCTCATGGCACCTCACTCTTCGTGAAGAAAGCCTTCTTCAAGGAGAAGAGTGGTCTGGTGGTGAGCGAACTCACTGGTGGCGTGACGCTCGATTCCACCTATAACCACATCCGCATGCCACTGATGACGCTCAGGACTCCCGACTCGAACATCATGGCCGAAGCCGATATCGACTTCACCGCCTTCGACGACAAGGATCCTGGAAAGATGAAGGTGCGCCTCTTTGCACAGTTGGGCAAGCAGGACCTGCAGATCTACGCAGGCAAACTGCCCCAGAAGTTCATGGAGCACTTCCCCAATCGTCCGCTCAATATCCGAGGTTCCGTCAATGGCAACATGCAGCACCTCGACCTGACGGGCATCGACATCGACCTTGCCACAGCCCTGCATGCCTCGATCAAGGGAACAGCAGAGAACGTGATGGATATGAGTCGCATGAAAGCCGACATCAAGGTAGAGGCCAAGAGCAAGGAGCTGAACTTCATGACAGCCCTCATCGACCCCAAGATGAGTGGCATCTACCGCATACCCTACGGCATGGAGCTCAATGGTACGCTGAAAGCCGAGGGCACACGCTACAGTGCTGATATGACCCTGCACGAAGGCGGAGGCAACGTGAAGATGAAAGGCAGCGCCCTCATACCCCTCAACGCCAAGGGAGAGCTGGTAACGGAGAACATGACCTACGACGCAGACATCAGCATCAACCAACTGAACCTGCACCACTTCCTGCCCAAGGACTCGATCTACACCCTCTCAGCCGATATCAAGGCCAAGGGGCACGGCACAGACATGCTGTCAAACCAGAGTCGCCTCGATGCCAATGCCAACGTCAGACTGCTGAAGTACGGCTATATGAACCTCGACAACCTCACCGCCTCAGCAACCCTTCAGAACGGGCACGCACTGGCCAGCATGACTGGTCACAACGAGATTTTCGACGGAACCTTGTCCGTTGACATGCAGCTCGACAAGAAGCAGATAGACGGCACCGTCAGCGCTGACCTCACCAAGGCCGACCTCTATCAGATGCGCCTGCTCGACAAGCACCTGACGATAGGCACCCACGGCAGTCTGAAGATCACCTCAGACATGAACAAGACACACTACGTCAGTGGACGGCTCAACGAGGTCTACGTGAAGGATCTCAGGAAGACCTACACACCAGGCGACGTGGGCATCCTCATCAAGGCCTATCCTGACACCACAGTGGTCAGAGCCCAGAGTGGCGACTTCATCCTGAAGTTCGACGGCAGCGGTGGCTACGAACAACTGATGAGTCAGGCTACTGTCCTCTCCGACTCCGTCATGGCTCAGTATGACAATAAGGTTATCAACCAGCCAGCCATCAAGGCTCTGCTCCCAGTGGTGAAGCTCCATCTCGAGAGCAAGCGCGAGAACCCTGTGGCCAACTTCCTCAGAGCCATCGGCATCGACTTCAAGGAGATGAGTATGGACCTGAGCACCTCGCCCGAGACAGGCATCAACGGCAAAAGTCACATCTATTCACTCGTCTACGACTCTACCCGCATCGATACGGTGCGCCTGAACCTGACACAACGCAAGGAGCGCCTCAGCTATCAGGCTCAGATCTGCAACAACAAGAAGAATCCACAGTTCGTGTTCAACGCCCTCATCGACGGCCATATCCACGAACATGGTGCGCTGGCAGGGCTGCGTTACTACGATGCCAAGGGCAAGATGGGTGTACGCTTGGGAGCCACTGCCGAGATGGAGCAGGATGGTGTGCGACTGCGCCTCTTGCCTGAGCGCCCAACGATTGGCTACAAGGAGTTCAACCTCAATAAGGACAACTTCCTCTTCATCGGCAGAGACAAGAAGATACAGGCGAAAGTCGACCTGATATCCGACACCAAGACGGGTCTGAAACTCTATACCGAGAATCAGGACTCGACGATGCTGCAAGACCTGACGCTGAGTCTCCATCGTGTAGACCTCGGCGAGATTACCTCCGTGCTGCCCTACATGCCCAGGATCACAGGTCTGCTCAACGGCGACTACCACATCCTGGAGGATCAGAACGAGAAGTTCT
>JAEETB010000290.1 GCA_016286575.1 Prevotella sp.
CTTCCTTACGGGCATCGTCCACAGCCTGCTGAATCAGCTGGTAGAACGTCTTCGGCTTCAGGTCGTAGAGCAGGATGCCGTTGGTATCGTAGAACGAATAGCCCTCGAGTATCATCGTCTCAGGCGTACAGGCTCCCACGAAGGCCACCTTCTTATCGCCATACTGATGGATGACATAAGGCGCAAACATCGGAGTAGGCTCGCCTGCCTCATAGAGGTTGGCACAGACTACAGGCGCATTGACTTGTTCGAGCAGCTGCACCATACGGGGCACACCATAGTCAAACTCGTGGTTACCCAACGTGATGGCGTGATAGTCCATGTGGCGCATGATGTCAACAATATACTGTCCCTTCGAGATGGCGCCTGTGGTGTTACCCTGCAGGAAGTCACCCACGCAGACAGCCCCTACATAAGCCGTATCAGCGCTGCTGATGGCATCACGCAGTCCGGCCATCTTCGTATACCCGTCGATGCCGCAGTGCACATCGTTCTCATAAAGGATTACGATACTCTTCTGAGCCATCACCATCTGGCAGCTCATCATCATAGACAACAGTACAAAATGGAATTTCTTCATCTTACGTTATGGTTTCTTATTGGTTTGTTTAGGAAATGTCTGAACGTATTTCATCTCACGCAGGATACGAGCCTGACGCTTCAGCATATAGGCCGAAGGATGTTTGCTGGAGAACTTGCGGGGATTGGGCAATGTGGCTGCTATGAGGGCACACTGCGCCTTCGAGAGATGCAGTGCATCCGTTGAGAAATGTTCTTCAGCCACAGCATCGACACCATAGATGCCCTCGCCCATCTCGATGGAGTTCAGGTAGACCTCCATGATGCGCTCCTTGGGCCACAGGAATTCGATCAGGGTGGTGAAATAGACCTCAAAGCCCTTACGTACCCATGAGCGACCAGGCCAGAGGAAGACGTTCTTAGCCGTCTGTTGGGAGATGGTTGAGGCGCCGAGCCGACGCTTCTCAGGATGCTCGAGGTTACGCTTGGCAGCATGTTCGATGGCCTCGTAATCGAAGCCATGATGCTTGAGAAACTTGGCATCCTCACTGGCCATCACTGCCACAGGCATGTCGGGTGATATCTCATGAAGTGGCACCCAGTGGTGCTCCAACTTCAGATCGCGACCCTCACTCACCTGCTCATAACAACGGATAAACATCAGCGGCGTAAAGAATACAGGCACGAAACGAAGTGCAACAACTGAAAGAATAGTGGAAGCAAAGAATGCCACCACTATCCACTTCAATGTTTTTGTAATGAACTTAAGAATTTTCAATTCTTACTTTTCACCTTTCACTTTTCACCTTTCACCTCTTACTGCGCAGCCTGCTCTGCCTCCTGAATCATCTTCTGAGAGGCGTACATGTAAACCTCTACACGACGGTTCTGAGCCTGTCCGTCCTTGGTAGCGTTAGAAGCAACGGGATTAGCCTCACCGAAGCCCTCAACCGACTTGATCTGTGTAGCAGGAACGCTCAGAGCCAGCAGATAAGAAGAAACGGCTGTAGCACGGTCGAGTGAGAGAGCCTGATTCTTCTGGGCACTCTGCTCAGCGGTAGAGTTCTTCCAGCCCTGATTGTCGGTATAGCCCTGGATAGCGACATCGCAGTCACTATTGCCTTTGAGCACACCAGCCAACTGCTGGAGTGAGGTCTTGGCCTCGTTGGAGAGCTTGTCCTTACCAGTATCGAAGAGGATACCCGAAGCGAAGGTCACCTTCACGGCGTCGAGACCGTTAGCATCCTTCACCTCCTCAACCTGGGCGTTCTGGATGGCCTCTGCCTCCTTCTTGGCCTTATCCATCTTGTGACCGATGATGGCACCAGCACCAGCACCAACGGCTGTTCCGACAGCAGCACCAATAACGGTATTACCAGCCAAAGCACCCACGATAGCACCCAAAGCAGCACCACCACCAGCACCGATGGCCGTACCCTTTGCAGTATTGTTCATGTTACATCCTACAAGCACCAATGCAGCGCACAGTGCAATGCAAATAGTCTTCAAACTTTTCATAATTATTCTCTTTTTTATAAGTTAAATGTTCGTTTTGCTTGCAAAGATAACAATTTATTTATAATAAAACATACCTATTTCATATTTTTTATGTAATTTTGCACGCAAAATTGATATAAAGAGATAATTATATGGCTAAAGAATTAAAAGAATTAACGAAAAGGGCTGATAATTACAGCCAGTGGTTCAACGACCTCGTGGTAAAGGCTGACCTCGCAGAACAGAGTGCCGTACGTGGATGTATGGTCATCAAACCTTATGGCTATGCCATCTGGGAGAAGATGCAGCAGCAACTGGATAAGATGTTCAAGGAGACGGGGGCACAGAACGCCTACTTCCCCCTTCTGATACCCAAGTCCTTCCTGAGCCGTGAGGCTGAGCACGTCGAAGGCTTTGCCAAGGAGTGTGCCGTCGTGACCCACTATCGTCTGCGCGCCAAGGATGACAAGAGCGGCGTCGAGGTCGATCCCTCTGCCAAGCTGGAGGAAGAGCTGATTGTCCGTCCTACCTCAGAGACCATTATCTGGAATACCTATAAGAACTGGATCCACTCCTGGCGCGACCTGCCCCTGATGTGCAACCAGTGGTGTAACGTGATGCGCTGGGAGATGCGTACGCGTCCGTTCCTCCGTACCTCAGAGTTCCTCTGGCAGGAGGGTCACACAGCCCATGCCACTCGTGAAGAGGCTGAAGAGGAAGCACAGAAGATGCTGAAGGTCTATGCCAAGTTTGCAGAGGAGTGGATGGCAGTACCCGTGGTTCAGGGTGTGAAGAGCGAGACAGAGCGCTTCGCTGGTGCCCTCGACACCTACACCATCGAGGCCATGATGCAGGATGGAAAGGCTCTCCAGAGTGGTACGAGCCACTTCCTGGGTCAGAACTTCGCCAAGGCATTCGAGGTCACCTATCTTAATAAGGAGAACAAGCCTGAGTACGTATGGGCCACATCATGGGGCGTGTCAACCCGCTTGATCGGTGCGCTCATCATGACCCACTCGGATGACAACGGTCTCGTTCTGCCTCCAAAGCTCGCTCCTATCCAGGTCGTCATCATCCCCATTGCCACCAAGCCCGAGCAGATGGAGCAGGTCAACAAGGAGGTGACACCTATCATCGAGGCCCTGCGTCAGAAGGGTGTCACCGTGAAGTTCGACGATGCCGACAACAAGCGCCCTGGCTTCAAGTTTGCCGATTACGAGTTGAAGGGTGTTCCCGTACGTCTGGTACTGGGAGCCCGCGATTTGGAGAACGGTACGATCGAGGTGATGCGTCGTGACACACTGGAGAAGGAGACCCGCTCTATCGAAGGTATCACTGAATACGTGGAGCAGCTGCTCGAGGATATCCAGCAGAACATCTTCAAGAAGGCCAAGGACTATCGCGATGCCCACATCTTCGAGTGCGACAACTACGAGGAGTTCAAGGAGCGCGTGAAGGACGGAGGCTTCTTCCTTTGCCACTGGGACGGTACAGCCGAGACCGAGGCACAGATCAAGGAAGAGACTCAGGCCACCATCCGCTGCGTCCCCTTCGGCGTAGAGCAGACACCAGGTGTCGACATGGTCAGCGGCAAGCCCTCCAAGGCCCGCGTCATTATTGCAAGAAGTTATTGATACAAGTTTCTCTACGTGGAGTTATAAGGAGTTATCAGAAGTTAACTCCATATAACTCCCGTTAACTCCCAGCAAGCGGAGCTTGCGACAATTAAATTATCCCTTCTGCCTGGCAGAGACTTTAAGAGAGCAGCGCCGTTTGGCAGGCCTTACCCAGCAGGAACTTGCCGACAAGATAGGAACCAAGAAGAGAAGGCAAGAAATGGAAATAAAGAATAATCGACACAGAATGAGAGTTATCGCATGGTGTGCG
>JAEETB010000291.1 GCA_016286575.1 Prevotella sp.
CAGCCTTGTTGGCATTGAGCACGACGATGATGTCGCGCCAGTCATCGCGGCCTGCGTAGTTCTTCAGACGGAAGGCGACCACGCCCTGAGGCATGTCGAGGAACTCGAGGTGCTTGCGCACGAGGTCAGCATTACCCAGACGGAAGGCGGGGTGGTTCTTACGGAGCTGGATGAGGTTCTTGTAATAGGTGAAGACCTGCGGATACTTCGTCAGGTTGCCCCAGTCAAGGTGGTTGATCTCGTCAGGCGACTCGAAGCTGTTGTGAACGCCTTTCTTGTCGCGCAGCAGTTCCTCACCACTGAGCATGAAGGGCACGCCCTGAGAGGTGAAGACGGCGGTCTGTGCGAGGAGGTCGAGACGGATGAGCTCGTCCATCGTGATACCAGGGATGCTGGCCTTCAGACGGTCGACGAGACACATGTCGTCGTGACAGCTGACGTAGGAGATCATCTGCACGGGTTCGAGGGCCCAGGGCTCCTTGGCATAGTTGACCTTGGTCATATCGACCTGCGGATGGGCAATGGCGCCAGCGATGCCGAACTTGATGGATTCAGCCTCGTCCTTGCCCCCAATCCAGCCTGTGACGGTATCGTCGGAGAAGGGACCACGGAGGGCGTCGCGGATCTCGTCGCTGAAAGCGGCGATGGCGGGCATCTTCGTGATGTGAGCCTTCATGGCCAACTGCTCCTGAGGATAGGCGCACGAGCCTGCGCTCCAGCCCTCACCGTAGATGAAGATGGTGGGGTCGATGGTATCGACCATCGCACGGATCTGGTTCATCGTCTCGATATCATGGACTCCCATGAGGTCGAAGCGGAAACCGTCGATGTGGTATTCGTCAATCCAGTACTTCACGCTCTCGAGCATGAACTTACGCATCATCGGCTGGTCGCTGGCAGTCTCGTTGCCACAGCCCGAGCCGTTGGAATATTGGCCTTCGGCGGTTTTGCGATAGAAATAATCAGGATAGGTGCGCTGGAAGTTGGAGTGCTCGATGTCGTAGGTGTGGTTATACACCACGTCGAGGATAACGCGGATGCCAGCGTCGTGGAGAGCCTTCACCATCTGCTTGAACTCACGGATGCGCACCTCGGGCTGATAGGGATCCGTGGAGTAGCCTCCCTCGGGCACGTTGTAGTTCACAGGGTCGTAACCCCAGTTGTACTTGTTATCTGCAAGGCGTGTCTCATCCACTGAGCCGTAGTCGTAGCTGGGCAGGATGTGGATGGCGTTGACACCAAGCTGCTTCAGGTGTGCGATGGCCCAGGGCTCTGTCAGGGCGAGGAACTTGCCCTTGTACTGGGCATCCTCACGGGCGATGGAGAAGTCGCGATGGTGCATCTCGTAGATGACAAGGTCGGCAGGCGACTTGCATACGGGGTGACAATCCTGTGCCCAGCCTTCGGGATTGGTCTTCGCAAGGTCGATGATGGCGCCTCGCTTGCCATTGACGCCAACGGCCTTGGCAAAGACACCAGGGCACTCGCCGAGGCCCACGTCGAAGGTGTAGAACTTGCCCATGAGGTCGCCTTTAACGGTAGTAGTCCACTGTTCGTCGGCAGTACGTTTCATACTGACTGTCTTGAGGGCTTTGCCGCCAAGGCCGTATTCATAGATACGTAGTGTTACTTTCTTAGCATCGTTGGGCGCAAAGAGGGCAAACTGGGTTTTCTCAGGGGTGTAGCTGACCTCCTGGAAAGGCTGTGCTACCACCTTGTGGGGCAGCAGCAACGACAATAATCCTGCGAATATCAATTTCTTCATGTTTTATTTCTTTTTTCTGATGAGGATGACAAAGAGAACGATGAGGAGCAGACCAATGACAACGGCAGCGATGATAAGCGTACTGTCGGCCTTGGCCTCGGCAGCCTGGCAGCTCTTTTCGAGAATATTGATGTATGGCTCGACCTGATAGTTGCGGATGCGCGAGCAGAATTCCACGTTGCAGTCGCGCGTAAACTCCAGATAGCTACGGGCACGGTCGATGTCGCCATCAGTGGCCAGCTGCTCAGCCAGGAAGAGGAGCGACGCTTGATTCATCACGGCACATCTGATGTCGTCGAGGGCTGACTTGCCCAGCCAGTAGCACTTCTGATCGTGGTTCTGAAGATGGCTGTAGACCATCGAGCGGTAGAAGGCAGCGTAGGCATTCTCGTGGGTGTTAGGAGAAACCTTCTTAAGCCACTGGTTGCTGATACTCAAGGCCTCCTGGAACGAGCGGCGGGCACAAAGGATATCCATCTTCAGGTGTAGCCATTCCTCGCTGTCTTGCTTGGCGACCATCATGACTGAGTCGCGATAGAGGTTCTGCACGTCGAAATAGTGTTGGCGCAAGCCCTTGATCTGGGTATGGCCCCCTAATTCGCCGTAGACATGCATCAAGGCGTTATAATAGTCGACAAGTCCAGCCTGATCGAGGGCAGACTTCTTGACGAGACGGAGCTGGTCTAACGACTCAGAGTACATGTCGTAGTTCGAGCACTGGTATGCCATCAGTGAGCGAAAACGCCCGGAAATGTCAGGACGATGGAGAGAATCGCCCAGACTGATGCATAGTTGGGCATAATAAAGGGCAGAGTCGTTCTTGTAGGGTTGGAAAAGACAGAAGAGATTCCCGGCTAATTCGACCTGCTTCTCCAGACTCTGTTCTTTCATCAAACTGTCTCGACAAGCATCAATCTGAGACTCACGAATGGAGATATATTGGTTTGAATGGCTGATAGCATCGTCAATTTCCTGATAGAGTGCCTGGAGGTCGATCTCCTCGTCAGTCTGGGCTACAGCCACAGAGGAGAACCCCACTGCAACGGTTAGCAGGAGTATGACAATGATAGTTCTTTTGAAATGCATCATAGAATCTCCTTTCTTGGGTTACTTGGCGATCAGTGATACGGCGAAGCCACCACCTGGAGCCTCCTTGAGCTTCAGCACGTCCTTGGCCGTTACCACCTTCTTGGTGATGGTGTAGGCTTTGGGGTTCGTCTCGTAATGGGCGTCCTTGGCATCGGCATAGATGGTGCAGTCATACTTACGACCCTTGTCGAGGAAGTCGAGCTTGATGGCGGTCTGATGACCGTTCTCGTCACACTTGCCACCAATGAACCAATTGTCAGTGCCCTTGGCCTTGCGGGCTACGGTGATGTAGTCGGCGGGCTCGGCCTCGAGGTAGATACTCTGGTCCCAGTCGCAGGCCACGTCGCGGATAAACTGGAAGGCATCGTCGTACTTCTCATAGTGCTCAGGCAGGTCTGCTGCCATCTGCAGGGGTGAGTACATTGTCAGATAGAGAGCCAGTGAACCAGCGATGGTGATGCGTGCCCACGAGGTGTTGTCGCTCCAGTTCTTCAGCTGGGTCTCGAAGATACCTGGGGTATAGTCCATCGGACCGCCTTGCAGACGGGTGAAGGGCAGGATACAGGTATGATCGGGGCGCGAACCTCCGAAGGCCTCATACTCCGTACCACGGGCACTCTCGCCACCAACGAGGTTAGGCCATGTGCGGCAGAGTCCTGTAGGACGTGTGGCCTCGTGGCTGTTTACCATGATGTGGTGCTTGGCGGCCTCCTTGATGACGTAGAGGTAGTGGTTGTTCATCGACTGCGAGTAGTGATGGTCGCCACGGGGGATGATATCACCCACATAGCCCGTCTTCACAGCGTCGTAGCCGTATTTGTTCATCAGCTCGTAAGCCTCCTTGATATGACGCTCGTAGTTCTGGGTAGAGCTCGAGGTCTCGTGGTGCATCAGGATCTTCACACCCTTAGAGTGGGCATAGTCGTTGAGCATCTGGATGTCGAAATCGGGGTAGGGGGTCACGAAGTCGAAGACATCGCGCTTCCACATGTTGGCCCAGTCTTCCCAACCTACGTTCCAACCCTCTACCAATACCTGGTCGAGGC
>JAEETB010000292.1 GCA_016286575.1 Prevotella sp.
ACGTTCCCCGTCTGGTTGTATTCCTGAACAAGTGTGATATGGTTGAGGATGAGGAGATGCTGGAGCTCGTTGAGATGGAGGTTCAGGAGATTCTCGCTCAGTATGAGTTCGAGGATGATACTCCTATTATCCGTGGTTCTGCCCTCGGTGCACTGAACGGTGTTGCTAAGTGGGAAGAGAAGGTTATGGAGCTGATGAATACTTGTGATACTTGGATTCAGGAGCCTCCTCGCGCAACTGACAAGCCCTTCCTGATGCCTGTTGAGGACGTATTCTCAATCACAGGTCGTGGTACTGTTGCTACTGGTCGTATTGAGACTGGTGTTATCCACGTAGGTGACGAGGTTGAGCTGCTCGGTCTCGGTGAGGACAAGAAGTCAGTTGTTACTGGCGTTGAGATGTTCCGTAAGATTCTGGATGAGGGTCAGGCTGGTGATAACGTAGGTCTGCTGCTCCGTGGTATCGACAAGAACGAGATCAAGCGTGGTATGGTACTCTGCCACCCAGGACAGATCAAGCCTTTCAAGAAGTTCAAGGCTTCTATCTACGTTCTGAAGAAGGAAGAGGGTGGTCGTCACACTCCATTCGGAAACAAGTATCGTCCCCAGTTCTATCTCCGCACCATGGACTGTACAGGTGAGATTACTCTGCCCGCAGGTGTTGAGATGGTAATGCCTGGTGATAACGTAGAGATTCAGGTTGAGCTGATCTACGCTGTAGCCCTGAACCCCGGTCTGCGTTTCGCTATCCGTGAGGGTGGTCGTACCGTTGGTTCTGGTCAGATCACAGAGGTTTACGAGGATTAATCCTAGTATCTAGAATGGCCTAGGATAGCCTAGGAACTCCTAGAACTTAGTACAAATATCAAGCCCCCGCTTCAGGGTGGGGGCTTACTTACGGGAATAGCTCAGTTGGTAGAGCATCGGTCTCCAAAACCGAGGGTCGTGGGTTCGAGTCCTCCTTCCCGTGCCAGAAATAGAAAAGGATATGTTTAAGAAGTTTATCAATTATTGCAAGGCTTGTTATGACGAGTTAGCTCATAAGACAACATGGCCTACGCGCAAAGAGTTGACGCACAGTGCAGTGGTAGTGCTTTCCGCTTCACTGATTATTGCATTGGTGGTATGGGCCATGGATTTTGTATTCAGGTCTTTAATGGGCATGGTTTATCCCGGATAATAAGTTATACTTTAAGAGATGGCTCAATCAGGAATGAAATGGTATGTGCTTCGTGCTGTAAGTGGTAAAGAGGGCAAGGTCAAAGAATACCTGGAGGCCCTTATGAAGCGTGATGATATGCTTGCAGCTAATGTCGGTCAGATCTTGTTGCCGACAGAGAAGTATGCTCAGCTCCGCAATGGCAAGCGTGTTGTCAAGGAGAAGCTGTTCCTTCCGGGTTATGTCCTCGTAGAGGCTAATCTTCAGGGAGAGATGGCGCATACCTTGCGTTTCATCCCTAATGTATTAGGTTTCCTGGGCGGTATGGATAATCCTACGCCAGTAAAACAGGCTGATATCAACAGAATTCTCGGTACGGCTGAAGAGACAGTCATTAAGAGTGATGATATCAGTGTTCCCTATATGGTTGATGAGGCTGTAAAGGTCACCGACGGTCCATTCAGCGGATTCAGTGGTGTTATTGAGGAGGTGAACAGCGAGAAGCGTAAGCTGAAGGTGATGGTGAAGATCTTCGGCCGCAAGACACCTCTGGAGCTTAACTATAATCAGGTAGAGAAAGAATAGGGCATAAGTTACGGTATGCCGATTCTATATATACGGTCGCAGGAGGCTTCCACTCCCAAGGCTTATATAACAATTCAATAAATTATTAACAGAAATGGCTAAAGAAGTTGCTGGATTAATCAAATTACAGATTAAAGGTGGCGCTGCGAATCCTTCGCCTCCCGTAGGTCCTGCTCTGGGTTCTAAGGGAATTAACATCATGGGATTCTGCAAAGAGTTCAACGCCAGAACCCAGGATAAGGCAGGTAAGATTATTCCTGTTGTTATCACCTATTACACTGACAAGTCATTCTCTTTCGAACTGAAGACTCCCCCTGCAGCTGTTCAGCTGAAGGAGGCTGCTAAGGTAAAGAGCGGTTCTGCTGAGCCTAACCGTAAGAAGGTTGCAAGTGTAACTTGGGATCAGGTAAAGGCTATTGCAGAGGACAAGATGAAGGACTTGAACTGCTTCACAGTAGAATCAGCAATGAAGCTTGTTGCAGGTACAGCCCGCAGTATGGGTATCACTGTAAAAGGGGACTTCCCTGGTAAATAATTAATAACTTCAATTAAGACAATGAGTAAACTGACAAAAAATCAAAAGTTGGTAGCTGATAAGGTTGAAGCAGGGAAAGCATACTCTTTGAAAGAAGCCGCTGCATTGGTGAAGGAGATTACCACCACCAAGTTTGAGGCTTCAGTAGATATCGATGTACGCTTGGGCGTTGACCCGCGTAAGGCTAACCAGATGGTTCGTGGTGTCGTATCGCTGCCGAACGGAACTGGTAAGGTTACTCGCGTGCTCGCTCTCTGTACTCCTGATCAGGAAGCTGCTGCAAAAGAAGCTGGCGCTGACTATGTTGGTCTTGACGAGTATATCGACAAGATCAAGGGCGGTTGGACAGATGTTGATGTGATCATCACTATGCCGTCTTGCATGGGTAAGCTTGGTCCCCTCGGCCGTGTACTCGGTCCCCGTGGCCTGATGCCTAACCCGAAGAGCGGTACTGTTACTATGGATGTTGCTAAGGCAGTTAAGGAAGTTAAGCAGGGTAAGATTGACTTCAAGGTTGACAAGGCCGGTATCGTGCACACGTCAATTGGTAAGGTTACCTTCACCCCCGATCAGATCTTTGAGAATGCTAAGGAGTTCATCTCTACCATTATCAAGCTGAAGCCTGCTGCCGCAAAGGGTACATACATCAAGAGTATTTTCCTCTCAAGCACTATGAGTATGGGTATCAAGGTAGATCCTAAATCAGTTGAATAACTCGTTAAAAGATTAGACAAATGAAAAAGGAAGTAAAAGATACTATCATCGTAGAACTCGGAGAGCAGTTGAAGGCATTCCCTCATTTCTATCTGGTAGACCTTGCCGGTCTGGATGCTGCGAAGACCTCTGACCTCCGTCGCAAGTGCTTCAAGAACGAAATCAAACTGCTTGTTGTGAAGAATACACTTCTGCACAAGGCGTTTGAGGCTTCTGAGATCGATTTTTCTCCGTTGTATGACTGCCTGAAGGGTAATACAGCTGTTATGTTCACACAGACAGCTAACGTACCTGCCAAGCTGATCAAGGAGTACAAGAAGGAAGGTATCCCCGCCCTGAAGGGTGCATATGCTGAGGAGAGCTTCTTCGTAGGTGCTGACAAGCTTGATGAGCTGGTAGCAATCAAGAGCAAGAACGAACTTATCGCCGATGTTGTGGCTCTGCTGCAGTCTCCGATCAAGAACGTTGTATCTGGCTTGAATGCTGGTGGCAAGATTCACGGCCTGCTTGACGCTATCGCTGAGCGTAACAAATAAGCGAGTTTATAGTTTAAGTTTAAAGTAAAAACAATTAAATTTTTAAATAAAAATGGCAGATATTAAAGCTATTGCAGAAGAGTTGGTAAACCTTACTGTAAAAGAAGTAAACGAGTTGGCAACAGTCCTGAAGGACGAGTATGGAATTGAGCCTGCTGCTGCAGCCGTTGCTGTAGCTGCTGGTCCCGCAGCTGCTGGTGAGGCTGCTGCCGCTGAGGAGAAGACTTCATTCGACGTAGTTCTGAAGTCAGCAGGTGCTGCTAAGCTCCAGGTCGTTAAGGCCGTTAAGGAGGCTTGTGGTCTTGGTCTGAAGGAGGCTAAGGATCTGGTTGACGGTGCTCCCGCTACTGTAAAGGAGGGCCTGT
>JAEETB010000293.1 GCA_016286575.1 Prevotella sp.
TAAGACACCTGAGATGATGGAACCCGTAGTAGGAACTACGAAATGTATTTCACTCAGGATTTGTTGAAGATAGTCCATCGTCTGCGTTAGTTTTCGGAGTCAGCATTTCCATATTGTCTGCCCAGATTTCTGTGGCATATCTGCGCTGACCCTGTTTGTCGTCATATGTAGTATAGCGGATACGACCTTCAATATAGAGTTTGTCACCTTTGTGAACATATTTCTCAACAATCTCTGCCAGTCGTCGCCATAAGATAACATTGTGCCAATCAGTGTGATCGGGCACTTGAGTGCCGTTCTGAAGCGTATAACCACGCTCTGTCGTTGCCAGTCTGAGACGAGCTACTGCCACACCCTGCTCCACATATCTTACTTCGGGTTCCTGGCCAACGTTACCTATTAGCATTACCTTATTCATCGACTTGATCTTTTGCTTTACCTATATAACGGAACTTGAAATTCTTACCTTTTGCTGAGGGGAACTGGCTTCGCTCATCAACCTTATCACGAAGATGATCGATCATACGCTCATAACACTCCATGCCGGAAACAGCCTTCACACGAGCTACGAACTGCGTATCACGATACTGGAACTTTCCTGTACCAGGAACGAGCAGGACTCGTTTGAAATCAACAACGCCCTCATACCAGCCTGGACGAATCTCGTTCAGACGAACCAATGCTGGGACAGGTGCTTTTGTCTCCATGTCACTGACGGGGTGTACGGCTTTCTTATCTTTGAAGTCTTGCATAGTTGCTGCATCAGTTTTGATAATTATGAAATAGACTCTTGGATGAATCTTATATCGTTTGGGATAAAACACATCACTCTCTGCATATTCACGAATATCTGCCTCGAGGAGAGGGTTCATCTCTATCTCATCGATTGAACGCAGGAAGTCTATGGCTTCATCCACTGTGGAAACAAGCGTTTCACGGTCAAAATATCTTAAGTATAAATTCATTTGAAAAAGATTGTTGTTTTCCTAAAAAAAGAGCGGAAAACGGGACTCGGACCCGCGACCCCAACCTTGGCAAGGTTGTGCTCTACCAACTGAGCTATTTCCGCAGAATTTCAAAAATGTGAAGAGGAGGAGACTCGAACTCCCACGTCGCAATTGACACTACCCCCTCAAAGTAGCGCGTCTACCAATTCCGCCACCTCTCCAACAAAAAGCTGAATAAAAAAGAGTGCCCAGAACAGGACTCGAACCTGCACGCCTCGCGGCACACGCACCTGAAACGTGCGCGTCTACCAATTCCGCCACCTGGGCATTTAAATCATTAAGGCCATTCCTTAATGTCTCTTTTTTGTTCAACAAGTGAGCGGAAAACGGGACTCGGACCCGCGACCCCAACCTTGGCAAGGTTGTGCTCTACCAACTGAGCTATTTCCGCATTTTCTTCGAACAATCGGTTTTTTCGGCTGCGACTCGGCATAAAAACAAGTTTTTTCTGCTCTCGGCTTGCGCGAAAATTCCGCTGTCCTTGGCCATCTCTCTCGATTGCGGATGCAAAGGTACTACTTTTTTCGGAACTGGCAAACTTTTTCTAAGTTTTTTTTCAAAAAAAGTGCCTTTTTATCGAAAACTGGGCATTTTAAAGCACTTAATCCATACGATTCAGATAATCTTCATAGCCAAAACGGCGTAGAACTTCCAGATGACCATCTTCGTGCAGAATACCAATGGCAGGATGGGAAATGCCATTGAAGGTATTTGTCTTCACAGTGGTATAATGAATCATATCCTCAAAAATCACTTTGTCGCCAACCTGTAGTTCTTTCGGGAAACGCCAAAAGCCCATGAAGTCGCCACTCAGACAACTGTTGCCGCCAAGACGATACGTAAATTCACAATTTGCAGATTTACGATTTACGGATTTACGATTTAGGGATTCATCTACGATTCCCTCTTCAATATGTTCGGCTCCACGGACATCTGGATAATAGGGCATTTCCAGACAGTCAGGCATGTGACAGGTAAAACTGACATCAAGAATGGCTGTCTTGATGCCCTTATCCTCAACCACATCCACCACATGGGAAATCAGCGGACCAGTCTGCCAGGCAAAAGCACTACCAGGTTCCAGAATCACCTTCAACCAAGGATAGCGTTTGTGGAAATCCTGCATCATACTGATCAACAGATCCACATCATAGTCCTTGCGCGTCATCAGATGTCCACCTCCGAAGTTAATCCATTTCAGCTGTGGGAACCAACGTGAGAATTTCTCTTCTATATGTGTCAAGGTTCGTTGGAACACATCTGCCCCACTCTCACAATGACAGTGACAATGGAATCCCTCCATATCTGCGGGTAGCTGTTCCGGCAATTTATCAGCAGTCACACCGAAACGCGTTCCAGGCGCACAAGGATTATAAAGCAGGGTGCCAACTTCCGAATACTCAGGATTCACGCGCAGACCTATCGAAACAGTCTTTGCCCGCTGATGGAAACGCTCATACTGCGTCAGCGAGTTAAACGTCAGGTGAGAGGAACAGCTGACAATCTCATCAAACTCATCATCCGTATAAGCAGGCGAATAGGTATGTGCCGGAGCCCCGAATTTCTCGAAAGCCATTCTGGCCTCAGAGAGAGAACTGGCCGTTGTGGCATGTATATACTCCCTGAAGATAGGGAACGTCTTCCATAATGCAAAAGCCTTGAAGGCAAGTATAATCTCTATATCGGCTTTCGCCGCAACAGAAGCGATAAGCTTGAGATTGCGGCGAAGTAGGGTTTCTTCTATAATATAAATAGGTGTATCCATCATCATTCCTTCTTTAATGGAATCAGGACACTGAAGGTACTACCCTCTCCTACAACTGATTCCACCATACAGTCGCCACCAATCTTTCTGGCGAAGTCCTGACAGAGCTGGAGTCCAAGTCCGGAACCTTCCTCTCCACCTGTTCCATAGGTTGTCTCACCCTTGTGGAAGATAGAGCCCAGACGGTCTGGTGCGATACCCACACCATGATCCTTGACACTGACTTTCGCAAACTCAGCCTCTTTCGTCATAATGATCTCGATAGATGAATCTTCAGGTGAGAACTTGATGGCATTCGACAGGAAATTACGCACGACAGTCTTCAGCATATCATTGTCGGCTGTTACAACGAGTGGACTATCTGACATCTGAAGATTCAGCTTGATACGCTTGGTCTGGGCAATCATTTCAAAGATATCTACGACACCAGGAATAATGTCATTCAAGTCAAGATCCTGGATGACGACATTCAGACGACCCGTCTGACTCTTGGTCCACTTCAGCAGATTATCCAACAGATCGTGAACATCCTCTGATTCTTTATTAGCCTTATCCAGGAGTTCATAAAGCTCAGGACCAACCAACTCTGGAGAGGTTGAGGCCACAACAAGATTCAGCACCATACGGATGCTGGCCATAGGCGAACGAAGATCGTGGGCAATCACAGAATACATCTTGTCACGATTGCTCAGTGTGGCTCTCAACTCGGCATTCTGCTGCTCAATAATACGCTTGGCTGCTACCAGAGAGATCTGCTGCATCACACGCATCACAAGCTCTTCCTTGTTGAAGGGTTTCGTCAAAAAGTCGCTGGCACCAACCTTGAAACCATGAACCAAATCGGCAGGGGTATTCAAGGCTGTCAGGAATATAATGGGTATTTCTTTGGTCTCTTCATCTTTCTTCAGAATCACAGCCGTATCAAAGCCACTGATATCGGGCATCATGACATCCAACAGAATTAAGTCGGGATGCTCCTTCTTGGCTATCTCGATACAGGTCGTTCCATTATTGGCCGTACATACCTGAAATTTCTCGTTTGACAACAAAATCTTTAACAACAAGACATTGCTGACAACATCATCGACGA
>JAEETB010000294.1 GCA_016286575.1 Prevotella sp.
AACTGGAGCAGATGGGGTGGAAACCCAAGCACAAACTGCTACGCCCCAATATCGTGAAATTTTTGTCGGACAAATTCTGCATTGACGTACCTTAGTCGGACGGTGTCGGACAGTGGCCTTCTGAAATGTTGTAATTTTGCCGTTGCATTTGAGATGCAACGGCAACCTGGGCGAGGGGATGCCTTCCGTGGGTGAAAGAGATATCTTGCGTGAGTGACGCAGATGCCTCCTATAGGGGGAAAGGAGACGTCAGCATGAGCGAAAGGAGATACTCGAACGACCCCAAGGAGATACTCGAACGACCCATAGTTGACCCGACCCAAATTTAATGTTTAATCTTTAACGTTTAATTTTAAATGAGTCAGAAGTACATTAAGACACAGAACAAGAACAACCAGTCGGCGGCCTACGGCAAGTACTATGCCCAGGCCGTGTACGACACGAAGTTTATTGAGACCGAGGAGCTGGCGTCGTTTATCCAGACACAGGCATCGGTGAAGAAGAGTGACATCATCGCCGTGCTCCAGGAACTGGGCGAGGCCATGAAGCACTTCTTCGAGCTGGGCCAGAAGATCCACCTCAACGGCATCGGTATCTTCAAGGTCGGTTTCTCCGCCATCGGCGTTGTGAAGAAGGAGGACTGTTCGGCGGCCACGATCACCACGCGCCGTGTGCTGTTCCAGCCCGAGACCGAACGTGTCGTCGTAGGTCAGGAGAAGAAGGCCGACGGCTCGATCAAGCAGAAGTACGTCATCGCCAAGACACTCGTGAAGGACGTGGTCTTCGAGGAGACTCACGACAACACGATGAATGTCGAGGATGAGGAAGGTGAAGAGACCACCGCCCCAAGCGGCGGTGACAACAACGGCGGCGGCAATGGCGGCGGCTTTGACACTGGAAGCTAATCGCTTAATTTAATGTTTAATTTTTAATGTTTAATATTTAATCTTTAATATTTAATATTTAATCTTTAATGTTTAATCTTTAATGTATAATGTTTAAGTTTAAGCGTTCACAGATTGGTAAGATCCTGAAGTTTGCGGGGTCATTGATTACCTTGGTAATAACCACTTTTTTCGTGCAGAGCTGCATGAAATAGTCAAAGAAGAAGGATGAGAACAATCACGTTAATCATTGTTCATTGTTCTGCAGTGAAGCCTGACCAGATGTCGTCGGCGGCTCAGATCGATACGTGGCACCGCGATAGGGGATTCCACCTCGGCATCGGCTACCACTACGTCGTCCGTCGTAACGGAGAGATCGAGTCCGGAAGGCCTGAATGGATGGTCGGTGCCCACTGTGTGAACCACAACGCCCACTCGATTGGCGTCTGCTACGAGGGTGGGCTCGACATCCGCGGTCAACCCGCCGACACGCGTACCGCTGAGCAGAAGGCTGCCATGCGACAGTTGCTCGAAGATCTCCACCGGCGTTACCCCCGCGCCGTGATTGTAGGCCATCACGACCTGAACCCCCTGAAGGCGTGTCCCTGCATCGAGAACGTCGCCCGTGAGTATGCGGATTTACAGCCTAAATAAAGTCAAGCCTCACAAGGGACTATCCCAGTTGTGAGGCTTTTCCGTTTAATAAAATAAATACAAAAAATAAAATTTCACTTTTTTGGGATTCAATGTTTGTGAGTCCCAAATATTATTTGTACCTTTGTAGCCGTATTGTATCCGTAAATAATGAGAATTGAAATATGGAAAAGACTAAATGTTTGATTATCGGTAGCGGACCTGCTGGATATACCGCAGCCATTTATGCCAGTCGTGCCAACCTCAGTCCTATTGAGTACAGTGGTATGCAGCCCGGTGGTCAGTTGACACAGACCACAGAGGTAGAGAATTTCCCTGGTTATCCGCAGGGTGTGGATGGTAACCAGATGATGATGGATCTGTTGGAGCAGGCCCAGCGCTTCGGTACTGATGTTCGTAATGGTGAGATTGTAAAGGTTGATTTCTCGAAGGCTCCCTATATCTGTACAGCAGATGACGGTACAGAGATTGAGGCTGACACTGTGATTATCGCAACGGGAGCTTCAGCCAAGTATCTTGGACTGGATGATGAGCGCAAGTATAACGGACAGGGCGTTTCGGCCTGTGCCACATGTGATGGTTTCTTTTACCGCAAGAAGACGGTGGCCGTAGTTGGTGGTGGCGATACTGCCTGTGAGGATGCACTCTATCTGTCGGGCTTGGCAAAGAAAGTTTATCTTATCGTGCGTAAACCATTCTTAAGAGCTTCGAAGGTGATGCAGCAGCGCGTGATGGAGCGTGAGAATATTGAAATTCTGTTTGAGCATAACACCATCGGATTGTACGGCGAGAATGGCGTGGAGGGTGCTCATCTGGTCAAACGCAAAGGTGAACCTGATGAGGAGTTGGTTGATATTCAGATTGACGGTTTTTTCCTCGCTATTGGTCATAAACCCAATACCGACATCTTCAAGGAATGGCTTGAAACCGACGAGGTGGGTTATCTGAAGAAGATTGATGGTACACCGGAGACCAAAATTCCTGGTGTCTTTGTTGCTGGTGACTGTGCTGATCCTGTGTTCCGTCAGGCTATTTCGGCAGCAGGTTCTGGCTGTCAGGCAGCCATTTTGGCAGAGCGTTTTCTGCTGAACCGCTAAGATGTTTGGAGATGACAAGAGAAGAAGATATTAAACAGGCTGTTGAAACCATGCGTAAGGGTGGAGTCATTCTCTATCCGACTGATACTGTATGGGGCATCGGCTGTGATGCTACCAATGCCGAGGCTGTGAAGCGTGTTTATGAGATTAAACAGCGTGAAGACTCAAAGGCATTGATTTGTCTGGTGGATTCTGACGCCCGTATGCAGCGTTATTTCAGACATGTGCCCGATGTGGCCTGGCAGCTTGTCGATGGTCTGAAGGATAGCGATGCCAAACCAACCACACTGGTTCTTGATGGAGCTGTCAATCTGGCTGAGAACCTGATAGCCGAAGACGGTAGTGTGGGTATGAGGATTACCAATGAGCCTTTCTCAAAGGAGCTGTGCTACCGTTTTCAGAAGGCCATCGTCTCAACCTCAGCCAATATCAGTGGCGAACCTGCAGCCCAGAACTATTGTGATATTGACCCTCGGATTATTGAGGCAGTGGACTATGTCTGTTGGAGTCGTCGTCAGGAGCATAAGCCCCATACACCATCCAGCATTATCAAGCTGAAAGAGAACGGTGAAGTAACTATCATAAGGAAATAAAATTGGAAGGAATCAGTAGACCGATGTGGCTTCAGCAGTTGCATGAGTGGCGAGTGGAGCATGTGAGTGAGAAGATGTTTATGATCATTCTCGCACTCATTGTCGGCTTCTTTGCTGCTGTCGCTGCCTTCTTACTTCACTGGATCATTAACCAGATTGTGTTGCTGTTGACCAGCTCATTCGACCGCACCCATGCCAACTGGCTCTATCTGGTCTATCCTGTGGTGGGAATCTACCTGACTTCCCTCTTTGTCCGTTATATCGTCAAGGATAATATATCGCATGGTATTACGCGCATCTTGTATGCCATCTCTACTAACAAGTCGAGACTGAAGTCTCATAACTGCTGGTCATCAGTGATAGCCTCTGCCATCACCATTGGCTTTGGTGGCTCTGTGGGAGCAGAGGCGCCCATCGTGCTGACAGGTTCTGCCATTGGCTCAAATCTTGGGCAGTTGTTTCATATGGATCGTAAGATGCTGATGACGTTAGTGGGCTGTGGTGCGGCTGGTGCCATTGCCGGTATCTTCAAGGCACCGATAGCCGGACTGGTGTTCACGCTCGAGGTCCTGATGATTGATATGACCATGTCTGCTT
>JAEETB010000295.1 GCA_016286575.1 Prevotella sp.
GTGGATCCCCGATTCCGTAAGCCTGTTGTGAAAGGTGTCTCAGCCAATGTCATCTGTGCAGCGATGTTGGGCGGTGATGAATACCCGTCGACAGCGATTGGTATCAACCTTCCCAATGCAGACTGGATCAGGGCTCAGTATGGCAGCAAGAGTATTACCATCAGCAATATTACCGATGCCTACAACAAAGCTGCTCATGGCAACGGTTTCAAGGAAGAGTTCGTCATCGACGAAGAAACACTCGGAATCATCGAGAAATATGGTGATATCTGTGATGATTTGCACACCGATCTGCATGAGTGTCTCGGACATGGTAGTGGACAACTGCTACCAGGAGTGGATCCTGACGCACTGAAGGCATACGGTAACACGATAGAAGAGGCGAGGGCAGACCTCTTCGGGCTGTATTATATCGCAGACAAAAAGCTTGTGGAATTAGGTCTGACTCCTGATGAAGAAGCGTATAAGTCGCAGTATTATACCTATATGATGAATGGTCTGATGACACAGCTGATCCGTATCACACCAGGTCATCAGATTGAGGAAGCCCACATGCGCAACCGTGCCTTGATAGCCCATTGGTGCTATGAAAAGGGAGATGTCATCAAACTGATCCAGCGTGAGGGTAAAACCTACGTTGAGATCACGGATTACGAAGAACTGCGTCGACTCATCGCCAGTCTTCTTGCAGAGGTGCAACGTATCAAGAGTGAGGGTGACTTCGAGGCAGCCCGTCAGCTGGTAGAGCAATATGCCGTGAAAGTAGATCCCCAGCTCCATGCTGAGGTCTTGGAGCGTTACCAGCGTCTGAACCTGGCACCTTATAAGGGTTTCATCAATCCCCAGCTGTTGCCAGTATACGATGCCAACGGCGAGATTTGTGACATTCAGGTGAACTACAGCGAGGGTTATGCCCATCAGATGCTTCGTTACAGTTCAGAATACGCCACCTTAATATAATCATCATATGGATATCAACAGTCAGGTTAAGGACATCAAGCAATCATTCCGTCAGATGATGGATGGCGCTATCGCCAAATCCATGCGTGACAAGGGCGTCGGCTATAAACTGAACTGGGGAGCCACCTTGCCAAGACTTCGTGAAATGGCTGATGAACTGGCCCATGTCAAGTGTTCAACACTCGATGACCGATACGATCTGGCCATCGCCCTTTGGAAGGAGAATGTCCGTGAGTGTAAGATCTTAGCCACGATGATCATGCCCGCAGAGAAGGTTTTGCCCGAAGTCATCGATATCTGGATGGAACAGACCGATACCCAGGAAATGGCAGAGCAGGCCGCTTTCAACCTGTATCAGTATCTGCCGTATGCTCCAGAAAAGGCCTATAACTGGATGGCGTCAGAAAAAGAACTCTACCAGCTCTGTGGCTTCCACGTCTTGTCGCGTCTGTTTATGAACAAACAGGAGCCTAACGAACGAGGAATCAACGAATTCATCGATCAGACTTTGGCCGCCTTACAGGGTAGCAGTCTGCCTGTCAGAAAGGCAGCTCTGTCATGTCTCCAGCACTTCGCAGAATTAGGCTTAGTATACGAACGATTAGCCAAAAGCGCATTAAAATCCATCAATTTAGATTTTTTATAAATAATATTTCTTTCGTTTCCCTGAAAACATGTACCTTTGTACGGTTTTGTGGAAATCAGATGAAAGCAAGTAGACTGGAAGCGGTTGTGCGTATACTGGATAACTACCTTGAGATGAATAATCATCGCAAGACACCTGAACGCTACACGATATTGAAAGCCATCTACGGCATTAATGGGCATTTCACCCTGGAAGAACTAAACGACAAACTTGCAACGGAGTTGGGATTTCCTGTGGCCAGAGCAACACTTTACAACACCATCAACCTGTTTCTTGAGTTGCGACTGGTTACTCGCCATCGTTTTCATGGGGCTACGAAATATGAAGCCTGTTATGATAACAACAACCATTGCCATCAGATCTGTACGATGTGTGGTAAGGTGACGGAGATTAAGTCGCCTGAAATCAAGATGGCTGTAGAGAATCTGCATCTGAAGCGTTTCCGTAAGGACGGCTTCACCTTGTATATATATGGTGTCTGCAGTACTTGCCAGACTATGATTACCAAGCGCAAGAAGCAAGAGAGAGAAAAGAACAAGAAAGTAAAAATTGATAAATCGAAATTATGAACAAAGGTAAAGTTGATGTCCTGCTCGGTTTGCAGTGGGGCGACGAAGGAAAAGGTAAGGTAGTTGATGTTTTAACTCCCAAGTACGATGTTGTTGCCCGTTTCCAGGGTGGTCCGAATGCTGGTCATACATTGGAGTTTGAGGGCCAGAAGTATGTGCTCCGTTCCATTCCATCGGGCATCTTCCAGGGTGGTAAGGTTAATATCATCGGTAATGGTGTGGTACTGGCTCCCGATCTCTTCATGGAGGAGGCAAAAGCGCTCGAAGCCAGTGGACACGATCTGCATTCTCGCCTGCATATCTCTAAGAAGGCTCATCTGATTATGCCTACCCATCGTGTGCTGGATGCTGCGTACGAGGCTCAGAAAGGTAAGGATAAGGTGGGAACCACTGGCAAGGGAATTGGCCCTACATATACAGACAAAGTCAGTCGTAACGGTCTGAGGGTAGGCGATATACTCGAAAACTTTGAAGCAAAATATGCCAAGGCCAAGGCTCGTCATGAGTCCATTCTGAAATCGCTCAACTTCGACTATGATATTACTGAGGTTGAGAAGAAGTGGCTGGAGGGTATTGAATATCTGCGTCAGTTCCCCATTGTAGATTCAGAACATGAGATCAACAATATCCTGAAGAGTGGCAAGAGCATTCTTTGTGAAGGTGCCCAGGGTACGATGCTCGATGTGGACTTTGGCAGCTATCCCTTCGTGACCTCTTCAAATACCATCTGTGCCGGTGCATGTACGGGTCTTGGTATTGGTCCCAACAAAATCGGTGATGTCTATGGCATCATGAAGGCTTATTGCACACGCGTAGGTGCTGGTCCGTTCCCCACAGAACTGTTCGATGAAACGGGTAAGACCATTCGTGATCTGGGTCATGAGTATGGTGCAGTGACTGGTCGTGAGCGCCGTTGCGGATGGATCGATCTGGTTGCTCTGCGCTATTCTATCATGGTAAACGGCGTAACCCAGCTTATCATGATGAAGAGCGACGTGCTCGATGGCTTCGATACCATCAAGGCATGTGTGGCTTATAAGCAGAACGGCGTTGAAATCGATTATTTCCCCTATAACATTGAAGAAGGTATCGAGCCTGTATACAAGGAACTGCCAGGATGGAAGACCGATATGACGAAGTTTACTTCTGAGGATCAGTTCCCCAAGGAATTCAGCGATTACATCGCATTCCTGGAAGAGCAGCTTGAGACACCAATTAAAATCATTTCTATTGGACCGGATAGAGAGCAAACGATAGTCCGTAAATAATTAATAGGCACGGATTACACAGATTAACAAGGCTTTAATATTTGGCCGTGTCTCTGAAAGAGCCGTGTCATCCGTGCCCCAAATAACAGATATGGCAAAACCAAGTATTCCTAAAGGAACGCGCGACTTTTCTCCGATTGAGATGGCCAAGCGCAACTATATTTTCGATACCATCAAACAGGTATACCAGCTATATGGCTTCCAGCAGATAGAGACGCCTGCAATGGAAACCCTTGGAACCCTGATGGGTAAATACGGTGAGGAGGGTGATAAGCTGCTCTTCAAAGTTCTGAACAGTGGTGATTTCCTGAATAAAGTCAGTGATGAGGAGCTGCAAGAGCGTCAAGC
>JAEETB010000296.1 GCA_016286575.1 Prevotella sp.
CATCTTTTGCTTTCAGATAAACCTTACATGTCTCAGTCTCAGCTTCACTATCACCACGAGTACCAGCGGCTGGTTCATTTAACACGACTGTTCCTTCAATCACTCCAATACCTGTCAGAGGAGCAGGAGTAGCGAGCATAGCAATGGTAAAAGTTGGTATAGAGGAGCCTCCTTCATTCATATCTACCTCATACCCTCTTGTAGAGGCACCTTCCTTTTGCCCAGATTGCTCAGCAACACCTCCCTCTGGAGTACCAGATTGACCTTCACTACCCTCACCTTGTTGACCAGATTCATTACCACCAGACTGTCCTTGTTGTGATGATCCTATCTGGGGAGAAATAGCCTCTGCCTCAGACCACAGCAAAGTGCTGGGATAGTAAGTTTCCATCGCAGCATCAGTCTTACGCGCCTTTAGGTAATATGTTCCTTTATAAAGTTCGAATGGAACCATATCCCGTCCCAGTTCGGCGAATGACTTTGAAGCGACAACCGTTTCTTTGCCATCAATATTCTTTGTCAGCACATCAATGGTCGTTTCTGGGACATCCACCCCATTGAGTTGAGCCTTCACGTTAAACTGCCCAATATAACGATCTGTCAACAACTGAGCCTCACGATATGTCGGCTCTGGATTACCCATATTATAGACAAATGCCAATGTATAACCTGAACCTGCAATATTTATCATACGATAGGAATAGTCATCCTTATCCATACGGATGGCATATTGTCCGGGTTTACGCTCAGTGACATCCATCGTCTCGCCGTTTTTGTGGTCCTCGCCCCAATCCCGAGCGTTCACCATGATGAGATTATTCTTGGGATCAGGCAGAATATAGTCCGTGTTCAATATGAATCCATCGTCAAAGAACTGCTCCACTGAACCTTGGACAGCCAAGTAAGTCATACCAAAATTGTAACGAAGCGTAAAGCTGCAGTGTATGTCATCGCCGCTAACATCGACCACGAGTTCATATCCTGCATCGTCAGTGACTGGAGTATAGGCTCTTTTTGTAGCACCACTAATGGCTGTCATTTCCCATGTATTGGGATTCCTGCGATACCATTGATAGGTATAGTAACCGTCATCAGTAGTATAATAAGCGACGTCATCATCTTTATAGGTCCCCACATCTACAGTAAAATCATTACCGACCTCTTTTCCTACGATATTATAGTCTACCCAATTGTTGACACCCCATTTTATATCACCGGAATACATCGATGGAGATTTGGCTGTGACAACATTAGACACCCAGCCGTCATATTTGCCACCGTGAAGCACAAGCCGGAAATCGGTAAGACTATAATCTAAGGATGGAGAGCAGCCTGTGATGAGTCCCCCATCATCGGTTCGAGCCTTAAAATCCTCATATTTTATCCAATCTGTTGTTCCATGTTGACGATATTGAACTGTACAGGAAGTCGCTTCCAGAGATTCGAGGCCATCCATACTCCATGAACTTGGCCACCTAAGGTCGGCCTTTACATAATGATACCCATTAATTGTATAACTAACCCCCACGCAATATAGTTCCAGGCACTTGATTTGCCCTTCTTGAGCAGGGGCCACTGTGGGAGTTTTAGGAAGTGCTCCCTTCGTACCTGGTTCTACATCAAATGCTCCCATTCCATGTTGAGCAAAAGCCGTACAGACTGCCAGTGTCATGACTATAGACAGCCAAATCTTTTTTTGTGTAAAAATATTCATAAGCTAAAATTTAAAATTAATAGTAATTACCTAGTTCCAATTTGCCACAAATATATGAAAAAGTTGTGATAGGCGGACTAACAATTTTAGCAAATCTACTAACACTGCACAAAATGTTAGTCGATTTCTACTTATTTTCAGGATAATGGTGATTGCACGTTAGCTTTCCACTCGTTTGGCGTCATGCCTGTGACAGCCTTGAATATACGGAAGAATGTCGTTTCGTTGGCAAAGCCTGAACTTAGGAATACTTCTGTGATTTTCATGTTAGGCTGGAGGCGCATTAACTGCTTAGCATAGTCAATACGATAAGCATTAATGAAGTTAGCAAAGGTCTTGTCTGTCGAATGCTTGATACAGTCAGAGATATTACGGCTGCTGGTGCCGAGCATGTTGGCCAGGTCTGACACCTTCAGTTCACTACTAAGGTATGGCTTTTTCGTGTCCATGAGTTGGATGATACGATTCATGAGTTCGTCATCAACGATGGACTGAGGTTCTGACGTTTGCTTCGATGCTGGCGATGGTTTCTTTCTCAGGACGATGCCTGTCATAATCATGATAAGTACGACTAAGCACAATCCGACCCATAGCCAGCCTTTGGCGTGGCTTGCGGCTGTCAGGCTTTCTTCGTTGAAACACAGTAGCCAGATTTGGGATGTCGGATTAAAATTGAAGTTGTACTTGTCGATAGGTTTGACACCTGTTAAAATCAGATTGCCGTCATCCGTCATGACTGGGATGGTTAAGGCAATGGTATCTGTCAACGGGTCGGTATGATAGAGTGTCAACTGTGCAGGCACCCTGGCGTATTCCACACAGAGGGCATATTGTCGTCCCGTACTATCGCAGCCCATCACATAGCCACGCTGATGCAGGCGGTCAGCATAGAAGGGCGAATAATAGTAAACCTCGCCCCACGGGCTTACTGTAGGCACGGGGCTGTCTGTAGGGAGGAGAGAGAAGACAGTATCGCGCACTTCAGCAATGGCTACCTGACCATCTTTGTTCCTGACTGGTAATAGATAGGCATAGTCGCCTTTCTCCCTATCGCCAATAAAACTGTCATCACCATGTAATGGTATCTCGCAATGAAGAGGCCGCCAATTGTCAAACAAAGGAGCTCTGAAAGCCTCGCCCTTCATGCGTTCCACAATGAGGGAATCGAGCTTTTTACCTCTATTATCTAAGAAACCAACCATCATCACGTCACCATCTGAAGTCCTGAAAAGATGAGGCAGATAGCGGGGTTGATGAATGGGCTTGAGATGATTGAAACGATGATGCCCGTCGAAAACCTCCATTCCATCGTCAGCATACCAGTTGCCCGTAATCAGTACACGTCCGCTATCCAGTTCCAAAGCTGCTGCAGAAGCTCGCTTTTGGTCAAGACAGCCGAAGCCGTCGAAGCGGTGGGCGACGGGATCATACATTTCCACCTCATAACTCTGGCCGATGCCTAAGTTGTCCTTGAAACCTCCTGCCAAGAGCACCTTGCCTGATTGGAGGACAACGGAGAATCCGCCATCATGAGGATAGACCGTCTGGAGCAGATGCCATCTTCCATCCTTGAAGTATTCGGCTGTGGGAGTCAACTTAAAGCCAGAAGTATGTCCGCCAACTACTGTCAGCTCGCCATTCACGATGAATGCCGAGTGCCCGCTTCGAGGAACATTCAGGCCAGGCAACTTCTCTGTCTCAATTCTGACGATAGGGCAGGTCTTTTCTTTTGCTTTGGCGTCGGCCTGTGCCAAAAGTGGCAGCATGGCTAGCAGACTACATAGTATAATTGTCTTGACTACCTTAATGGCATTAATCATTTTTCTCACTTAATCACGACCTTGAGCTACGCTCGAGCTCGCTCACGTTCGATAAAGCATGAGCGAGCTCAGCTTTATGCTCACTTAATCACGACCTTTTTACCATTACGGATGTAAAGCCCCTTACCTGGATTAACTACGCGCTGGCCTTGCAGGGTGTACCATTCCTCACGGCCCACTCCCTCTCTTTTCGCTTCATGGATGCCTGTGGTATCACCTT
>JAEETB010000297.1 GCA_016286575.1 Prevotella sp.
CCCTGCGACTGCTGCTCGATGTAGTCGTTCTGTACGCGGGTGGTGTGCTGCTTGGCACGGATGTTTGAGTTTCCGAAAGTGTAGCTGATGGTGAAGGTCACACCGTAGATGGGCACCTTGATGGTTGAGCGGCTGACGAAGTCCTTGCCGCGATTCTCGCTCTCGATGTTCAGCTTGCCGCCTTTGTTCAGTCCGAGGATTCCCTGCACGCCGATGGTGAGCTTGTCTTTCAGCAGTGACTTCGACACACTGGCTGTCAGCAGGTTGAATCCGCCGCTCCATCCCTGCAGGGTGTAGCTCTTGGTCGAGGTGATGGCAAAGGCACTGAGCTTCAGGTCCCAGGGCAGGGTCTGCTGCAGTCCGACCATCGCGTTGGCTGTCCATCCGCTGTTGCTCTGGTCGAGAGCCGAGCTGCGCAGGTCTGTGTAGTTCAGACCACCGTTGAAGAAGATGCGTGTGTTCTTGGTCATCAGGTAGTTCACGTAGCCGTTCAGCCCCGTCTGGTGGCGCTTCACGATGTTACCGTAGGTCGTGTTCAGCAGACCCTCTGCGTCGTAGAAGCTGTACTGCGAGATGGCGTTGTCCACGAAGTTGTGGTGCAGGTTCAGGTTCACCATCAGCTTCGGTGTGAAGAGGTTGTAGACGAGCGACACGTTGTGGTTCTTCTCTACGTCGAGCTCCGGGTTACCATAGCTGAGGGCGATGGGGTTGGTCTTGTCCACATAGGGATTCAGGTAGCTGATACCAGGTCGCGAGATACGCATGTTGTAGGTCAGACCGAGGTTCGAGCCCTGCGAGAGGGTGTACTGCAGACTGGCTGTCGGCACGAGGCTGCCGTAGTTCTTCTTGAAGTCCTCGCCGTTGCCCAGATGGTACTCTACGTCTTGCCAGGTGTGTTCGTAGCGCACGCCAGCCTTCACGCCCACCTTGTTGAAGTTGCCGGCATATTCGCCGTAGCCTGCAAGGATCGAGTTCTTGTATTCATAGTCGCTGCTCGAGCTGGGATCGTAGACGTCCTTCAGATAGTACTTCGAGTCGGCGGTGGCGTCGTGCAGCTGCAGCTTGCCTCCGAGGCTCAGCGTCTGTCCTGTTGCGATGGGCATGGTGTAGTCCACTTGGAAGGTATGGCTCGTCGTCTTGTTCTTGCTCTCCGAGTAGCGGTTGGTCAGATCCATGATTGTCGACTGCGTATTGAAGAGGTTGGTCATCTCCGTCTTGGCAGGACTGTACTCCAACTGGTAGGTCAGAGCCAGCGACTGTGTGTGGTCGCGATTGAAGAAGCGCTGGTAGTCGAGGCTGCCGTTGAACGAGGTGCGCGAGTTCTTCATATCCGTCGAGCTGCCGTAGCTGAAGCCGTCGCCGTAGGCAGGTCCGCTCATCGTGGTCATCGAGGTACCCGTGGTCTTCATCGACATCGAGTTGACCTGTGCCGTGAGGTTCAGCACGCTCATCGAGTCGATCTGGTAGCCCATCGTCAGACTTCCCATTGTGAACGGCGTCTTCAGGTCGTTGTCCGATGTCAGCAGCTGGCTGTTGCCGTTCGTCTGTATCTGCTCAGTCTCAGTCATCGTGTTTCCGGGTTTGTTATACGAGGTCATCACGTTGGCGCTGTATGAGAACTTGCCCTGCTGTCCGTTGATGAACACGCTTCCTCCCAGTTGCTTCGTACCGGCTGAAGCGCGCACCGTTCCGTTGTAGCCGTTCAGACTCTGCGCGGCCTGCGGGTTCTGCTTGTTCATCACGATGTTCAGGATACCGGCTGCACCCTCGGCGTCGTACTTCGCACCCGGGTTGGTCACCACCTCGATGCTCTTCACGGCGGTGGCGGGCATGCTCTTGAACACCATCGAGGGGTTTGACGAGAACATGGCGTTGGGCATGCCGTCCACGTAGACCTTGAACGATGAAGAGCCGTTTACGCTGATGTTGTCCTGTCCGTCGACCGTTACCATCGGCACCTTGCGTAGCATGTCGAGCACGGTGTTCGACTTCGAGTCCTCGTCCTCAGCCACGTTGTAGCTCATCTTGTCCACATCCATCTTCACCAGCGGCTTCTGGGCGACGATCTCCACGCCCTTCAGCATCGTGGCATTCTCCTTGATATATAAGGTACCCATGTCGAGCGGGTTCTCCTGCCCCAGCGTGACGGTCTGCTTCAGATCCTTCTTGCCGATGCTGCTGAACACGATGTCGAAGCGACCCTTGCCCTTCACCTCCTGCTTGAACTCACCGTTCTCGTTGGTCAGGAACATGGCGACGGGCTTCTGCGTCTTGCCCGCCTTGAACACGCGGACTGTGGCGAAAGGCTCAGCCTCGCCCAGCGTCTCGTCCATCAACACGCCCTTCACCGTCGTCTGGGCCATCATTACCTGTGATGTCATCATCATCACGATTGCTGCGAAAAAAACTCTTACCTGTTTCATATCTATCTTTTTATTTTTTTATGTTCTTTTGTTCTTATTATCTAAAAAACTTCTGTTCTTTTCGACGCTGCAAAGGTAAGGAGATAATCGCGAGCCTCAAAATCCTTTTCGACGACTTCCTAGGATATTTTCGACGAAAACCGACGGAAATCAAAAATCTCCCGCTTGAATCCGAGCGAGAGATTTCTTTCAGGTTTCGGGGCCTACACCCCCATGCACGAGGTCGTTCCGAGTGCTGTCAGCACTGCCGAGATGATTGATGCAATGATCTGCAGCGTCCACTTCAAAGTTTCCTTCTTTGTCATAAGATGTTTAATGTTTCGCTCGGCTTTGCCGCTTGGCTCCGCCAAGAATGTTTAATGTTTAATCTTTAATGTTTAATGTTTAATGTTTAATGTTTAATCGCCTTAACTTCCCGTGTCAAAGCCGCCCGAGTTGCCGCCACCGCCGTTGTTGTCACCGCCAGTGCCGCCGCCGTTGTCACTGGTTGAGGTGCCCTCGCCCTCGGGATCCTCTACCGTACCTGCGTCGGCTGAGGTGACACGCTTCACGATGTCGCCGTTGCGGTCGTAGCAGGTGATCTGGATGGCGGTGTCGGCCAGCTCGTCCTTTAGATCCTGCGTCGGGGTGAAGATGATGCGGCGGCTTGAGATGAGGCCAGCCTTCACGTCCTCTACCTTCTCGACCGACTTGGCGCGCAGGCCGAAGCGCATGGTGCCGAGTCCGGGCAGCGCCACAGAGTGACCTTCGGTTGCCCACGCCTTGATCACCTCACCGGCTGCGTCCCAGCAGGCCTTCATCACACCCTGGCTCACGCCCGAGCGGAGAGCTGCCTCGCGGATCACCTTGGCCTGACTCAGCGCGATGTAGAGCTCGGGTGACATCACGTAGCGGTAAACACCAGCGTCTTCTTTGTTAAACTTTACCAGTCTTTCAACTGCCTTTACTTTCAATGCCATAATTCAATTCTGATTTTAATGGTTAATAAATTGTTAATTAATTTTACTTGTCGCCGATTAGACTCTGTTTTGCGGATTTACTAGGAAACAGTTGCCTGCGCGCTAGGAAATTTTTGTTGCCCAGTTAGGTCGCAAATTTCGTCTTTTTTCATTGACAGTGCAAAGGTACAATCTTTTCATTGCGGTCTACGAATCTTGAGCAAACTATTTTCTGTTTTTTTTCAAGACCAAGACAAGATTTGTGCGCGTTGCAGTGTTGCAGTTCTCGAAAGGCTTTTCCCATACCCTAAAAATACTTCTATATTTATATATAAATATAGAGTTAATTTTTGACTATCATAGAATCTGTTTTGGAACTGCAACACTGCAAC
>JAEETB010000030.1 GCA_016286575.1 Prevotella sp.
GTAGACGTGCTGACGGTTACCGAGCAGTTGGCCAAGACGGGCAACCTTGAGGAAGTGGGTGGTCCTGCCTATGTGGCAGAACTCAGCTCCCGTGTGGCATCATCAGCCAATATCGAGTATCACGCCAATATCGTGGCGCAGAAGTCACTCGCACGACAGCTGATATCCTTCGCCAGTGTGATTGAGACAAAGGCTTTCGACGAGACCATCGACGTAGAGGATCTGATGCAGGAGGCTGAGGGCTCGCTCTTCGAACTCTCGCAGCGTAATATGAAGAAGGACTATACCGCCATCGACCCTGTCATCTCACAGGCGCTGAAGGTGATACAGTCGGCTGCTGCGAATACTGACGGATTGACGGGTGTCTCGACGGGCTATTACAAGCTTGATGACATCACCAGCGGTTGGCAGGCTTCCGACCTCGTGATTATCGCTGGGCGCCCTGCGATGGGTAAGACCTCGTTCGCACTCTCGATGGCGAAGAACATCGCTGCTGACCTCCGTGTGCCGATGGCCTTCTTCTCGCTTGAAATGTCGAACGTTCAGTTGGTGAACCGTCTCATCTCCAATGTCTGTGAGATTCAGGGCTCGAAGATTCTGAACGGTCAGCTGCAGCGTGACGAGTGGGAGCGACTCGACAAACGTATCAATAATCTCTTGGGAGCACCGCTCTATATCGACGACACCCCAGGACTCTCAGTGTTTGAGCTGAGAACGAAGGCACGCCGTCTGGTACGTGAACACGGTGTGAAACTGATTATGATCGACTACCTCCAGCTGATGAATGCCAATGGTATGCGCTTCTCCTCACGACAGGAAGAGGTGTCGACCATCTCGCGTTCGCTGAAGGGTCTGGCCAAGGAGCTCGATATTCCTATCCTCGCACTGAGTCAGCTGAACCGTGGTGTAGAGAGTCGTGAGGGGCTCGAGGGCAAGCGTCCGCAACTCTCCGACCTGCGTGAGTCGGGAGCCATCGAGCAGGATGCGGATATGGTGATCTTTGTGCATCGTCCTGAGTACTACCACATCTATCAGGATGACAATGGGCGCGACCTACATGGTATGGCGCAGATCATTATCGCCAAGCATCGTAAGGGTGCGACGGGTGATGTGCTGCTGACTTTCCGTGGGGAGTATACCCGTTTTGAGAATCCTGAGGACAAGAGTCTGGGTAACCGTGCGCCGATAGGTGGCGGCGAGATCGTAGGTTCGAAAATCAATGGCAGTAACAATACGCCTCCTGAAATGCCTGAAGGCTATGACCCCTTTGCTGGAGGCGCACCGCTGCCCCCACAGAACAACGGCCCGTTACCGTTCTGATTCTTTCTGATTCCGGATTGTTTACCAACCATACTGTTCCCAGTGGATCACATTGTTCCACTGGTACTGTTGGATGGCTTTATTCCAATTGGGATTGGTACCATTATAATAGGTAGAAGGGAAGAACATGCTGACAACCCCACAATCGTCCTTCGTGGCGTCGAAATTTTCCATCTCGTTCCTCAGACTTGATATCTCAGTCATCCACTTCATGGAGAAGAGACGATAAGGAACAGCCTGAAGGAAGGCGGCTTTCCACGTGTCAAAATCAGCAGCGGAAGTGTTCTTCTTGAATACATGATACATATCGTAGGAATACTTCTTTTGGGATATGGCGTAGTACATCACCTTGTCGAGATCGAGAGAACCAGAAGTGCTCACCTTCTCAGCGATAGTACCCAGCAGGGTGGAAGTGGCGTAGGCCAGATTGTCGAGCCCAGAGGTTTTGACAACTGCCAGGGGTACGCTGTAACCAGCCAGGTCACCTACTTTTTTGTTATAATATTGAGGATTGTTCTTGAAGATATCCAGATAATAGTCGAAATAATGGTCGATGATCTTGGCATAGAAATTATCCGTCTCGAGAAACATATCCGGAACGATAAGGTCGAAGGGAGCTCCCATATCAGGAACCTCTGCTGGTGAGCCGATAACATAGTCGGTAACATTTCTCAGTTCGTAGGCTACCTCCAGACAACCAAAGCTGCAGCAGTCGCCGAAGATGAAACTCAGATGATTGGACCCCATGCCGTTTTGTATGGCCTTCGCCATCGGCACGATATTCATCCAGTAGTTGCCTGATGAGCTGCTGGAATTATTGCCCGTCGCCCCCCCATAGGCTTTTGGCTCCAGGATGGAGCTCCCACGGGTTCTTGAGATAGAGTCTTTGGTGCTCACCAGCCATCCGGATGCATGTCCCCAGAGCAGGAGGCCATAGCTCTTGGCAGGGAAATGTTCGCGGGTATATTGGATAACGTCCTGCAGGGTAGTTGGGTCTGCTGAGAGTGCCTCCTTCATGAAGATGGTATCAACCATTTCTCCGTTCTTCGCACGTACAATGTAAGGTGTCGTCAAAGAACCAGCCTTGTCGACGTAGATCACGAGATTCTGGTCTTCGGCCAGCTTCAGCGAGCCGGTTTTCATCTCTTCGAGGTCTTCGGTAGCAAACCGTGTGAGATTATTTTCTGCCGCCATGTATACCAACACCGTCCTTCGGGCAGTGTTGTCTTCAGGTGTATCGTCGTCGTGATGGCAAGATGTGAGGCCTGATAACAGGCATATCGCGATTAAAATCTTCTTCATTATATCAATAATTTGCGGCAAAGGTACGAAAATAATGATAAATAAGGCGAATTTATTAAGATTTATTTGTAACTTTGCGGCTCAAAAATGAAGACTCAATGAGAAAACTATATATTTTGCTGGCATTGTGTATCGCTCTGATGGGTATCGGCGATGGCTATGCACAGCGTACCAGAGGAAAGAAAAAGAGCAGGTCGAGTGCGGTGATGAAGAAGAACAAACGTCATCACAAAAAGCGCGGCAAGACCAAGAGAATAGTTGCCAAAAAGGCTCCCAAGCCCGATCCCCGTCTGCTGGATCCTGATTTTGATCCCTATCTGCAGTGTGAGGATACTTGTAACCACGTGCATGGTATCGACCTGTCGCACTATCAGGGTGAGGTGTTCTGGGAGACGGTAGGCGAGAATACGAAGATGGCCTACGTGTATCTGAAGGCTACAGAGGGTGGCGACAGGATTGATGAACGTTATGAGCGTAACATCGAACTGGCTCATCGTTATGGACTGAAGGTAGGTTCCTATCATTTCTTTCGTCCGCGGACACCGCTCTATCAGCAACTGGAGAACTTCAAGGCCCAGTGCCGCCCAGGGGAGCAGGACCTGATCCCGATGATTGACATCGAGACGACGGGAGGCCTGCCTACTGATATGTTCTGTGATCAGCTGTTGCGTTTCCTCCAGATGGTGGAGGCAACCTATAGGCAGAAGCCCTTGCTCTACACCTATCGCAATTTCTACAATAAGCACCTCGTAGGCAAGGTCGACGATTATAAGCTGATGATCGCCATGTATCTGGATGAGGAACCCGTACTCGAAGACGGACGCGACATTACAATGTGGCAATATACGAGTAAGGGTAGGATCATGGGTGTCAGCGGCTTTGTGGACAAGAGCAGGTTCATGGGTAATCACGGCCTGCGCGATATCCGCTTCCACCACTACCACGACTAAAATCCCACTATTCCTCGATATGGGAGAGAGAATGGGCGAAGGATCGGAAGAAGTTGGTAACGATCTCTGAAGGGATATAGCGGAAATAGCGTGCTGAACGACGGAGATGCCCCAGCATGGCCGAACCGTTGCTCGTGTGAACGAAGATATCGCCTGAATCCTGTGAGAAATAGAAATCGCGCGAACGGGTATTGGTAAACTCCGTCAGTTCCTGAGCCACGACAGCAGCCTTCTTATTCACCTTTCCTTGTAAGAACGGAATCTCTGAACTGTCGAAACCAAACATCTGGACGAGCATCTCACCTTCGAGTTGGGCCATCTGTTCGAAGTGCAGACGCTTTAGCCATCGCTGCAGCATCTCGAAATCGATACGCTCATGCTGCTGATACAGGATATCGCCCAACTCCACCAATTGCTTGACAGGTACTCCTTCATTCAGGATATGACGCGCCACATGGATGATGGTGAGCAGCAGCTGACGTGTAGAAACGTCGGAGTGCTCATCGTCGAGGATATTCTGCAGTTGATGATTCAGGGCAGGATTCGTCAGATGGTCAGCCCTGAGGAAGGCGTCTTCCTCACTTTCTGCCTTCTCGCCGTACTCCTTCACGCTTTTCTCCAAAAGTTCCCATTGTTGCTGGGTGAGATGCAGCTGGAACTGGTTCTTGCTTTTCTGTAATCCTTGCCACACGGGTACTACCACCTCGTGCATAACGGCCAACTGGAAGAGTTTACTCCATTTGAATGCCGACATGGGCTCGATGATTTCCTGATGGCCGAAGAGACCGTTACGGATCAGACGGTAGAAGTTGCGTTGGATGATATTCATGAGTAACGTTTTGGATAACGGAGCAAGATGGATAATAAGGCCACGATGCCCAGGGTGAATGGATAATAGAGATAAGGTAGGATTGCCACAGGGTTGAGTGAGGCGAGGCCCGCAGCTATCAGCATCTGCGCACCATAGGGGATGATGCCCTGAATGGTACAGGAGAAGGTGTCGAGGATCGAGGCACATTTCTTGTTGTCGACGCCAAAGCGATCGCCCACCTCCTTCGAGATACCGCCAACGGTGAGAATGGCTACCGTATTGTTGGCTGTGCAAATATCGACGAACGATACGAGGGCTGCGATACTGAGTTCAGCACCCCGTTTGCTGCTCACGCGACGTGTCAGCTGACGGATGATGAAATCAATGCCTCCCTGCTGACGGATGATTTCGAGCATACCTGCTGCCATCATCGTTACGACGATCAGTTCGCCCATCGAGAGGATGCCTTGACCCATAGCACCAAACCATTCGAAGATGTCGAAGCCTCCTGTGACGAGGCCGATGATACCTGTGAGCAGGATGCCTGTCATGAGGACTGCCATCACGTTCATACCAAAGATGGCTGTTATCAGCACAACGAGATAAGGAACCACCTTGATCCATTCCACTGGCGGTATGTGTTGAGGGGCACTCGTGCCTTGACCCATCAAGAGATAGACCACAAGGATGATCAGTGCCGCAGGGGCTACAATGTAGATGTTCACACGGAACTTATCGCTCAGTCTGCAGTTCTGCGTCTGTGTCGCCATGATGGTCGTATCGGATATGAATGAGAGATTGTCGCCGAAGAACGAACCACCAACGATGACGGCCGTCATCATGGCGTTATCAAGTCCTGTCTCTTCTGCCACACCTGCCGCAATCGGCACGAGGGCGGCTATCGTGCCCACACTCGTACCTATTGATATCGATACGAAACAGGCAGCGATGAACATGCCTGCGAGCAACATCTGAGGTGGTAGCAGCAAGAGTGTCAGATTGACGGTGGCGTCGATACTGCCCATCTGCTTAGCGGAATAGGCAAAGGCGCCAGCGAGAACGAAGATCCAGATCATCAGCATCATCTGCTCAGTGGCAGCTCCACGGCTGAAGGTATTGATGCGCGCCATCAGCGGCTTCCCGCTGAAGATGATGACGGCATAGATACTCGACACCATAAAGGCCACCGTGATGGGTATCTTGTAAAAGTCACCAGCAACAATACTCGTCAGGAGATAGAACGTGATAAAGACGAACAACGGACTTAGGGCTATTAATCCTTTTTTCATTTACGATTTACGGATTTACGATTTACGATTGATTACTCTGAGAGCTTCTGTTTCATTGTAAGAATTGAACTGGATATTATTTTAAGAAGTTCATTACTCTCATTATATAAATCAGTAACACGCTTCTCTGGTAGAATCTTACAGGCAATTATCAGGTCAAGCCAATGACATGTTTCATCTAATTCTTCTTCAACCATCTTTAGCTTATTTACAAAGTCTTTCTCTGACTTGGCCAGACATGCGGCCCTGTAATTAGCTGAAGGAGACGTTCCGGATCTGATGATTTGTTTTGCGATTGCTATAGAAGAGATGGTGGACGGCATACTGTCCACCATCTTAATAATTCTTATACTGAATAATCGTAATCTCGACTTTAACTCAAGCTCAGTCATTTCAATCGTAAATCGTAAATCCGTAAATCGTAAATCTACAATGTGACTCCGTTTTTGAAAATCGAAATCTCGCGGTAATCGTTTTCCTCGTTCTTGGCTTTCTGTCCGCTGGCCACACTGAGCACCTTGTCGATAAACTCAGGCACAAGCTCCTGCATCGTGCGACCCTCTACCAGCTGTCCTGCCGAGAAGTCAATCCAGTTCTGCTTACGACGTGCGAGATCAGGGTTCGTGGCAATCTTCATGGTGGGTACAAAGGTGCCGAAAGGCGTACCACGACCTGTAGTGAAGAGCACCAGATGACAGCCGCAAGAGGCGAGGGCAGTGGCAGCTACGAGGTCGTTGCCAGGAGCCGAGAGCAGATTCAGTCCGTCGTGCTCCAGGCGATCGCCATATTCCATTACACCACTCACAGGGGCTTTACCACACTTCTGTGTACAGCCCAGCGCCTTGTCTTCGAGGGTCGAGATACCGCCAGCCTTATTGCCTGGTGAAGGATTCTCGCCCACTGGCTCACCATGTGAGAGGAAATAGTTCTTGAAATTATTGATCATCGATACCGTCTGGTTGAAGAGCTCCTCTGTGCGACAACGGTTCATCAGGATGGTCTCGGCTCCAAACATCTCAGGCACCTCTGTCAGTACGGAGGTTCCTCCCTGAGCTACGAGCCAGTCTGAGAACTCACCCACGAGCGGATTGGCCGTGATGCCTGAGAAACCGTCAGAACCACCGCACTTCAGTCCTACGCGCAGTTTCGATACGGGTACCTCCTGACGCTTGTCCTGCTTGGCAATGTCATAGAGCTCACGCAGAATAGTCATACCAGCCTCCATCTCGTCTTCTACCTTCTGGGTGACAAGCAGCTTGATGCGGTCCTTGTCGTAGTCGCCCAACATAGCCATGAAGTCATCTGGCTGATTGTTCTCGCAACCCAGACTCAGCACGAGGACGGCACCTGCATTGGGGTGCAGACAGATATCGCGCAGCACTTTACGGGTGTTCTCATGATCGCCTGAGAGCTGTGAACAGCCGAAGTTGTGATGCCAGGCATAGATGGCGTCGATGCCTTCTTCATGTGTTTCCTTTTTCAGTTCCTTGACGAGTCGCTCTGCGATACCGTTCACACAGCCTACGGTGGGAACGATCCACACTTCATTACGCACGCCTACGTCACCGTTTTTACGCACATAGCCTTTAAAGGTTCGGTTCTCTTTCTGAATACTAAGTTCTTCGTTGACAGGGTTATATGTGTATTCGAGCGTACCTGACAGATTGGTCTTCAGGTTGTTCTCGTTCACCCAATCTCCAGCCTTCAGGTCTTCCTTAGCGTGGCCGATGGGGTAGCCATACTTGATAATATCAGTACCCTTAGGGGCATCCTTGATGAGTACCTTGTGACCTGCAGGTGTATCTTGATTGATTTTCACCTGCTGACCATCTACCTCGATGATCTCTCCTTTCTTCTTGGGTTGCAGACAAACCACAACGCTGTCTGCTGGATTAATTTTTAAAAAAGTAGCTTGTTCCATTTTTTAATTTGTATTTGTTTTAGCAATCAATTCCAAAATCGTAAATCGTCAATCCGTCAATCGTCAATCAGATCGCTGTTCTGCGATAGAAGTCCACGTTCTCTTTCGTCAGGATCTCAATGGGCATATAGTTCACAGGATTGACCTGACGCTTCATCACGATGGCGTTGAAGAGGGCGTCGACACTCGCATAGCCCTGTTGGTAGGCATGCTGGGCGATGAGGAAGGAGATGCTGCCGTTATGGATGCACTCCACATTCTTCGGCACCATATCATAACCCATAATCTGGATGTTTCTGCGATTGGTCTTCTGCAGGAACATACCCACGAGATGGGCCTTCGAGTTGAAGGTGATGCAGTGATGCACCTGTGGGTGCTCTTCGAAGAATTTCTCCAGGATGTCGTCATAGTCCTTCTTCTCTTCGTCGAGGGGCAGGTCAACTTCCGTAATCTTGATGTCTGGGAAGTGGTCCACCATATAGTGACGGAATCCCGTCTCACGGTTCGCCTGCTGCTTGGAGCCCACGCGTCCGTCACGCGTCTGCTTCATCAAGGCCACCTCTTTCTCCTTATTGGCTATGAGCATCAGCATCTTCGCAGCGAAGTAGCCGCTGGCGAATGAGTCCTGTCCGAAGAAGGTCAGAGGCTTCAGGTCAGGCATATACGAGTCGAGGAGCACGTATGGAATCTGTCGCTCCGTCAGTTTCTCCGTGAATCGGGCTGTCTGCTCCAGGGTGGTGGGCACGATGATGACGCCATCAAATTTTTCTGTAAGGAACTCGCGCACCATGCGCGTGAAGGCAGCGGCGTTGAAACGCTCGTAGTACATGAACTTCAGTTTGATGCCGAAGTCTCTCCTGAAGTCTGCACAGGCCAGCGCACCCTCCTCGATCTCGTCCCAGTAGGCCTCCTGCTCGTGCTTGGGCAGTACGCAATAGAACGTATAGGTCTTGTTGTAGGCCAGTGCCGAGGCATACATATTGGGGCGGTAGTCGAGTTCCTCAAGTGCCTTATTGACTTTATCCAAAGCTTTCTTGCTGACATTGGGACGGTTGTGAAGCACCCTGTCAACGGTACCTGTCGATACTCCAGCTCTTGCTGCGATATCCTTGATGGTGATGATCTCTTTTGCCATTTCTCAAGATTTTGTGGCAAAGGTACAAATAAAATCTGATTTAACAAATACTTTGGCAAAATATTCACGACGAAATCGTTAACGTATGTTTTTCTTAGTGAAACATTTGGTTATTTCAAAAAAACTTCATACCTTTGTGCTCGCAAACGAAAAATTAGTTTAATCTATAATTAAAACAAGAAAAATGGCAAAAATCGTAACATTGGGCGAGATCATGCTCCGCCTTTCCCCACAGGGAAACGACCGTTTCATTCAGAGTGAATCATTCCGCATCATCCCTGGTGGTGGTGAGGCTAACGTGGCTATCTCAGTAGCAAACTATGGACACGAGGCTTATTTTGTATCAAAGTTGCCGAAGCATGAGATTGGACAGATTGCAGTCAACGCACTGCGTCGCTATGGTGTCAACACCCAGTTCATCGCTCGTGGTGGCGACCGTGTAGGTCTCTACTATGCTGAGACTGGTGCTTCCATGCGTCCTTCAAAGGTGATCTATGACCGTGCTCACAGCGCTATCGCAGAAGCTGATCCCAAGGATTTCGACTTCGATGCTATCATGGAGGGGGCTGCCTGGTTCCACTGGAGTGGTATCACCCCAGCTATCAGTGACAAGGCTGCCGAGTTGACCAAGCTCGCTTGTGAGGCTGCCAAGCGTCATGGTGTGACTGTATCAGTCGACCTGAACTTCCGCAAGAAGCTGTGGACCTCTGAGAAGGCTATCTCTATCATGCGTCCCTTGATGCAGTATGTGGATGTCTGCATCGGTAACGAGGAGGATGCAGAGCTCTGTCTTGGTTTCAAGCCCGATGCTGACGTTGAGGGTGGTAAGACTGACGCTGCTGGCTACGAGGGTATCTTCAAGCAGATGAAGGCTGAGTTTGGCTTCAAGTATGTGGTTTCTACTCTCCGTGAGAGCTTCAGTGCTACGTTCAATGGCTGGAAGGCTCTGATCTATGATGGTAAGGAGTTTTATCAGAGCAAGCGCTACGAGATCAACCCGATCATCGACCGCGTAGGTGGTGGCGACTCTTTCTCTGGTGGTCTGATCCATGGTCTGCTCACCAAGCCGACACAGGGCGAGGCCCTCGAGTTCGCTGTGGCTGCTTCTGCCCTGAAGCACACCATCAACGGCGACTTCAACCTGGTAAGCGTAGACGAAGTAGAGTCTCTGGCAGGTGGTAACGCCAGCGGCCGCGTCCAGCGATAATGATAATTAGGCACGGATTACACGGATTAACACGGCTTTAAATTTATCCGTGACTCTCGTAGAGAGCCGTGGAATCCGTACCAAAAATAAAAAGGAATATGGCAAAGTTTGATAAAATAGCAGTTATGAAGAAGATTGGCGACGCCCCAATGGTTCCCGTCTTCTATAACAAGGATCTTGAGATCTGCAAGAATGTGGTGAAGGCTTGCTACGAAGGTGGCGTTCGTGCCTTTGAGTTTACTAATCGTGGTGACTTTGCTCATGAGGTATTCGGCGAGCTCGTGAAGTGGGCTGACAAAGAGTGCCCAGAGCTGGCTATCGGCGTTGGATCAGTTGTTGATGCACCTACAGCATCGCTCTACATCCAACTGGGTGCCAATTTCGTGGTTGGTCCGCTGTTCAACCCTGACATCGCTCCTGTATGCAACCGCCGTCTGGTTCCTTACTGTCCTGGTTGTATGACCGTATCTGAGATTGGTAAGGCTCAGGAGCTGGGTTGCGACCTGACGAAGGTGTTCCCTGGCGACGTGGTTGGTCCAAACATGGTGAAGGGTCTGAAGGCGCCCATGCCTTGGTCGAAGATCATGGTCACTGGTGGTGTTTCTCCTGATGAGGAGAACCTGACCAAGTGGTTCAAGGCTGGTGTATACTGTGTGGGTATGGGTTCTAAGCTCTTCCCATCAGATAAGGTGAAGGCTGGCGACTGGCAGTATGTCACCGATAAGTGCAAGGAAGCTTTCGGCTACATTGCTAAGGCTCGCGCTTAATCATAAATAGTCCCTCTCGCCTCAAGGCGGGGGGGAACTATGTTTTTTACGGATGAAGTATCAACTATTCATCATATTAACCATTCTCCTTTCAGCATGTTCGCGCCCTGATAGGCAGACCGTCGACAAGCTGAATTCCCAATCCTATGCCTATCATTATCGCAACCTCGATTCTGCAGAAGTCTACGCACGACGTGCTGGCGACCTGTCTGATGGTTATCCGACGGGTAGGGCAGAGGCACTCAACAACCTCGCCTTCGTCCACATCGTCCGTATGCAGTACGATGAGGCTGGACAGCTTCTCAACGAAGCCATCGAGACCTCCGATAATCAGGTGCAGCAGCTCATCGCCTATGTGCAGCAGATGCGCCTCTGTCAGCGTCGTTCGCGCAATCGTGAGTTCCATGAGTATCGCGAGTTGGCTGATAAGGCCATCCTTCGTATCGATGAGGAGCGCTCACTGCTCTCTCCCCACGATCAGCACTGCCTGCTCTATGCCGAGACGGAGTACGCCATCGTCAATTCCACCTATTATTATTATGTAGGACTCGAGCGCCAGAGTATCGAGGCTCTGGGACGCATCCATCCCAACGAGGTGTTGCGCGATACGGCCCAATACCTTAATTATATGTATAATATTGGAGCAGGCGGCATCATCACCGAGGGCTCTCAGCAGGAGATCAACCAGCAGGAGTTCGACCATCTGATGCGCTGCTTCCTCCTGGCACGTAATGCCGATATGCCCTTCTTCGCGGCCAATGCCCTGGAGGCTCTCTCCGAACACCTCATGGAGCCAGAGCAGCGCGACCAGCTCATCGAGGACAACCTCCCTGCGATGAAGTTCCTCAATCCAGATCGTGTCGATGACGATATGCTTGCAGGCTACCTCGCCGAGTCGGCACTCTATCTCTTCGAGAATTACGGCGATGTCTACCAGATAGCTGGTGCCTATCGTACGCTCGCCTCCTGTTATCGTCAGATAGGCGACTACGAATCAGCCCTCTATAATCTCGAACAGGCTCTTTCCGACAGTGCCATCTATCAGGCGCCTGACCTTGTTGCCTCCATCCGCGAACAGCTCTCAGTGGCCTATGCCGCGATGGACAACAAGCCTCAGAGCGACTATAACCGCAATCTCTATCTCGACCTGCAGGAGACCACGCGACAGGATCGACAGCTCGAAGCACGAGCCAGCCAGTATGAGAAGACCGCCGTACAGCTCAATCTGATGATTGCAGCCGTCATTGCCGCCATTCTGCTGCTGCTCTTCTCGCTCTGGCTCTTCAACCACATGAACAGAAAGCATAGTCAGGAGACCCCTGACGACAACCTCTTCGACCAGAAGAAGGAAGAACTTGCCGCCCAGTTGTTGCGCGTGGAGAGCAGCGAGCGACGCATCCTCGAGCAACGTGCCAAGATCTCGCTCGTCAACAGCGTCACACCCTTCATCGACCGCATCCTCCACGAAGTCCACTCTCCTAAGAAGGGTGATATGGACTACGTCCACGAACTGACTGATCAGATCAACGACTATAACGATGTGCTGACCTACTGGATTCAGTTGCGACAGGGCGAACTCAGCCTGAAGATCGAGAGTTTCCCCCTGCAGTCGCTCTTCGATATCCTCGCCAAGGGGCGCACCTCGTTCCAGATGAAGGGTGTCGACTTCCAGGTGGCGCCCACCTCCGCTGTGGTGAAGGCTGATAAGGTGCTCACCCTCTTTATGCTCAACACCCTCTCCGACAATGCCCGCAAGTTCACTGAACAGGGTGGGCGAGTGAGTGTCTCAGCCGTTGAGAACGACGACTATGTCGAGATTGCTGTCGAGGATACAGGCAAGGGCATGACCAGCGACCAGCTTGAGCACCTCTTCGATACAAAGATGATCATCGACGACGACAAGTCCCAGACCTCCCACGGATTCGGTCTGCTCAACTGCAAGGGCATCATCGAGAAGTATCGCAAGCTCTCACAGATCTTCTCCGTCTGCACCATTGCTGCCACGAGCGCGCTGGGCAAGGGCTCGCGACTCATGTTCCGCCTCCCCAAGGGCGTCCTCCGTCTTCTGATCTTACTCTTCACGCTTCACGCTCCACTTCCCACTTTTGCCGCCGATCCTCTTGCAAAGGCCAGCGCCTATGCCGACAGCGCCTATTTCTCGAATATCAACGGCACCTACGAGCGCACACTGTTCTTCGCAGACTCCTGTCGCTATTACCTCAACGAGCACCATCGTGCCCAGCATCCACGCGACCATTATCTGCTGTGCGCCATGGGCAACCTCTCGCTGCAGGCACCTGAGATCAAGTGGTTCCACGACAGCGTCAAGACTAACTATCAGATCATCCTCGACATGCGCAACGAGAGTGCTGTGGCAGCTCTTGCCCTCCATGAGTGGCAGCTCTACAGTTATAACAACCGCATCTACACCCAGCTCTTCAAGGAGCTCTCGGCTGATAACTCCCTGGGCGATTACTGTCGTACCATGCAACAGTCGCAGACCAACAAGACCATCGCCATCATCCTCCTCATACTCATCCTGCTGGCCCTCATACCAGCCTATTATCTGCTCTACTACCGCCATCGTCTCTACGACCGCTTCCTGAAAGAACAGCAGCGGCAGACTGATCTCGAACTGCTCGACGACGAACTGCGCAAGGCTGAGTTTGAGAACAATAACCTCCACGTCTCGAATGCCGTGCTCGACAACTGTCTGTCAGCCCTGAAGCACGAGACGATGTATTACCCCTCGCGCATCCGTCAGCTTCTCGATGCAGGCGACATCGACGCGCTCGACGAGGTCACCACCTTCTATCGCGAACTCTACGGTGTGCTCAGTCAGCAGGCCATGCGCGAAGTGGAGCACGCCAAGCTCCATCTGAAGCCCATCCGCAAGGGCGATGTCACCATCCTTGGCGATGAGAATATGATACGCTACCTGCTCGAGATCCTGCGCAAGCAGTCGAAGTCGCCCATGAGCTTCTCGCAGAAGGATGCACAGTATGTCGAACTGCGCGTGCCCATGCCGTCGCTGAAACTCTCCGACGACGAGGCCGCCAATCTCTTTATGCCCTCCAAGGAGCATATACCCTTCTTGCTCTGTCGTCAGATTGTGCGCGATCATGGTGAGGCCACCAATCGTCGCGCCTGCGGCATCCGTGCAGAGATTATCGATGGCATCACCACCGTCATTGTCACCTTGCCTTCGGCAATAAATCGTAAATCATAAAATCGTAAATCGTAAATCAGTAAATCGTAAATAAATGGAATCATTTAAAGTTATTATCGTCGAGGACGTGCCCCTCGAACTCAAAGGCACCCTGGGCATCATCCGCTCTGATATTCCTGAGGCGGAAGTGATTGGAACAGCTGAGAACGAGCCCGCCTACTGGAAACTGCTCAAGCAGCAGAAACCCGACCTCGTGCTGCTCGACCTTGGCCTTGGAGGCTCCACCACCGTGGGTGTCGAGATCTGTCGCCACACGAAGGAGCTCCACAACGATGTGAAGGTACTCATCTTCACGGGTGAGATTCTCAACGAGAAGCTCTGGGTCGATGTGCTCGATGCTGGAGCCGACGGTATCATCCTCAAGACTGGCGAGCTGCTCACGCGTCGCGATGTCTCTGCCGTGATGGATGGCAAGCAGCTGGTGTTCAACGAGCCCATCCTCGAGAAGATTGTCGAGCGCTTCAAGGCTGCCGTCAGCGGACAGCTCGTCAAGCAGGAAGCCCTTGTCAACTTCGAGATCGACGAGTACGACGAGCGTTTCCTCCGCCATCTCGCCCTTGGCTATACCAAGGAGCAGATTACCAACCTGCGTGGCATGCCATTCGGCGTGAAGAGTCTCGAGAAACGTCAGAACGAACTCATCCAGAAGCTCTTCCCTGAGGGCTCTACGGGCATCAACGCCACGCGCCTCGTCGTGCGTGCCCTCGAACTTCGCATCCTCGATATCGACAACCTCGAAGCCGATGATGAATAAGCGGTTCATAGGCCGTCTGTGCCTCGCCCTGGGTGTTGCCGAGCTCCTGCTCGTCATCCTCTCGTGGCTCCTCTCTGCCACGAGGCTCGAGGGTGTGCGCTCACTCATCTCCTCCGAAGGCATCCGCTGGTTCGTGGGCGAGTTCACCTATATGCTCGCCTCGCCGCTGCTCGTGTGGCTGCTCCTGCTGATGACAGCTGTGGGCTGCCTGCAGCGCTCAGGCCTGTTGTCGCTCCTCAAACCGCGAACCTCGTCGCTTACCTATCGCGATCGTGTGGCCTTGCGCGTGGCCGTCGCCTTCATCGTCATCTATGCAGCCATCATCTGTCTGCTGACGCTGATGCCCCATGCCATCCTGCTCTCTGCCACAGGCTCGCTCTTCCCCTCAGCCTTCAGTCGCGCCCTGGTGCCCATCCTCGCCTTTGGCCTCTGCCTGCTCTCCATCAGCTTCGGCATGGTCTCAGGCCGGCTGCGCACCCTCACCGATATCCTCGATGCCCTCACCTTAGGCATTCAGCAGGGTGCCCCACTGTTCATCCTCTATATCATGTTGATACAATTCTTTCAATCAATTATATTCGTTTTTTATTCATTTATTAGACCATGAGACATAGATTATTGATGCTGTTGACTGTATTGTCAATTTTGGTTATTATCGCTTGTGCGTCGTTCTGGGCATTCAGCTATACCATGCGTGCTGAGACCCATGTCCGTTATACTGGAATGGCCAATCTGGTGTCTGAAAAACTGTCGAAGACCATACGGGGTATGGAGATGAATGCCCGTAACGTGTTCGACGAAGTGGGGAAACACCTCGAGACCCCTGAGTCCGTGATGGCTGCCCTCGAGAGCAAGAGCAGCCTGAACCCCGATGTGAATGGCTATTTTGCCGCTTTCCGTCCTGATTACTTCAAGCAGAAGGGCCGTTGGTTCGAGCCTTACATCCACCGTTCTGATACCAAGGGCTACGAGATGTCACAGGTAGGCTCAGCCCGTCACGACTACACGAAGTCCAGCTGGTATATCCAGGCCGAGAAGGAGACGAAGGGCTTCTGGTCCGAACCTTATTACTATTACGACGGTACCAGCATCAGCGGCCACTACTGTACATATGTGCAGCCTATCGTTGACAAAGAGGGCGAAATCGTCTGCGTCTGTGGTGCCGATATCACGCTCGAGTGGCTCAGTGCCGAGCTGGCCAAAATCGACGATGCCATCATGGCCGATGAGGTGCTCAACCAATACCGTCTGCAGCGCGATCTCGACTTCTACACCGTGGTCATCGACGACGACGGCTCCTGTATCGTCCACCCCGAGGGCAAGAATGTGCCCATCAAAGATAAGACTGTGCTCAAGGCGATGGAGCAACGCAAGAGTGGTGTCTTCGACATGGATGTCGAAGGTCAGCGCTCCTTCATCTATTATGCCCCTATAGCCGATATCGACTGGTCTGTGGCTGTCGTGGTGCCTGCCCAGGATGCCAAGCAGCCCGTCCGTTATATGGCTGTCGCCCTTCTCGTGATAGTGCTGATATGTTCATTGATTGTTTGGTTCGTATTAGGTCGTTATGCGAAAGAGTAATAGACTGAGTATTTTCATTGCCAGTGCCATCTTTATGCTGCTGGCCCTGTCGCTGGGTGTGATGTTCTATTACTCCCACAAGGTCCTGAGCGATGAGGCCATGCGCGATGCCGAGCAGACACTTGAGGGCACCACGCAGAATATCGACAATATCCTGCTCAGCGTCGAGCAGTCCGCAGGCAATGTCTACAACGATATGCTCATCCATCTCGACAAGCCCGAGCGCATGTTCACCTATAGCCGCGAGCTCGTCAAGTGCAATCCCCATATCGTAGGCTGTGCCATCGCCTTCAAGCCCAGTTACTATCCAGGTCGCGAACTCTTCATGGCCTACGTCCATTACAAGACTCCAGACGCTGGCAGTAAGCAAAACCTCGTCACGTCCGAAGGCTTTGCCGATCGTCCCTATACCGAGCAGAAATGGTTTACCAAGTCGTTGGAGTCGGGGTGGATAGGCTGGATGCCGCTGAAGGGCGAAGCCGCAGAGCGTGAGCCCCTCGTATCCTTCTGCTTGCCTATCTACGATAGTCATGGTGAGCGCGTGGGAGTGATGGCCGTCGAGGTGTCCATACAGCAGCTCTCGAAGATTGTGCTGGCTGCCAAGCCTTCGGCCAACGGCTACAGCGTGCTGCTGGCGCGCAATGGCTCGTTTATCGTCCATCCCGATCCTAACAGGCTCTACAGTCTGACGGCCTTTACCCAGGACGACCGTGATATGGACATCCGCCTGTTGGAAGCCGTCGAGGAGATGCAGGCAGGCAAGAAGGGCAACCGTTCCTTCCATATAGATGGTCGCGATTGGCGCCTGTTCTATAAGCCCTTCCAGCGCACGAAGTTGGAGGGTCGCTCCGAAGGTGCGCTTGACTGGAGTGTGGGCGTCGTCTATCCTGAGGACGATATCCACAGCGAGCACAACCGCATGCTCTTCCTCGTCTTGGCCATCGCTGTCATCGGCATGTGCCTCTTCTGCGTCCTGTGCCGCATAGCCATCCGCCGTCATACGGGTTCACCCCGTAAGCTCGCCCTTACCCTTGTCCTTATGGTTTCCCCCATCTTCATCATCTCGCTGGGCATCCTCTATTACCAGTCGCGCACCTACATCCATCGGGAGTCGATGGAGGTTGCCGAGAGCCAGCTCAACACCGCCCTGCAGCGCGTTGTCAACTACATGAATACCATTTCGACAGCCGCTGATGCCAACGCCTGGAGATTCGAGGAGAACTTCACGCCCGAAGCGATCGACAGAGTCTCCAACCACCTTGTCCGAATGAATCCCAACCTGGTGAGCAGCTCCGTCTTCGTTGTGCCCGGCAAGTCGTCGGCCTATCCCCACCAACTCTCCTTCTATACCGAGAATCAGGGCGATACGGTAGTCACCTTCTGTGAGCCAGAGTACGACTATTCGTCGAAGATGTGCTATGTCCGTCCCCTGAAGACGGGCGAGTCGTGCTGGGTCGATCCGTTTATTGAGTATACCGAGGGTCGTGTCGACCATCATCAGGCCATCGCCACCTATTGCAGGCCCCTCCGTCAGGCAGATGGGCGCATCGTGGGCGTGCTCACCACCGACATGTCGTTCAGCCGTCTGGCCAAGCTTATCAATGATGCCTCGCTCGACGACGATCACGGCTTCTTCTATATCCTGCTGGGTGCCGACGGCCGTTTCCTCATCCATCCAGATGCCAGCCGTCAGTATCGCAAGACCATCTTCTCTGATCTCGATCCCCGTCGCAATGCCGACATCTTCACCCTTGGCCACGAGATGGCCACAGGCAAGCGAGGCACCCTCCACGTCAAATACAACGGTCAGCACTATCACGTCTGCTACAAGCCCGTCCCAGGGACTGACTGGAGCCTCGCCCTCGTCTGTCCCGA
>JAEETB010000298.1 GCA_016286575.1 Prevotella sp.
TCGTTCAGCCTGTCGACTGCCACGTCCATGTCGTTCATCAGGAACGGGTCAATCAGTTCGTTTAGCATCGGACGGAAGAAGCGCTTGGCTGCACTCTCCGTCTTGATACCGCGCTGAATGAGCAGGTCAGCGAGGATCGGACTCATGCCGATCTTCTCTCCCAGCTCCTTAGCTGCCGTCTGTCGTTCTGATGTAGGTGGTTCGTAATTCCATTTGAAATGCATTTATATGTTATTTTTTATTCTAATCGCTCCGGTGGCTATAAGACCCAATAAGGCAATATAGCGCCCAAAGGTAAGCATAAAAAATGAAATAACGGCATAATCTGTCGAAAATTTAACAGATTATGCCGTTTTTTACCTAAAAAGGATGAAATATGTTCCTAAATTCCGAGTTTTTTGCGTATTTCTGCTGGAATAGCGTTCTTGTTGATGAGGAAGTCCATCGTGTTGGCTGCGATGAAGGTCTTGGTCATGTACCAGGTGCCTTTATAGTCGCCTGTATCACCCCAAGAGTTCTTCACCATGTAATACTCCTTGCCGTTCTGATCCTTGGCCACTCCATAGATGAGCATGCCATGGTCGTCGGTGAGTTCCCAGTTGTCGAAACGCTCCTGGCGCAGTTCCTGAGTAGCCACAATCTCGGGTACGGCGCAACCCAGTGAGTCGATCACGTCGCGCTTCTTGGTCATGGTCATCTTCAACCACTTAGCCATGTCGCTGCCCTGCAGACTCTGCTCCGTCTTCTTGCTGTCGACGGCATAGGCCAGTCCCTTGCGGGTGAAACCGTCCTCAGACACGTCACCGCCCCAGGCGATGGTATAACCCTCAGCCACGGCGTTGTCGATGACCTGCATCATCTCGTCCATGGGAAGATTATAGCTCAACGGGAAACGCCAGTTGTCCTGTACCTCCACAGCGAAGGTGGTGTAGAAAGGATGATGGGTGTAGCTGGTAATGCTCACGTAGTCGTCGAGGTTGATGCCGAGGCTGGCCATGAAGCTCTTCGGGGTGTACTCCTTGCCCTCGTAGGTGAACTTCTCGGGACACTTGCCGAGATAGGCGTCGAGGATTCCCTGCATACCTGTCTTCCAGGCGTTGCTGATTTTCTTGGCATCGCTCTTGGCAATGGCTGCCACGTAAGGCTCGAGCACACCAAAGAACTCGTTGAAGTTGTTCAGAGAGTCGCCGTAGAGTGAACCGGGGAATGGCATGATTCCCTGTGGAATGATGCCGTGGGTCTTCATGGTCTGAAGCACGTCCTCGGCAGAACCTCCCTGTGCAAACTGGCAGTCACCATGATAGCGAACGACCTGGATGGCGCGCTCCATGTAGGTCTTGTTGGCTACGAACGACTCATCGAGGTCATAGGTCTTGCCCGTGGCCTTCAGGATCTCAGCCTCGAAGAACGAGAGGGTGGAGTAGTCCCAGCAGGTACCCGAGCGGTTCTGGTCCTTGACACTGGTGATGGGGTTCTCTTTGATGATGGTAAAGACGGGCTTGTTGGCGTCTTTTGCGGCTTCCTTCTTCTTGGCAGCCGATGCACTAATGGCCACCATGACCATGAGTGCGAGTGTTAAAACCTTCTTCATAAATATAATGTTTAATGTTTAATCTTCATGAACTCTTCGAGTTCAGCGGGATGATAAGGGATACGCTTGGAGCCGAGGAAACGGCAGCCGTCGGTGGTGATGAGGATATCGTCCTCGATGCGGATGCCACCGAAGTCCTTGTAGGTCTCGAGCTTGTCAAAGTTGAGGAACTCCTTGCAGTGTCCGCTGGCCTTCCAGTCGTCGATGAGGGCGGGGATGAAGTAGATGCCTGGTTCGTCGGTCAGTACGAAGCCTTCCTGCAGACGGCGTCCCATGCGCAGACAGTTCGTTCCGAACTGCTCCAGGTTCGGACGTGTTTCCTCGTCGAAGCCGACGTAGATCTGTCCGAGGCCTTCCATGTCGTGCACGTCCATACCCATCATGTGTCCCAGTCCGTGAGGCAGGAACATGGCGTGGGCTCCGGCAGCCACAGCTTCGTCGACATCACCCTTCATCAGTCCGAGTTCTTTCAGGCGCTCTGTCATCAGTCGACAGACGGCGAAGTGGACATCCATGTATTTCACACCGGGTTTGGCTACTTCGAGCACGTAGTCGTGACATTCCTCCACAATCTTATAGAGTTCCAGTTGTCGCTGTGAGAACTTGCCGTTGACAGGCATGGTACGGGTGTGATCGGAACAGTAGTCACCCAGTTCGCAACCTGCATCACAGATGACCAGTCGTCCGTCTTCCAACTTCGCGTCAGAGGGACTACCATGCATAACCTCACCATGCTGAGAGAAGATGGTGGGGAAACCGTTGCCTTGCGACAGACTACGGGCGATGCCGTCTACCTGACCAGCAACGAACCGTTCTGTGACACCTGGTTTGATCAGCAACTGGGCGGTGGTATGCATCACATACCCCACGTCACAGGCTGCATCAATATAAGCGACTTCCTCTGCGCCCTTAGTTGAGCGCATCTTTACAACTGCCTGGATTAGAGGAAGTGACGCTTTCTCTTTTTGCTGAGATGGGTGGATGCCCAACAGGTCCATAATCAGAATCTGAATGTCGAAACGGTAAGGGGGGAGAAAGTGAACGGATTGACGATTGACGATTTCTTTTAGCTGCGCCATCGGAGCGGTCTTGGTGACTCCTACCTCAGCGGCGAGGTCAGCGACGGAGGGGGTATAGCCCATCCATACGATATCCTCTACGTCGATATCGTCGCCGATGAGCCACTCCTCGTCGTTGTCGATGTCAATCACACCCACGAGTCCGTCGCGGTGTTGTCCGAAGTAATACAGGAACGACGAGTCTTGTCGCATCGGAGCATACGAGTTGGCAGGGTAGTTGGCCGGTGACTCGTTGTTTCCGAACAAGATGATAATGCCTTGGCCTACGAGTTTCTTCAGTTCGGCACGGCGTGCAATATAAGTTTCTTTATTAAACATAAATATTTTATTTATTCAATTTTGATGCAAAGATACATATATTTTTAGATATAAGTACAGATTAAACACTTTTTTAGATACAAGAACAAAATAAACCTAAGGACGATGCACAAAAATATGTTCTTATGTTCTTTTGTCTAAAAAAAAAACGCTACCTTTGCAGCCAAATTCATAAATCGGACTCGCTTTAGCGCTTTTACAAAGCGTAGCGACTAAAAGAAATATAATAATGGGAAAAGTAATTCTGACCGGTGACCGCCCCACCGGAAAACTTCATCTTGGGCACTATGTAGGTTCACTGCGCCGTCGTGTTCAGTTGCAGAATGCGGGCGATTATGACCGTATGTTCGTGTTTATGGCTGATGTCCAGGCGCTCACAGACAATGCTGACAATCCTGAGAAGATCCGCCAGAATATTATAGAAGTGGCTCTCGATTATCTGGCAGCAGGCCTCGATCCCGAGAAGTGCGTGCTCTTTATCCAGAGTCAGATCCCTGAACTTGCCGAACTTACGACATATCTGATGAACCTTGTATCGGTAAGTCGTGTACAGCGTAATCCGACGGTGAAGACCGAAGTAAAGATGCGTGGCTTTGAGGGCGAGAGCATCCCCCTGGGATTCTTCTGCTATCCTGTTTCTCAGGCTGCAGACATCACCTTGTTTAAGGCAACTACTGTTCCTGCAGGTGAGGATCAGGAACCCATGCTCGAGGTAACTCGTGAACTGGCTCGTCGCTTTAATCAGGTTTATGCCCC
>JAEETB010000299.1 GCA_016286575.1 Prevotella sp.
TCGAGATGCGCGTCACCGAGGGTCCCCAGGCCCACCTCAACCGCGTCAACATCTACGGTAACGACCGCCTCTACGAGGAGGTGGTGCGCCGTGAGCTCCGCACAAAGCCTGGCGACCTGTTCAATAAGGAAGCCCTCCAGCGCTCCGCCCGCGATATCGCCTCTATGGGATTCTTCGACCCCGAGAAGGTCGTGCCCGACGTGAAACCTAACTATGAGGACGGTACCGTCGACATCAACTGGTCGCTGGAGCAGAAGAACAACGACCAGCTGGAGTTCTCACTCGGATGGGGACAGACCGGTATTATCGGAAAGATCGGTATCAAGTTCAACAACTTCTCCATCCGCAACCTCTTCGGCAAGAACAAGCTCCACCGAGGCATCCTGCCCTACGGCGACGGTGAGCAACTCGGCTTCAGCTTCCAGACCAACGGCTCCTACTACAGCTCACTGAGCATGAACTACGGTACCAACTGGTTTGGCGGCAAACGTCCTAACAGCCTCAACGTCGGCGCCTTCTACTCCAAGCAGTCCGATATCTCGAGCTACTACCGTAACAACTCGTTCTACAACAACTACGCGATGTACAACTACGGCTACGGCTCGTATAACAACTATTATTACAACTACGAGTCAATGCTCGACGACGACAAGACAATGACCGTCTTCGGTGCCTCAGTGGGATGGGGTAAGCGTCTGCGCTGGCCCGACGACTACTTCCAGTTCTCGGCCACCCTCGGCTACACCCGTTATATGCTGCGCGACTGGAGCTACTTCTATATCCACAACGGCAACTGTAACAACATCAACCTCGGCCTCACGCTGGCACGTACCTCTACCGACAACCAGCTCTTCCCCCGCCGTGGTTCAGAGTTCTCTGCCTCTGTGACGCTCACGCCACCCTGGTCGCTCATGGACAACAAAGACTACTCTACCCTGGCCAAGAACACCAACTCAGCCACCTACGAGGACGAGCTGCAGGAAGTTTACCGCTGGATTGAGTACCACAAGTGGAAGTTCAAGCACCGCTCGTTCACGGCCCTTACCAGCGGCCAGAAATGCTTCGTGCTGATGACCCGCGTGGAGATGGGCTTCCTCGGTGCCTACAACCAGGACAAACGCTCACCCTTCGAGACCTTCTACGTCGGTGGTGACGGTATGAGCGGCTACTCCTACGGCTACGCTGAAGAGACCATCGGTCTGCGAGGCTACGAGAACGGTTCACTCTCCTACTCCTCTGCCTACGAGCAGATGATGAACGGCAAGAGCATCTCGTCGTACAACTCCTACGCCTACGATCGCTTCACGCTCGAGCTACGCTACCCCTTCATGCTGGGCAACACCACCATCTACGGACTCGGTTTCCTCGAAGGCGGAAATGCCTGGGCTAACGCCAGCGACTTCAACCCCTTCAAGATGAAGCGCTCAGCAGGTCTCGGTGTCCGCATCTTCCTCCCCATGGTGGGACTGATGGGTATCGACTGGGCCTACGGATTCGACGATGTCTACACCAACCAGGCCGGTGCGCGCTCTCGTGGTGGCAGCAACTTCCACTTCATCCTCGGACAAGAATTCTAAGAAAACTTTTAAACCAACAGAGAGTTTTTCCGTCAAAGAGACGTATTAACATAAAAAAAGAAACAATTATGAAGAAATTGATGAAGAATATGATGAATAGACGTTGTTTGATGCTAATGGCATTATTCACTATTCACTGTTCACTATTCATTAGCAGCGCAGCTGCTCAGAAGTTCGCCCTTGTGGATATGGAGTACATCCTGAAGAGCATTCCTGCCTATGAGCGCGCCAATGAACAGCTCAGCCAGGTATCAAAGCAGTGGCAGGCAGAAGTCGAGGCCCTCAACACCGAGGCCCAGACCCTCTATAAGAACTACCAGAACGAGGTTGTCTTCCTCTCTCAGGAGCAGAAGAAGCAGCGCCAGGACGCCATCGTCGAGAAAGAGCGCCAGGCCGCCGACCTCAAGAAGCAGTACTTCGGCCCTGAAGGCGAGCTCTTCAAGAAGCGCACCGCCCTCATGTCGCCCATCCAGGAAGAGATCTACAATGCCGTGAAGGACGTAGCCGATCAGCGAGGCTATCAGCTCGTTCTCGACCGTGCCAGCGACACCGGCATCATCTTCGGCTCCCCCAAGATTGACATATCCTCCGAAGTCCTCAGGAAATTAGGATATTAAAGATTATACATTAAAGATTAAACATTAAACATTAAAGATTAAACATTAAACATTAAAGATTAAATATTAAACATTAAACATTAAATATTAAGATGAAGAAGATTATTCTTTGCGCTATTTGCGCAATCTGCGGTTTCACCACCGCCAATGCACAGGCCAAGTTCGGCCACGTTAACACTCAGGAGATTATCCAGGCAATGCCCGAGTACAACAAGGCCAAGACAGAAATCGACGCTCTCCAGGCACAGTACGAGGCTGACCTGAAGTCCATGCAGGACGAGCTCCAGAAGAAGGGCGAGGCCTTCGACAAGGAGCAGGCTTCACTTCCTGAGAACATCAAGCAGCGCCGTCAGACTGAGCTGCAGGAGATGTACCAGAAGATCCAGCAGAGCTACCAGGACAACCAGCAGGCACTCCAGAAGGCTTCTGCCGAGAAGATGCAGGCTATCCAGGCTAAGGTGATGGAGGCTGTCAATGCCATCGGCAAGGACGGAGGCTATGTCTACATCATGGAACTTGGTTCACAGCTGTATATCAGCTCTACCCTTTCTACCGACGTGACAGCACAGGTAAAGGCAAAGCTCGGTCTGAAGTAATATGAAGCGATTCGCCATCCTTATAGCAGTTATGTGCGTCTGCTTGGGCATCCACGCCCAGGCAGACGTTGCATGGCGTTTCGGCTACCTCAGCTATGAGGCTGCACTCAAGTCGATGCCCGACTATGCCATCGTGCAGCAGAAGATGGCCGACCTCCGCGCCCAGTATCAGGCAGAGACCAAACGCGTCGAGGAAGAGTTCAACCGCAAATACGAGGATTTCCTCGACGGTCAGCGCGACTTTCCCAAGACCATCCTCCAGAAGCGCCAGTCCGAGCTTCAGGAACTCATGGAGAAGAACATCGCCTTCCGCGAGCACAGTCTTGAGGAACTGGCACAGGCCGAGCAGCAGGCGATGGCACCGCTGCGCATCCGCCTCATCGAGGCCCTGGGCAAGATCGGCCGTGAGCGAGGCTACGCCTTCATCGTCGACACCGACCAGAAGGCCCTGCCCTTCATCAACCCCGCCATGGGCGAAGACATCACCGAGCAGGTCACCACATTATTACAGAAATGACTCAACTGTCAACTACCCCCGGTCCCATCGGCATCTTCGACAGCGGCTACGGTGGGCTGACCATCCTGCACGGCATCCGCCAGCTGCTTCCCGAATACGACTATCTTTATTTGGGCGACAATGCCCGAGCACCCTATGGACCACGTTCGTTCGACGTGGTCTATGAGTTTACGCGCCAGGCCGTGGTCAAGCTCTTCGAGATGGGCTGCCACCTCGTCATCCTCGGCTGTAACACAGCCTCAGCCAAGGCCCTGCGCACCATCCAGCAGAACGACTTGCCGAAGATCGACCCCGAGCGCCGCGTGCTCGGCGTCATCCGCCCCACCGCTGAGGTCATCGGCAGCCTCACACAGAGCCGCCACGTCGGCGTGCTCGCCACCGAAGGCACCATCAAGAGCGAGAGCTACGA
>JAEETB010000031.1 GCA_016286575.1 Prevotella sp.
GGTCCGAAGCTCGAGGGCTATCTGAAGCAGCGCAATATCTGTGCCATCGTCTACTCCAACCCCAACAATCCCTCGTGGATCTGTCTGCGTGAGGAGGAGCTGGAGATCATCGGCAAACTCGCCACAAAGTACGATGCCATTGTGATGGAAGACCTTGCTTACTTCGCCATGGACTTCCGCAAGGACCTCTCAACACCCTTCCAGCCGCCTTATCAGGCCACCGTTGCCCGTTATACTGACAACTACATGCTGCTTATCAGCGGTTCCAAGGCCTTCAGCTATGCAGGCGAGCGTATTGGAGTGGTCTGCATCTCCGATGCCCTGTTCCATCGCCATTTCGACGACCTCTCAGCGCGCTATCAGGGACTGCCCTTCGGCCCCGTGTTCTCTACACGTATGCTCTACGCCCTGTCGTCAGGTACGAGCCACAGTGCCCAGTATGCGCTGGCAGCCATGCTCAAGGCCGCCTATGAGGGCAAATACGACTTCCGCAAGGAGGTCAGCGTCTATGGCGAGCGTGCCAGGAAGCTGAAGGAGATCTTCTGCCGTCATAACTTCTACGTGGTCTACGACAAAGACCTCGATGAGCCCATTGCCGACGGATTCTACTTCACGATCGGCTATCCAGGCATGACCTCTGGCCAACTCGCCCTCGAACTGATGTACTATGGTGTCTCAGCCATCTGTCTCATTACCTGTGGCTCTGAACAGGAAGGTCTGCGCGTCTGCACCTCCTTCATCGAAGACCACCAGTATCCCCTCCTTGAGGAGCGCATGAAGGTTTTTGCTGATAACAATCCAGTCTGATGATGGTAAAACGGTCTTTAACTATCGTTTTCGCCTGTTGCATGCTGGCAGCAGGACTGTCTGCTTCACCCAACGACCGCACGACGAAGTGGGTGAACATCGAACAAGTGAAGAACGGCTCAGGAGCAGGTCTCACACAAGCCTTTACAGGCAAGGGTGTCATCGTCGGTATCCTCGATATCGGCTTCGACCTGACGCATCCCACCTTCTACGCCACTGATGGCAAGACCTACCGTATCAAGCGATTTGTCGATAACTGTAAGGATGCCGACACGACCAAGGGGCATGCCATCCCTCTGGGGCGCGAATATCGCACTGAGGAAGAGATCCTTGACCTGCAGCACTCTGGCGACTCCAAGTATCACCAGCACGGCACCCATGTCCTGGGCATCGCTGCCGGTAGCGGCTATGGCACCCCTTATCAGGGTATGGCCCCCGATGCCGAAATCTGTGCCGTCTGCGTCGACCTCTCAACTGAATACACCTCCAATCCTGAGTCGCCTGAGTTCAAGTACGTCTTCGACTATGCCGACGAGCAGGGCAAGCCCTGTGTCATCAACTACAGCATGGGCACAGGTTACGACCCCAAGTCATTCTACAAGGCTGAACAAGCCTTCAAGAAGATGCTCGGCCCTGGTCACATCATCGTCGCAGGAGCAGGCAACTCAGGCGCCCAGCCTTATTACACCACCAAGAAACGAGGCATCGAGGCTGGTGGCGTCTTTCTCAAGGCCAGCAATGACAAGAGCTCACGAGAGCACCACTTCATCAGCAACGACCCCTTTGTCCTGAAGCTGATCCGAGTTAAGGGCATCAAGTCACCAGTAAAGGGCGACTCACTGACCTTCGACTCCCAGAATCTGCCCACAGCCACGCAGACCATCGACAACTATCAGGCGCAGATGACGAAGAGCGACTCCATCTATACCCTCAAGCTCAGTTTCATCGACCCTGAAGATTTCGACCTCGATGGCACTTTCATTCTCGTGGTGGAAGGCAAGGAAGCCCAGGTGAAGATCATTACCGATATCTATGTGTCCGTCCACGACAATACCGCCCTTGATCCCCGTTGTAACCTGGCGAGCGAAGCAGCCAGTATCGTTGCGCCCTCCTGCTTTGCCGACATCATCTCCGTGGGCAATATCGTCGGACGCATAAACCAGAATGATTTGGCAGACGATATTCCTGCCGATCCCGATGGCGTTATGGGCGTTCGCAATGGCACCTCGTCGGTTGGACCAACGTTCACTGGAATCATCAAGCCCGACGTTGTGGCTCCAGGCACCCATGTCATCTCTGCTGGCAACAGTTTCTCGACTACTGAGATTCGCGACAATTTTGAAGCCTTCACCAAAAGCGAATTCAACGGCAAGTCCTATCCCTGGCGTCTCGCCACTGGCACCTCGCAAGCCACCCCAGTCGTCTCAGGCATCATCGCCTTGTGGCTGGAGGCCAAGCCCACGCTGACTACGCAGGAAGTCCTCGAGACCATCCGACTCACGAGCAAGCCCATCGGTGCCGACTCACTCGGACATCCCAACAACGAATACGGCTACGGACTTATCGATGCCTACAAGGGACTGCTCCACGTTCTGGGTATCGACACCAGCATCCGTTCGCTCAGCCAGCACCAGCCTGAAGGGATGACTTTCCGTGTACAGGGCGACGTGCTCTATGCCGACGGTGCAGCCGACGATATCCCCGTGACGTTCTATAACCTCTCAGGCACCATCGTCCGTCAGAGCAAGGTTGAGAACGGCACCGTCAGCCTCTCGGGCATGCCCAAGGGTGTCTATGCCGTCCAGCTTGGGAACCAGGGCTCCACGCTGATTCGCAAATAAGTCAACGCAGTTTCCTGCTGATATCCGAGTACACTCTCCGATACCCAGAGTTCGCATCCAAAGTGTTAGCCAGCTGTTCTGCACACGCGGCCAGATCTTCGCCAAAACCCTCGACGATGGTCTTCGATTGCGTACAGTCATTGAAGAAGCCGATGAAGGTCACATGCATCTGATCGCTGCTGTTGTACATCACCATATCCAGCTGGCGGAACGTGTTGGCAAAGATGACGGCACCGACCTTCTTGCTGAACACACTCACATCCGCATCGATAGAGAATTTGTCGATAGGAGTTCCTAAGATGTAAGGGCGCATCTTCACCAGACGCTCGACAACCCGTGTGATCAGGATATCATCCACCACGTTGGTCTCCTGATAGCTCTTAAACGCCACGTCGTTATAGCACCTTACCTCCTGGGCGATGACTGCAAGCACGGCCAGCGACCTTACCAGTGGCTTGTCATCATATCTTTCCGTAACGTCCAGGTGCAGTGCAGTCCACAGGTTGATACCATTGATACCCTGCTCCTTCAACGTGTCCGATACACCGTCGAAACCAGCATACAAGCCAGAGTATATGCCGTTGATGATATCGCGCGCCCTGTTGCCGACCTTCTCTGCGAATTGCTCCATGATGTCCTTGGCAGCCGCTTGGCAATTCTCAGGATCCTGCCACTCTATCGATCCTATCAACTGCATCAGATAATTCTTGAATTCCTCCATTTTTGTTACTGTTTCTATATGATGCCTACTCCCTTTTAAGCGTTTCAGCTTACTCTTTGTTATTGCAAATGTAGGAATAATCCGCCAACAATCCAAGAAAGTGTATATTTACCCCTATGATTTTAGTCTTTTTTATAACAAATGAATTGTAAGTTGCCCAAAAAATATGTATCTTTGCAGCAGTAACAACTAAAATAACGAAATAACGATGAAACATTTTACAAAACTACTTACAATCTTGTTGCTCAACCTTGCGTTCTCAACGGCGGCTGTTGCACAGCCTACAGTAAAGAGAGCCAGCTCGCTTTCACGTCTTCTTCATAAGCATGTATATCAAGGCGAATATGAACGGCCAGCCCTGAAGGTAGAGAATCCCAGTCCCAGAAGTGGCGCCCGTAACGCTCTTGGTGCTCCTCTCAACGATCGTGTGTGGTTTCCTGGCGAGTGGGAGGAAGTCAAGGCCATTGTAGTCAGTCCGCGTTACAATTTCCTCGTTCCAAGTCATGAGGGCGACGAGCATTATTATGCCCATCAGACGGTCAAGAACTGGGGCGATCAATACTATCTGGAAAGTAAACAATCCAAACCCGTATTTCTCGGACAAGGTCCCTGCAAGTCTGCTGTCGATGTAGAGACCGCAGACGGAATGCTGCACCTTTATCTCATGGATGGTATTCAGAAGAGTGGGGCAGAGGCATGGGTGCGCATCGAGGAAGCCGGCGACGAGGCGATCATACGTACTGCCATGGAGAAGGCTGGTCTGCAAAACGATAAGATGAAATTCTTCGTGGCCCCGGGCAATGGCTTCTGGTTTCGCGACTGCGGTCCCATCTGCTTTTACTATGGCGATGACGACAAGATAGGAATGCTCGACTTTCTCTACGACCCCAGTCGTCCCTGCGACGACCTCCTGCCCTCCGTTCTCCATTGGAAATTCGGCATCCCCAACTATCTCGTCGACCTTGCCTGGGAAGGCGGCAACTGCCTCGTGGATGGCATTGGCGGCCTCGTCACCTCTACCGCCACCTACAAACACAATACAGACACCATAGGTAGTATGTACTGGGATGGCGTTGACCCTGCCACCATTAAGTATAAGAAGAAGGAGAGTCTCTCTCCTTCCGATGTGAAGTACGTCCTCTCAAACCTGCTCGGTCAGCGTCAGACCACCATCGTGCCAACACTCAACTACGATGGCGGCACAGGCCACATAGACCTCTATCTCGATGCCACCGACGAGAATTCCTTCTACATGGCACAGATGCCAGAAGCCAATGAAGGGTGGAGCGATTACGACATCGCCGTCGGCAACTCCGCCATCCTCTTCAATAAGAGGAATTTCTTCGGTCGTAAATACTACGACAACGGCGCCCTGCCATTCCCAGCCAAGGACGACGGTTCTGGGTGGGATACTGAAGAGGAATACGGTGAGGTATCCCGTACCTATGCCAACCACCTCATCTGCAATGACCACATCATGCAGCCATGCTTCTCGCCTGTAGGCGCCGACGGTATGCCGACAGCAGCGTGGGACCGTAAAAACATCGAGAAGATGCAGAAACTCTATCCAGGCTACACCTTCTATTGCATCGACATGCGCACCTTCGACGGTTCAGGCGGCTCCATCCACTGCATCACCAAGCAGATACCAGCCGACAATCCTGTACGCATCATCCATAAGAACATCTACGGCGATGTCAATCCTGTCATACCAGACGCTGAGAAACAGTATATCCCGTTCAGCGCTATCATCACCAATAAGAGCGGCATCAAGGAAGCCAAGCTCTATTACAGCCTCGATGGCAAACAATGGAACGACGTGAGTCTCACGGCCAATGGCAACTGCTGGCATACCAACATAGACCTCGACAAATTCACGGGTGGCCAGACCATCCCAGCCGATGGCATTCAGGTATACTATTACCTTGCAGCCACATCCAACAATGGCAAGACCGTCACCAAGCCCATCAATGCACAGAAGGGAAGCCTCTATGACTTCAACATCACCAGCAGTGTCAAGTACGATCAGAACATGTTCGACTACGCCACCGAACCTATTGCAGTGGATCAGATCAAATTCCAGCCCTTAAGCCAACTGATGCGAGAAGACACCAGCGTCGAACCCACCCCCACAGGTATCGTCGAGGTCAAAGAGTCCTACGGCAACAGGAGTTCACGCCCCTCAAGCGGTTGGTACACCATTGGCGGCATGCCCCTCGGCACACAACCCTCGGCCAAGGGCATCTACATCTTCAATGGCAAGAAAGTCGTGATTAAGTGAATAAAGTCGAATTAATACCTTATTTTTGCAACCAAAAAGTATGAAAAGAGTTATATTGATATGGGCGCTGGTGGCTGCAATGTTGCAGGTCAGGGCTCAGGATGATTTCATTGGTCAGCAGTTCATTGACCTGGAAGCAACCGATGAGAATGGTGAACCCCATGCGTTGAGTGAGTATGCGGGAAAGGGCAAATGGGTGTTGCTTGACTTTTGGGCTTCGTGGTGTGGCCCCTGTCGTGCGGAGATGCCCAACGTGAAGAGGGCCTACAGTAAGTATCATGACAAGGGTTTTGAAATCGTCGGATTCTCGCTCGACGACAAGAAGAAAGCATGGTTGAAGGCCATTAATGACATGGAACTGACGTGGATTCACCTCTCCGACCTCAAGGGCTGGGGATCCATCGCAGTCGAAGTTTACGAGATAGAAGGCATTCCCGACAACCTTCTGATTGACCCGAAAGGAATCATCGTGGCCCACGACCTCACCGGAGAAGAACTCCAACAGACATTGGCAGAGTATATAGAGTAGAAATGAAGAATCCCCATCGGTCTCTATGACACAGAAGGGTCAGACCCCTTTGTGACATAAAGCACATAAGGCTCGCAATCGCTGCGGGCCTTATGCGTTCAATAACTAAAAACAAAGAAAAAACGAACTAACTCAGAATAACAAACCAAACATTTTATAACTATCTAACTAATGCATATGAATCAAAAATCTGATGCAAAGTTATGGACTTTCCAGGTACATTCCAAATAATCTAATCATTTCTTCTCCTACTTGTTGCGACTGATAGTTACTTATGCGACAAATACCATGTATAATACAATTTCCTGTCGCGAAACAGGGACACAAAGGTCTGACCTTTATGTGTATTTTTAATTCAGTTTTTAAATTTTCTAACCTATGCATTGTTTTTGCACAGGTTTTTATTATCTTTGCAGCATCAAATCTTTAATTGTATGGCAAAGAACCTTTTAAACAAGTACGTGTGGCTGGTAGAAACTATCTATAAGGCCAAGCAGATTACCTTTGAAGAGATTAATTCTCGCTGGCTCGACAACGACATGAGCGAGGGGAAGCCCCTTCCATTGAGAACATTCCACAAGTGGCGTATCGCTATCGAAGAGATGTTTGGCCTCGTCATTGAGAACGAACAGAGTGGCAAATATCGTTATTTTATCTCAAATGCTGATGAACTGAAAAGCGGATCGATGCGAAGCTGGCTCTTCAATACGCTGACTGTCAGTAATCTGATGATGGAAAGCGCCAGCATCAAGGACAAGATTCTGTTTGATGAGATTCCTGATGGTGAGCAATACCTCCCAGTAATTCTCGAGGCGCTCAAGAAGAATCAGGTTCTCGAGATGACCTATCAGAGCTATTGGCGCGATGAGGCTAACACCTTTGAGGTAGAGCCCTATTGCCTGAAGGCTTTCAAACAGCGCTGGTATCTCGTATGCCATAGCCCCTATTACGATAAGATGATGATCTATGCGCTCGATCGCGTTCATAAGCTGGAGCCGTCAGAAGACACTTTCAATTACCCTGAGGATTTCAACGCTGCTGATTATTTCGACGACTGCTTTGGCATTATTGCAGATCAGAGCATCGACGTTGAGACTGTCAAGATTAAAGTGTCAGCAGGACAGGCGAACTATCTAAGAAGTCTTACTTTGCATCAGACACAAAAAGAGATTGAGCGCAATGATGAGTATAGCATCTTTACCGTCAGACTTCGCCCTACCTTCGATTTCCGTCAGGAGATTCTTTCGCAAGGTAGCGACATTGAGGTGCTGGAGCCCAAATGGTTCCGTGATGAGATGGCTGAGATTGCAAAAAACATGTGGAATAAATACAAGGATGACAAATGAGAGACTTTGCAGCTATAGATTTCGAGACAGCCAACAACGAGCGTACCAGTGTATGCTCTGTAGGTGTGGTGATTGTGCGTGATGGAGAGATTGTGGATAATTTCTATTCTCTGATTCAACCAGAGCCGAATTATTATAATTATTGGTGTACTCAGGTGCATGGTCTCACGCGTCGTGATACAGAAGATGCTCCTGTATTCCCCAAAGTTTGGAAGCAGATCGAGCCGCTGATTGAGGGCCTCCCCCTCGTGGCCCATAACAAGGCCTTCGATGAGAGTTGCCTGAAGGCTGTGTTCCGCTGTTACCAGATGGACTATCCAGATTATGAATTCCATTGTACTTGTGTGGCTTCTCGCAAGGCTTTTCCACAATTACCCAACCATCAACTGCATACAGTATCAGAATACTGTGGTTATCACCTCGCTAATCACCATCATGCCCTCGCTGATGCAGAAGCCTGTGCCTGGATTGCAAGAGAGATTCTATAATTATCAACAAATCCACATCATATCATTATCTTTAAGAAAGAAAAAAAAGATATAAGTGTATGATGTATAAGAAAAAAGTTGTATCTTTGCAGAATGGTTTTATCAGATAGCAAAATGGACGAGAACAAAATTGTAATATATCAGACGGAAGACGGACAGACACAGATCGATGTCCGCTTGGAGAATGAGACGGTATGGTTGACACAGGCTCAGATGGCGGAACTATTTCAGAAAGATCAGTCTGTTATAGCTCGTCATATTAACAATGCTTTGAAGGAGGGTGAACTTGAAGAAAATAGTAATATGCATTTTTTGCATAATACTCAATACAAGTATCGTCCAACAAAGATTTACGACCTTGATACCATTATCTGTGTTGGCTACCGTGTTCATAGTAAACGTGGTGCTGCATTTCGTATCTGGGCACGCAAGATTATCAAGGATTATCTTGTGAAAGGCTATGCTGTAAACCAGCGCATTCATAGTGAGCAGATTGGAGAGTTGCGTCAGTTGGTAGGTATGCTTGGGCGTACCCTGCAAAACCAACCTGTTATCTCTACTGATGAAACAGCTGCTTTGTTCGAAGTGGTTACAGATTACACTTACGCACTTGATACGCTCGATAACTACGATTACGAACGACTCGCCATCGATAAGACCACAAAAGAAGAGCCTTTCCACGCTACTTACGAGAATGCGATGGAGGCTATCAATGGCTTGCGCGATAAGTTTGGTGGCTCAACTCTCTTTGGTAACGAGAAAGATGATTCTTTCAAGAGTAGTATTGGCCAGATCTATCAGACTTTTGGAGGTGAGGAACTCTATCCAAGTGTCGAGGAGAAAGCCGCTATGCTACTTTATCTTGTCACTAAGAACCACTCTTTCAGTGATGGTAACAAGCGCATTGCTGCCACGCTGTTCCTGTGGTTCCTGAATAATAATGGAATCCTCTATCGTGAGGATGGTTCAAAGCGTCTGGCTGATAACACCCTCGTAGCCCTTACTCTGATGATTGCTGAGAGCAAGACGGAAGAAAAGGATGTGATGGTGAAGGTTGTAGTAAACTTAATTAATCAGAAGAACGAATAAAACGATTGTTTTATCAGATATCTATAAGGTGTGCCTCAAAACGGCGCACCTTTCTTTTATCTTTGCATCGTGAACAATAAACGATGTAATGATGGAAACAAAACAGAAGAAACAGATGGATTTGCTCACAGCCATTGAGCAGATAGTTGAAAAGGCCAAGGATTCGAAACTCAGCCCTGAGTTCTATCGTAAGGCTTCACGATATATAAAATATGTGTCAGACAAACTCGATCTGACCAAGGAGCAGAGTGTCATGCTGGCTTTGTTTATAAACAGAAGCGATGATGACAATATCCGCATTAGTGATCTGGGTGAGTTTGTAGAATGTCAAACAGTTCATATGCTTCAATACTTAAAAGATATTGATGTACTTGTGAAGAGAGAATTGCTTCGTTGTCATAAAGGCACTAGTAGGGATCAGAAGTATATCTCTTACAGAGTACAAATGGATTTGATTGATTCAATAAAGCTTAATGAAAAGTACACACCTAGAACCAGAAAAGGCCTTTCTTGCCATGAGCTTTTTGCTGAACTCGAGGATATTTTTAAATTGAGAGAAGATCATGAACTATCTTTCGAGATGACGACACAAATGATTCATTCTCTATTTGAAGATAATCGTCATCTCAATTTTGTTCAAACCGTACAAAAGAAAGAGTTGGACGAAAGAGATGAGATGCTCTTGGTTTTGTTTTGCCATCTGTTCGCAAATAATGGTGATGACAATATATACTTTTATGATTTGGATTTTTTGTTTGAAAAGAGTGCTTGGAGACGGATTAAGTCAGATCTTAGATGGGGATGCCACAGATTATTTAATTTGAATATGATTGAGAATGCTAATGATAGTGGGATGGCCAGTCGTGAGAAGTTTCGCATGACAGATACGGCCAAAACCGAATTGTTAAGCGAACTTGATTTGGATTTAAGATACAGTAAAATAGCTGCTAGGGATATGATAAAGTTCGACAATATAGTTGAAAAGAAACTCTTTTATGGGGATAATGTTCAGTCACAAATCACAGAACTGAGCCAGCTTCTGGAGAATAGTCACTATCATGTAATTCATACTCGTATGCAGGAATCTGGTTTACGTTGTGGATTCACATGTCTATTCTATGGTGCACCAGGTACAGGTAAGACGGAAACAGTTCTCCAATTAGCCCACCAGACAGGTCGTGACATCTATCAAGTCAATGTGTCACAGATTAAAAGCAGTTGGGTGGGTGATAGCGAAAAGAACATCAAGCGAATCTTTGACACATACAGAGAATTAGCAAGAAAGAATACAACGACACCTATTTTGCTATTTAATGAGGCAGATGCCATTATCAATAAACGTATGGAGGGAGCAGAATCAGCAGTCAATAAAATGGAGAACACCATCCAGAATATTATCCTTCAAGAGATGGAAACACTTGATGGTATTCTCATTGCCACGACTAACCTCGCCCAAAATATGGATAAGGCTTTCGAACGTCGATTCCTCTATAAGATTAAGTTCGAGAAACCAACCTTGGAGGCTCGCATGCATATCTGGCAAGAGATGATCCCAACCCTCTCGGAGGATGATACCAAGATACTGGCAGAGAAATACGATTTCAGTGGAGGCCAGATAGAAAATATTGCTCGACATAATACTATCAATGGTATACTCTATGGTGATAAGGGCAACTCCCTTGAAACCCTCATGTCCTATTGCGACAAAGAGCGCCTCGAAACAAAAGTAACAAGAAAAATAGGTTTTTAAAAGTAATGATAATTATGACAGTATTAGAATTTTTTAGAAAGTATGATTTTGAGAGCGTGCTTCCGCATCTCGATCATCTATTTGTAGTGAACAGCAGGCATCATCTTTCTGATGCAAGTATTGAGGTTTTCCGTGGTATATATAACCATTGGGTCAATGAGTGCGAACCCAAACCCACAGATTTTTACATCGAGTTAGTTTCTAGATGGGAGATGACGAATTCTTTAATTGACTGGAACTGTTCTGTCAACGACAAAAAAGGGCTTTTGTATTCCGCTGCAGAACATAAAGATAAAATTGAAGTTTTGGGCATGGAGGTGAATATTCGAGACGATGTAGAAATCAGCGAAGTGGAGCTGGCTGCTGGTCTTTTCTGGGAAATGACCTATTATGGTCCTAAAGAAAATGGATAGTTATACGAAATTATGTTAATACGCACTATTGTTCAAAATAAAGTCGTATCTTTGTTGCACCTAAAAGAAATAAGGAATATGATTAACGGATTTAAGGTTATAACCCTCTGTGGTAGCACTCGCTTCAAGGAAGAATTCTTGGAAGCACAAAAGCGTCTGACACTTGAAGGCAACATCGTTATTTCTGTGGGGCTGTTTGGCCACTCTGGTGATGATGTGGTTTGGACAGAAGGTGTAAAAGACATGTTGGATCGTCAGCATCTGGCAAAGATCGACTTGGCAGACGAAATCTATGTCATCAATGTGGATGGCTATATTGGTGATAGCACAAGACGGGAAATCGCCTATGCAGATTACAGAGGCAAGTCGATAACATACCTTGAAAGCTGCATAAAGCCTAGTCTTTATGATAACTATGATGCACTTGGCGAACTATATGATGCAAAAAGAATTTCTGATGAGGATTTTGAACAAGCTGGACGTGATTTTGACAAAAAACGAGATGCAGCCATAGCTGAGTATAATGCTTACCAAGGCCCTTGGCCCTATCAATGGAAAAACATCGATGCTGTTGTTTGTGGAATCTTGCAGCAACATGGCCTTATTTCTATAGATTACCACGACATCAAAGACCTTTACGATGCAGATTGTGTATATGAAGCCCGCATAAAAGGAAAAGGAGCCAACGATGAAGAGCAACTTCAGAGCATCATTGACACTATCAGAAATGAATATTTAGCTCAACTACATTCTTCAAAGAAAGTCGTTGTAACGTTATGTGGATCGTCAGATCCTTCAGGCTTACTTGAAAAACTAGCTGATTGCATGAAAGGTTTGAATGCAGTTTGGCAAACAAGAAAACTCCCAACGGAAGCTCCGGAAATAGTTTTGTCAATAGTATATGTATTATAAATACTAAAACGTACACGATTATGAATATAAAAGAAAAACTTAACGATTGGGCAAAAGAGACTGTAGAAGTATATAAAAAGCAGTCTACAGAGATCGGTTTTTATACACAAACTCCATTGTCCATTTTTTTAAAGGATAATATACAAAAACCCGATTTACTCATTTTGGGAATAAACCCTGGCTCTGGAGGGGGTATAAGAAGGAATACAGGAACAGAATTGCTTAAAGGTAATCCCTGTTTTGAAGGCATGGATAGTGAGCGTATCATAAAAAACATGTCTGAAGAAAAAGATAACAATAAGAATAGAAAAGGGTGGGCTTTGTGGCATAGGGTGAACAACATGCTTAAATTTTCAAATAATGAAGATCATAAAAAAATATTAAGAAATCTCGACAGATTTGTCTTATCAAATATGATTTTCTTTGGAACAGAAAAGGAAAACCAAATACCAAATATTAAAAGAGAAGAATGTGCTAAACAAACAATAGAACTTATATCTATACTTCAACCTAAAGTTGTATTATTGTTAGGAAGTCAAAGTCGGAAATTGTTTGATCGAGTTTCTGAAAACAAATTAGAAGTGTTGGTGCCAAATTCTATGTATCATTGCATGTCTGGAAAAAGCCACGTACTTGCAATAAAACATACTGCATATTATTACTCTTCAATTGAGATGGAACTTATAGGAAAAACTATCGGATACATATTAGATCATCAAGATGAAACAATGAATAGCGAAACGATTAGAGATTCAAGCCTAAAAGCCGATATAATACGTTTCGAAGAAAGACAAAATACAGCGCAACTCCCCCATGATAATAATCTCTACTCTCTATCGAAAAGAATCATTGCTAAAGGCTGCAATAAAAGGATTGATTCTTACCTTAAATATGAATATTATTGCAAGGGAAATAATGGATACTATAGAAAGAATGGCATTATTTCTATTGGATTAAAAATAGATTATGAAGAAAAAAAATATGTCTTATATATTCTCTCAGGAGGCAATCATGCAGACAAATTTGAGAAAATGATTAGCGATTATTGTGAGGATAAAAAATGGCACAAATCGGATAATGATTTATCATACTCTGTAGACATCTCTACATCTGAGGATGTTATTGTGGATTTCATGGCATCCTTATTAGAGAAGATGAAAACATATCGCGAAACTGATTTGAAAGATAAAATCATTATATAAAAATGTACATATTATGAGAGTATTTGCACATTATTATTCTGACGAAATAACAGGTATAGAATATCGTTGGAGGACATTACTTCAATTGGGTGATTCCTGGGATATTTGTGGAACAGTGGTAATGAAAAACCCAGGTTCGTCAAGACCGACATGCCCAATCAATGATAATGATAGCGAACTCCTTAGTCATCTAAAAAGATTCGACAATGCTAATAGTTATATAGGACATGGTTGGTATCATTTTAGTGTTGATAATACGATGGGGCTTGTTCGTAATTTAATTGAAGCATATTTGGTGGCACATAACAAGCCAGTAGAAGGAGTTATTCAAATATTCAACTTGTTTAATATTAGGGACGTTGATCTTAATAAGGGTTTAGAAAAGATAAAGGCTTCTCAAGGTGAGCCCATTTTAATGACCACAGATGATGACATAAACAATTTGGTTCCGCCTATTTATCTTGGATGGGGTAATCTTAAAAACAATAAACTCTTCAAAGGTTATGCTGAAAAGTTCTTTGAAAAGGTAAAACAGGATACTTCATATTTAGATAAAGATTATAATAAGAATCCATTTTATCATCCACAATACTTGCTGGTATATGGTAACAAGAGAGAAAAATGTAAAGAGGTATATTCAAAATTCATAAAATAACCAATCATTCTCATCAATATCTTTCAACCTCTGCCCCAAAACGGCAGGGGTTTCTTTTATCTTTGCAACATAAAAGAAAAATGAAGTATGAACTCGAACAGAAAAGATTGGCTTATATTGGTGTTGACAATCGTTATTATTACCCTCGTCGCTATCATTTTATGTGGTTCATTAATGATGGCGTTTGATGGACGTGTGCTATTTCAACTATATGTTGCAGTATTGTTAAGTGTTTCTGCTACTGGCATAATGACGACTCTGATATTATACTCACAATGTAGACAACATGAGAAATGGGTAAGAGCGCAAAGAGTAATTATAGAAGAACAGATTAGAGACCAACGACTATTTGAGTCTAGACAAAGGCTGAAAGAAAAGGAACGGCTTTGGGATTTTCTAAGAAAACTATGTGATCAGGTTGAAGACCAGAAAATTTTACCAGAATACATCTACAAAGAACTATATAATGAAGACTAAAGATAAAAGAATTATGACTTTCAAAGAATTATTGAACAGTGTAACATTTGAGGAGGTGGCTCCCTGCCTTTTGCAGATGCATCCAGATGCAGAGGGTAATTTGAAATGGTATAAGATTCATTTCGACATGCTGCGTCAGATGACACCAAAGCGTCATGACGATGGTAATAGTGATGTGTGCAATATCACGATGAAGGACTGGGAAAATGGTCGTGATCCCCAACTCGACGCTTTCCCTATGGAGGGTGATTGGTGGGAACATTCGCTGACAAAAAAGCTTGTTATTGCCCCTGATGTCAAGGCTACCAATGCTGAGATTGCGGCTTGCTGCATCTGGCACACTTCATTTTATGGCTTTGTTGATGAGCAGCAAGAGGAGTATCTTAGGTTTGACGATGGAGATTTGGATATAGATGACAGGTGGGATGATTATATATATAATAAGGCGCGTGCAGAGAAGTATTTCTCCGTCATCCGCAGAAATGGTGGTTACATCCCATCAGTCAAAGAGTTGGCTCCATCAAAGGAACATGAATTAATTTGCAAAGTCAAAGAATATTTCAAGTGTATTAGCGATTCGAAGAATAATACAAAAAAGAAAAGATTGTTTAGAAAGGAGTTCTTAGGGTTTTACTATGAGCGTATGTTGAACATCAGCCGTTTTATCGCTCAGGCAATTCCGGCATTGAATGACGAGAGAAACAACATGAGTATTGAGCAATTGTGTGGTCTGTTTCAGTCAGACCTGTTCAGCTCAGAAACAATCACATCTTATGCTGATGAGAATTCAAATGGGACCAAGTATTTCTGTGAGTTGCTGGAGATGGAAGATATCAATACCAGATTAGACAGAATGGTAGTTGTCCTGACAACTGGCGAATGGCACCAGGAACTTACTGAAGACGAACAACGTTTGTGCAAGCTCCTTATTGGTAATTGCAAATCAAGCGACATCCTTGTAGCCACAGATCCCTCATTGGGCAGACAAGTACGTATTAACTACGCAACATTCAATTCAAATAATCCATTAGTAGAATAAGTAATATGGGAAAAAGGAAAAAGACATATGATGATTATATAAATAGTTATCCAATAAGTGAAGTCTGGGGCACTTATCATTATTTGGCACGAGAGATTGCTCCTCGATTGAAAGCATTCAAGGCACTCGATAAGCATGGATGGCCAGAAGATTTCGAGAATCAGGAGGATTGGAACAATGCCATTCAGAAGATGATAGATGCTTTCGTATTGGTGAAGGATTATTCCCCGTCTTATGAAGAAGATATACGAACTGTTGAACAAGGGGTGGAATTGTTCTGCAAGTATTATCGCGATTTGTCGGATTAACAATAATGATTCTGTATGAAAAGGAAGAAGAAAGACGACTCCGCTGAGAACTGGAGTTATAAGAATGACTACCCCATAGAAGAGGTTTGGAACACAGACAACTATTTGGCTGGGGTAATTGCTGCTCGATTAAAAGCATTCAAGGCTCTTGACAAGCATGGCTATTGTCCTGCGTTTAAGGGGATAGCAGAATGGAACAAGGCTATTCAGAAGATGATTGATGCGTTCGAATTGCTGAAGCGAATTACATCATTCAGCGATGAAGAAGAACAGACAATTGAGGAAGGATTGGATTTATTCCGCAAGCATTTCAGAAATTTATGGGATTAGCATATGGAAAGAAAAGAATTTGAAATTGACATACTATGTGACTATAGTGTCAAGATGATTGAGAGAGAAATCATACAAGGGTATAATAATACACGTTGTTATGACACTGATAATGGTGCGCTTTTATCCTTGCGTAAAAACATCATCAACAAGGAGATGCTTGCTCACCAGAAGGCTCTTTTGCCAGATATCATTACTTTCAATGACGCTCTTCGTGAGGCTCTCCGTGAGATGTATGATCGCGCTCATCGTATATGGGATAAAATGATTCAGAACATAGACGAGACTGATGGCGAAGAGATGGAACTGACCGCAAAGTGTTATTTAGGTTATAGTTACCCCAAACTACATCCCATACAAAGTGAAGATCGGCAGGATCTGTGGAATGCGCTTTGTGACGAAGATTTGAATCCATTGTACGCTGATGGCATATCTGTTCTGACCCTGACATTCCCAAGAGATGAAGGACAAAGTTTCGAGTCGTTCATTGGTATGGACTGCCCACCTCCAAACTGGAATGAGGGTCTTGACCAGGAGTTGACAAAGGACTTGCATCTGATAAGCCAATTCCACAATCTCTTTGAGCACATGCTCTTTGCTATCACTGATTTCATCTACGTGAGAAAGTTCTGGTCGGAGATTAATATCATCATTGATAAAGATCGTGACATAGAATAGGGGGCAGGCACCTCTGATTTAAAAGCCCCGATAGAATAAACTATCGAGGCTTTCTTTAGATTCAGGGGACTAATACCCCATGCAACTCGTTGCTCCAAGAGCTGTCAGCACTGCTGAGATGATCGATGCGAGGATCTGCAGCGTCCATTTGAGCGTTTCCTTCTTCGTCATAAGCTACCTCCTTTCTTGATTAGCTACCAGTGTCGAAGCCACCGCCGTTGTTGCCACTGCCGTTCTTGGTGAACGTCTTAGAGGCTACCTCGCTGGATACACCATTCTTGATGGCGATAGCCTTTACCAGTACAGTGTCGGTCAGAGTGAATGCCTCAGAGTAGAGCTGGCTCTCAGCCGTTGGAGCGCTGCCGTCTACCGTATAGCGGATCTCTGCGCCCTCAGGACCGCTCAGAGTTACCTGAGTCGTGTTGTCGAACGGAGTCTCACCGCTGATGGTCGGAGCATCCACACTCTCAGCCTGCGAACCACTGTTGCCGCCGCTGTTGCCACTGTTACCGCCGGTCTCTGAACCACTCGATGAACCACCGTTGGCTGCCTTCCACTCGGCTACTGCTGTAGCGATGGGCTTCAGGGTGGTCACGCTCTTCTCCTTGCCGTTCACCATCACCTTCTCGGTGGCGATGATGTTACGCAGCTCCAGCGTGCAGGCATCCTTGAACTTAGGACCGCAAAGGTTGTCGAGCTTGGTCGAATCGGGCAGGAATCGGATGTGAATCGCCTTGACGATTTCGTTAGGATTCAGGCCGTCCATAGCTGCGATGTTCAGCACTGCCTTGTCCTTCATTACCTCAGCGGTGGGGTAGAAGGTACCCAGCGAGCCAAGCTGTACAGGCACGCCCTGTGCCACCAGTTCGGGCAGACATTCGGTGATCTGCAGCAACACTCCCTCGACGATGGCGCGTCCGTAGAGTGAGCCGTGATCCGTCATGTGCTGTGCGAAGCCTCGCAGCGAAAGGGTCTTCTGCTGGTCGACCTCAGGATAATACTTACCGTAGGCCGAAGAGCCCTCGATCTTGTTCTGTCGGAGATTAATCCCCATTGCAATTTTCTGTGTTGCCATAATTT
>JAEETB010000032.1 GCA_016286575.1 Prevotella sp.
CTGAGGCTGCTCCCAATATTCAGGATCGTCACAACTATCGCCCGATTCCTCAGAAGTTCATCGATACCCTTCAGAATCCTGATGGTACGAACCTGAGTGATGCCGAGAAGAAGGCATGGCAGAATCCCGGTTATTAAATGTTTCAGTCATATATTAATTAGGTTAGTTAGTTTAGTTTTACAGAATTCGTATTTTAAAGATGTTAACATGTGAAGGTCGCATCGGGAGGTGCGACCTTTACTAAAGAAATCCATATCTTTACACCCGACAAATTGAATACAGCTATGATTAAAAGATTATTTCTTGCATTCGGTCTGATGGTGACGGCAGTGTGTGGCGGTTCGGCCCAAGAGGTGAATACGGACGTTGCTCGGCATGACTTCTTTTATGCTGGTCAGAGCAAGCAACGACGTATGTTCATAGTAAAAGGCGGACAGGTGAGCTGGGCATATCAAGACCAGTTGAAGAAGGGCGAAATCAGCGATGCTGTGCTGATGAGCGACGGACATATCCTAGTGGCCCATCAGTATGGCGTGGCTGAGGTGACACAGACCTCGGAGACTGTCTGGAGCTATGCGGCGCCGGAAGGAACGGAGATTCACACCATCCAGCCTATCGGCCGGACGCATGTGGTGTTTGTGCAGAACGGCAAACCAGCCAAGGCAGTGGTGATGGAAATCCCCCAGTGCCGCATTGTGCGCGAGTTTGAACTGCCCATCAATGAGAAGGGATCGGTGCACGGTCAGTTCCGCAATGCCCGCCTTAGTAGTCGAGGTACATTGCTCGTGGCCAACATGGCAATGGGCTGTATCCATGAGTTTACAAGCGACGGCAAGGAGGTAGACCGATGGGGCGGTATGCTGCCATGGAGCGTGCAGGAGTTGCCGAAAACGGGCAATCTGCTCATCACCGGACGTAAAGGACATATACAGGAAATCAACCGCCAGGGGCAGACCGTATGGGAACTGAACACTACGGACTATGGCGTGACGCAACCTCAAAAGACCGTACGCCTGAAGAATGGTGGGCATATCATCAACAACTGGTATAACGAGTGGAACAAAGAGCCGATGGACACGGCAAATGCTCCCGTGCAGGCCATCGAGGTCGACAAGGACGGGCGGTTGGTCTGGCAGCTAAAGGCATGGAAGGAGCCTGACCTCGGACCCTCAACGACCATCCAACTGCTGGACGAGGCGGTGAACCGCGACCGTATGTTCTTCGGCGAGTTCAATCAGCAAAGTCCGAAACTATTTGTCGGCTCCAACGAGCCAATCGGTGAGGGGCGTGGCATCCATCCTGGACGCGTGGCGTGGATCCACTCGCCAGGCGTGGCTCAGTGGGACGGGCATACAGGGCTTTGGGTAGAAGACCGCTGGAACAATCAGGCGAAGGCCGACATGATGGTGTCCGAGGCCGTGATACAGCTCACTGGCGAGCCTACAGCCAAGAAAGCCTGGCAAGCACTATTCAAGCACTTTAACCAAAAGCACGGTCGTGGCCATCGTGGCTACAAGAAAGGTGAGACGATTGCCATCAAGCTGAACATGAACAATGCCATCACCCACCATGATACAATCGAACTCAACTCTTCGCCATTCCTCACCCTGGCTTTAGTGCGCTCGATAATTCAGGATGGCGGCGTACGCCAACAGGATATCATCCTGTGCGAACCAAGTCGTGCCATCACAGACTCTATATATGATAAGGTACATAGGGAGTTCCCCAACGTCCGCATGATTGACAACATCGGCGGCGATGGTCGAGAGAAATGCGAGTACTACCCTGAACAGATTGTTTATTCTGTTGATAACGGCAAGATGGCACGAGGACTGGCGAAATGCATTGTTGATGCCGACTACCTGATTAACTCCGCTCTGCTCAAGACGCATGCAGGCCCTGGTGTAACCCTGACCACCAAGAACTGGTATGGAGCAACAGACATTAACCTGCTGTGGCGACAGAATGCACACAACAACATAAGTCAGGACAAACGTCACGGCAAGCCCAGCTACAAGACCTTCGTGGATTGGATGGCGCATAAGGACATGGGGCAGAAGGCACTGCTGTTCCTGATTGACGGCACCTACGGCTCGCGCGATGTGAACGGAGCACCCAACCCCAAATGGATGAAGAAGCCATTCAACGGTGATTGGGCCTGTTCGATAATTGTTTCTCAGGACGAGGTAACCTGCGATGCCGTGGCTATGGACATCATCATCAATGAATGGCCAGAGTTCGGCAGCCTGAACTACTGCGACGAGTATTTGCGCGAGGCTGCCAGCCTGCCCAATGCACCCAGCGGAACCGTTTATAAGCAGGAGGGGAAACCTGTAAATAAGCCTCTGGGGCTTTTTGAACACTGGAACAAGAATCATCAATACACGAAGATAGACCTCAAATATCAGAAATTGTAATGAAAAGGTTAGTGAACGTCATCGCCTTTATGCTGTTCATAGCAGGTACGAAGGCACAGGTGAGGGATGCGTTCGACGGCATCCTGCCCGTAACAGACCCGCAGATGAAGCAGAGCCTGAACGGAGAATGGCAGTTGAAAGTTGTACAGGGGATTTCCGATGATCAGACGATGCCGATGCCCGACGAGACGTGGGGGCGCATCCCCGTGCCAGGATGCTGGGAGGCATACGGATTCTGTAAGCCGAGCTACGACAAGGCGCTACCGCTGACGGGCTACTACCGGACAACGTTTGCTGTACCTGATTCGTGGAAGGGGCTGCGCGTCGTCATCCGCCTCGATGGTGTGCTCTATGGCTACGACCTGTGGGTCAACGGCAAGACTGTGGGCTCATGGCATTCAGGCTACAACACCGCGATGTTTGACATTACAGACTATCTCAACAGTAAATCGGAACGCCAGGAACTCGCCCTGCGCGTCATCTCACAGTTCCGTGGCAGCGACTTCGACTACAATGACGACTGGGCACCCAACGGCATATTCCGCGACGTGACCCTAATGGCTGTGCCCAAGACCCACATAAACGATCTTACCATCACCACCAAGAATACAGGCGAGGTAAATGTGAAGGCTGACATCGCCAATAGCAACAGAAGCACTGAGGTAAAGTACGAGATACTCGATGCCAACAGACAATTTGTAGGCACGACAAAAGTAGACCATCCGCATCTATGGACTGCTGAGACCCCCTATTTATATACATTGCGCACCACGCTCTACCAGAAAGAAAAGACGCTGCAAGTGTTTGAGCACAAGTTCGGCTTCCGTGAGCTGACCATTGACGGAAAAATCCTGAAGCTGAATGGTCAGCCCATCAAGCTGCGTGGAGTGACCAGCCACTCCACCGACCCAGTGACGGTGAAGGTCATCGACGAAGCCAGCATCCTCCGCGACATGAAACTGATGAAAGAAACTTCCATCAACTATATCCGCACGTCGCACTACCCCCGTGAACCACGCTTCTACGAACTGGCAGATTCTCTCGGCTTCTATATCATCGACGAGGTACCCTTTGGCTATGGCGACAAGCATCTCTCAGACTCCACCTTCTATCCCGTTCTCCAGCAAAGGGCACAGGCTACCATCCGTCGCGACAAGAACCATCCTTCGGTGCTTATCTGGAGCCTTGGTAATGAGAATCCGCTGACAGACATCTGCATCAGGCTCGGTGACTATGTGAAGCGTGAGCTTGACCCCTCACGTCCCGTCTGCTATCCACAGGTAGGCTCATACTTCAGGACGTTCAATGGAGATTTCCCCAAGGTGGCCGACATCTATGCGCCTCACTACCCGTCGACGGCACAGATTGGTGACTTTTACCAGCGGGCAGACCGCCCGGTCATCTTTACGGAGTACTGCCATACGCTTGGCATCTCATTGGAGGATCACGACCGCCAGTGGGAAATCATAGAGCGCACACCTGGCATTGCCGGTGGAAGTGTCTGGGAGTGGGTAGATCAGGGAATGCCGTTCCGCGAGCAGCTACAGAGCCGGTTTGGCTATGAGGAACGGGTTTTCACCTCCAAGGAGGGAGGTTTCGAGATGTACGGCAATAAGGGTACCGATGGTCTGCTCTATGCCGACCGCACACCTCTGCCAAACTACTATGAGCTACAGCACAACTACGCCCGGGCTTTCGTGGAACGAGTCGATGGATCCGTGCTGAATATCGTGAACCGTTACGACTTCCTCAACCTGAAAGACAACGTCACTTTCCATTGGACGCTGACAAACGACCGCGACACCGTGATGCGCGGCGCATTCAGTCCAGACTGCCAGCCCCGCAGTTCGGTGTCCTATACGCTGAACCTACCCAGGCAGGTCGGTCTCAGCCTCCTTCAGTTCGATATTGAGGACGCCCATGGGAATGTGTTCCTCCGTCAGTCATTCGTGCTAAACAAGCCGCAAGTGGCTTGGACGGGTCATGGCTCTGCGGCGGTGCTTGTAGAGAAAGAGCTGATCCGCACAGGCCGCAAACCGACCATGGGCGAGCGACTTACCCAAAAGGGGCGCATCCTCGACAAATACATGTTGCCAGTCGACAACAATCAGGTGAAGGCCTTGATCCGTCGGCGCCCCATAGACGGTGGAGACGAGGTGACGTTCACGCTCATGCCCGACACAGCCGATGTGTTCCGGTCAGAGCTAGGACTGTCGTGGCTGCTCGATTCCAGCATCGACCGCGTGCAATGGATTGGCTACGGCCCCTTTGCCAGCTATCCCGGACGCCATCAGGCCAACCGCTATGGCTTCTGGGCGAAACATCAGGACGACCTATATTTTGAGGGCAACCACAGCGGCATTGACGCCGCTTTACTGTCAGACAAGGACGGCAACGGCATCCTGATTACGGGCGATTCGCTCTCACTGAACTTCGAGCAGACAGACCGTGGCATTCTGCTCACCGTCAATGCATCCGTCAGCGGGCAGGGGCCGAAGTTTGCCAAGACCCACTTCCCTGGCTGGCAGAAAGGCGACGGGCCAATGAGCGCCACATTCCGCAGTTACCTGATCCGGTCTAAAGATCATCCCGCCGTGCTCAACCGCATGTTTATCCGTCCACAGGAAGTCCCATCCCCCTTCCGCCCCTTCGAAACCCAATACGACACCTATTTACTCAGATATAAAGACATTTGCATGTAACGCCGGTGGTTATGATAATCAACTATGGGTCATTCTGATATCTCCTTTGGGTCGTTCGAGTATCTCCTTTCACTCATACAGACGTCTCCTTTCCCCCTATAGGAGGCATCTGCGTCACTCACGCAAGATACTTCTTTCACACACGGAAGGCATTGCCGTATTTGACGGAATGACGGATTATGTTATAGACTTTTCACGCGTACCGCATAGGCGCGTACGCGGTACGCGTGAGGACTCTTAGATTATTTCGTCAAATGCGTCATTTCCGTCATTTGGGGGCATGGTGTTCTTTACGTTATCGCCCCAGTTCTTTAAGCAGCCAGCCCTGCCATTCGTCCCACTGCTCCTGGAACCAGAAGTGCCAGGTGGCCTGATAGGGCGAAAGCTCCTTCGGACCCGTCACCACGTTATAGGTGGCCCAAGCCGTCGTTGGCGGCACCACGTCGTCGTTGTAGCCGAAGGAGAACCAGCCCTTCTGCTTATCGGTAATAAGGCGCGCAAAGTTCACTCCGTCGTAGTAACGTGAGGTGACCACCTCGTCGCTATTCTCTAACTTCTCACGTCCCGTCGCAATGTTCTCACCACCTTTATAAAAGTAGTGGGGCCATCCGCAGGCTATGCCGCGCAGCGAGTTGGTGTGGTCGCACAGGGCGGCATGAACAGGGGCATAGCACGTGACCCTGCGGTCGAGGCCGGCAGTGGCTAACGACAGGAAACCGCCCTGCGAGCTACCTGTTACGCCTAGCTGATGACCATTCCAGGGAGTGAACTGCTCGATGTAGTCGATGGCACGGATGCAGCCCAGCACGACGCGTTTATAGTAACTCTGGTCGCGGTTATCCTTGCCAAAGTTCCAATAGCAGTTCAAAGCTCCATTGGCAAGGTCATCGTAAACCTTCTGCTCCATCGTCACAGGGATGCCGTGTATGCCAATCTCAAGTGTGATGATGCCCTGCGAGGCCGTCCACACGTCGCCCTGATAGGGACGAACGCCAGCTCCCGGTACGCGCAACAGAGCAGGATAGCAGCCCTCCTTCACCGGCACACATAATATGCCATAGGTACGCGAGTTCCACCGCACGTTCTGGAATGACACCTCATAGACGTTCACATCCTTGGTGCAACGCTCGGGCAGCAACCGTTTCGTTGGCTCCAGCGCCGTGTATCGGGCTTCCTTGATGGCATTCTCCCAGAACTCCCTGAAGTCGGCGGGCATCACCGTAGAGGGCTGCAGCTTCTCGGGTGAAAAAGAGGCGGCGCAGGCGCCACGATAGTCCTTACCGTCGACATGGGCCGTCACGTCGACGCGATAGAAGCCTGGCTGGCTCATCTTGCCAGTGAGCTTCAGCGTGCCTTCTTTCAGGGTCAGGCTTTTCTTGACGTCCTGATACATCTCCGGGCCAGCCGCATAGTCAATGCTGACACCGCTCACGAGCGTACCCGAGCGGCGCACTTCTACGGTGAACGCAGCCGTCTCGCCTACTTGATAGTTCCAGTCCTGATGGTCGGGTTCCACTGTTACGATAATGTTGTTGCCTCTGATCTGTGCCCCTACAGGTAGCAGGGTCAGTAAAGCGAAAATGGAGAATAGCAGCCTTTTCATACTTCCTGTCTTTTTTGATTTTAGTTCATTCGATGTTGCAAAGATACATATTTTTTTCCGAAATGCTATGACATTTGAAGAAAAACCATTATCTTTGCACAAAAAAAAATGGAAACTAGAGTTTTACGCGAGATAACACCGTTGAACGAGAATGATTTCATGTACGTGGCTGACCGCCATAAAAAGGAGTTTGACTATCCCATACATATACATGATGTGCTGGAACTGAACTTTGTGGCCAATGCAGCAGGAGCACGGCGCGTGGTAGGCGATTCGAGCGAGACGATAGACAATCTGGACTTAGTGCTTATAACAAGTTCCGATCTGGAACATGTGTGGGAGCAGCACGAATGCAAGAGTGAAGACATCCACGAGGTGACGGTGCAGTTCCGACTTAATTTCGACCTGACCACATCGCCATTCAGGTTCAACTCGTATAAATCCATCTATCACATGCTGATGAGGGCGAAGCGTGGACTGGCCTTTCCTCCTCAGGCTATCATGCTGGTTTACCACCGTCTTGTCAAGCTTTCCTCCATTGAAGAAGGATTCTTGGCTGTGCAGGAGTTTTTCTCTATACTCTATGAATTATCGAAGTTCGACGATGCCCGTGAACTGGCCACCTCGTCGTTTGCCAAGGTCGGGGTAGAAAGTGAGTCGAAACGGATCCTGAAGGTGAAGAACTATATCGACGAGCACTACAAAGACGAGATGAGTCTGGAGCAGTTGGCAGATCTTGTGGGTATGACGCCTACGGCCTTCAGCCGTTACTTCAAGCAGCGTACGAGTAAGAACATCTCAGAATATATTGTCGATATCCGCCTGGGACATGCCGCCCGCATGCTGATAGACACCGCCGACAGCATTAGCGTGATTTGCTGGAGAACGGGCTTCAACACACTCTCCAACTTCAACCGCCTTTTCCGTAAACGCAAGGGCTGCAGCCCTACGGAATTCCGTGAGAAATACCAGAAGACAAAGGTTATCGTGTAGAAATGTGGAATGAGGAATGAGGAATGTTCGATGGTCAATGTTCAATGGTCAATATTCAATGGTGGTGGTGTCTCTCTGGGCTGTTGCCATCTGGTGCTTCTTCCAGTTCTACTATCCCTATCATTTCTTCTTCCAGGAGCAGAACCAGATCTTCCTCTGTTCGTGGGATTATATTTCCTCCTATTTTGAAAGGTCGGGCGGATTAGCCCGTCTGACTGGCGATTTTCTCACGCAGTTCTATTATTACCTCTACGTCGGAGCTATCATCCTGACATTCTGTCTGCTCCTTATAGGTTCCTTATTGTATAAGGCTCTCAGGAACTTCCATGTCAGTAAGGCTGTTGCCCTGATACTGGCATTAGTGTTGATGACCTTCGTAGCCGTCTGTCACTTTAGCACAAGTTACCGTCTCTCATCTACCATCTCCATTCTGGGCTGGACACTCCTGCTCTGGTGTATCTCTCTGATGCGAAGCTGGAAACTGCATCTCACACTGATGGCTGTTTCATTACTACCGGTTTATCTCCTTTTCGGACTGCCTCAAATTAAGAAAATACAGGGACCCGACTTGATTCTGGAGAAAGACTTTGCCGTGGACTGTGAATATTACTTCGGTAACCACGACAAGGTTATCCAGATGGTAGAAGGTTCAGACAGATGGACAGACCAGATGCTGTTGTTCTATAACCTGACCCAAGCCCAGCGGGGTGAGTTGCCCGACCACCTGTTGAAGTTCACGCCTAATTATCTGGGAACATTCGAGAAAATAGGCCCCGACACGCCCATGCTCACCATCCGCAACATGAATGAGCTCTACTGGGCCTTAGGCGACATGACCTTTACGGAACGGGCAGCCATGATGACAAACGTCTTCTCTGCCGACAACCGCAATGTGCGTATGATGCGCCGGCTGGCTGAGTGTAACATCGTCAGTGGCGATACGTTGGCAGCAGAAAAGTACCTGCGCATCCTTGACAAGACACTCGTCTACAGGAGATGGGCCGATCACGTCCGCCAGTACGGCAATGAGATCTATCAGGAGAAAATGCAGATGGTGAACCGTCGGGACACCATCACCATTACCGACAATGCCCACTTCCTGATGATGCAATTGCTGGATACCAACCCCGACAATATCGTAGCCCTCGACTATATCCTGTGCAGTACGCTGCTGCTCAAAGATCTCACAAACTTCAAGCGCGACTATGACCGCTATTGCATCGAGACAGGGAAGCCACGTCTGAAGCCTCTCTATCAAGAAGCGCTGTGCATCTGGTTGGCAGGTACCAACGCCCCTCAGGAGGATTGGGAGAAGTACATCCAGCTGGCTGATGTATTCCAGCGTTTTCAGCAGTATAACCAGCAGCGGGGCAACCCTGCCTTTAAGGGCACTTACTGGTATTATTACGATAAGATCAAAGCTCCAGAGATATGAAACTATTCTTTATTTATATAATAACCCTTGGACTAATAGTTTCCTGTACGCCGACACCAGAGAACGTGCAGAAGAGCAGCGAGCTGCCTCCTATCTATCCTGACTATTGCGATGTGACCATTCCTGAGAACATCGCCCCGCTGAACTTCCTGTTGCGTGCCGATTGTGAGGCTATAGAAGTGAAGGCAGGAGAACTGGCGCTGAACGCCAGGGGCAATGAGGCCGTGTTCGACATAGACGACTGGAAATCGCTGATGCAGCAGTCGACAGACCAGGAGATAGAAGTCACCATTACTGCCCTGATTGACGGAACATGGACGCAATACGCGCCCTTCCACTGGCACGTTGTGAGCGACAAGGTGGATCCTTACCTGACCTACCGGCTCATTGAACCCGACTATGAGATATGGAATAACGTACAGATCCAGCAACGTTGCGTCGAAAACTTCGATGTGAATGCCCTCGGCCACTATGAACAGTTGGAGAACCGCTGTATGAACTGCCACACCTTCGCCAACCAAGACCCCCAGCTGTCGATGATGTATGTCAGAGGATCTGGCGGTGGTGCCATCCTCAATCAGCATGGCCAGCTAAGCAAGCTCAATATCCCTGGCAGCGTCTATTTCGGCTTCAGTCCTTCAGGGCGCTACATCACCTACTCCACCCAGAAGATCGTTCCCGCCTTCCACAGCATGCCCGCCAAGCGCCTCGAAGTCTATGACGCCGAGTCGAATGTCTATGTGGCCGATATGCAAGCGCATCGCATCATCACCTCGCCGCTGCTTTCCGACAGTCTGACGTTCGAGACCTTCCCCACTTTCTCGCCCGATGGCAGATACATCTATTATTGTGCTGCTGATAGCGTCAGTCTGCCCAGTAAGATCAAGGATCTCCAATACCGTCTCGTCCGCATACCCTTTGATGAATCCACAGGCACCATCGGCTCACACGTGGATACTTTAGTATCCTCTCACCACTCACCTCTCACCACTCACCACTCATCAGTCTGCCATCCCCGTATCTCCCCCGATGGCCGTTATCTCCTCTATACCGTCGCCGATTATGGAACCTTCCCCATCTGGCACCCAGAGGCCGACCTCCAGCTGATGAATCTGCAGACAGGTGCCATCGACACTCTCGCTATCGTCAACAGCGAGAAAAGCGACACCTATCACTCCTGGTCATCAAACAGCCGATGGTTCGTCTTTGCGTCGAAGCGTGACGATGGTCTCTACGGTAAACCCTATTTCTGTTATATCGGCAAAGACGGCAAAGCCCATAAGCCCTTCTGTCTGCCTCAGAAGCATCCAAGCTTCTACGACAACCTTCTGAAGTCGTTCAATGCCCCCGAACTCGGCAAGGGAAAGGCTCCCTTCGACGTCAACGATGTCGCCAAGGCTATGAAACAGGAAGCGATTCATTTCTTTTAGGCACGGATTAACACGGCTTTTATCAAAGACACGGCTTTCAAAAAATTATTTAACCTTTGTATCAACACGTTTGTACGAAGCGATTTCGATGCCAGCTTCATAGGCATCAAAGTCGACCTTCGTCTTCGTGAAATCAGGCGTGTTGAACGAATAGAGACTCTTGCTATAGTATTCCTGAGGATTGCGTTGGGGCAATAGGAAAGGCTTCGACAACCGCCCTTTGTCATCGATGCTCGCCAGATAGAGTCGGGTGTAGAGCCCGTCGTCCCGACGGCTGGTGAAGACCATCCAGTGCGAGTTCACGTTCCAGTTATGGTAACTATCAGCCTTGTCGCTGTTAATCTCCTTCATCTCGCGGGCTTCTCCAGTCTGCAGGTCCAGCAGCCACTGGTCGCTCTCGTTGTGCCAGATGGAAAAATACCCATAGTCCATCAACGTGAACATGATATACCTGCCGTCGTAGCTTGGACGGGGCCAAGTGAGACTCTTCCCCATCGCCACAGCGTTGAACAGCGTATCCACCCGATCGCCGAACCTGCCAGTCTGAGGGTCGAATGCGATCCTGCAGAGATTATATTTCTCCTCCCGATAGTGTTCCGGATATTCCTGTTGTCGGCTGGTCATGTAATACAAGGAGCGACCATCGGGCGAAAAGACGGGCGCATTCTCGCTCCAGTCCTTGGTCTGCAGCAGCGAATCTGTCAAAATCTCGTGCGTCGCTGGATGGTAGACAAAGACATCACTCGACAGGTCGAACACCTCGACACGCTCATTCCTGATCACATGAAATCCCTGACGCGTCTGGTTGGTCGAGAAGGCGCAGTATTCCCCGTTTGGATGCCAGTAAGGATAGACCATCGAGCCGCCAAGGAGGTCGTTCTTTGCCTTCAGCCATTCCCGCTGTCCGTCAGTCTGGAACATCGTTGCCCCATGACCGCCACGCACATGGAAGACAAACTTCGAGGGATCCGTCTGGTGGGCTGTATGGCAGTTGACACACATGCCTGGCACCTGGGTGTTCTCGATGATGGCATACTCATCGAAGGTTGCGAGGTCACGCTGGTAGAGTCCCATCTTGCTGTATACCTCGTAGCCCGGGGCAATGCGGCGATAAGTCAGGCCCCACTCGTCGAGGGCATAGTCGCTGACATAGACCTTGAAGTCCTTGTATTGATTCCACTGTCCGTCCTGTCTCACACAGACGGTGAAGGTCAGTTCGCCGCCTTTGTTCCGAGCCGTCAGTTCGTGCCAATCCTTAACATCGAAGTCGGCATAGTCGCCCTGTGTATGCAGTTCTCCGCCCTTCGAGCCACGGACCACAACATCAACCAGGTCACATTGAAGATTGAAGATTGAAGATTGAAGATTGAAGTTCAGGGGGGCAATCTCTGCGGGTATCGTCACTCCGATATAGTCAGGATAGATGTCGGGCAGCCTGTCCAATGCCACTGGGTTCTCCACCCGCTGAGTACAGGAGGTGAGGAGTGAAAGGTGAAAGGTGAAAAGTGAAAGGTAAAAAATGAATAGCAGTCGTCTCATCTTGTTGTTCTGATTTTGGCTATGGCTTCCCTGACATAGCGTGGATTATAATTCACCTTACTTTGTACGTAAGTCACATAGTTCATAAAGCGCTGTGCATCGCCGTCGAGAAGGGGAGCCATCACCAGATATTGGGTTGCCATCTGGTTATGATGGTTGTGCATGAACAACTGGCCGCAGATCTTGTCGAGTTCATCCTCACTGAACAGGAAATCATCCTCCAGCCGATACTGTCGCAGGGTACCGTAGACCGGATGGGCCTCAATCCGGCGTTCGTCGTCCAGCATCGCCAGCGCCTGCTGGGCCCATGGGCGGTAGAAGATCGTCTTGTCCAGCATCAGCAGATATTTCCTGGCCACGTCATACTCACCGTTGATGAGGTTTGTCTCTGCCAGTCGCTTTATCATCCTGCCACTCTTATTGTAGTCCGGTATGGCCTCCATCGCCTCGAAGGCCAGTCGCTGGGCCGTGTTCACCATTCCAAGGTAGAAATAGATCTCACCCGTCAGCGGGATGGTCGAGAAGTTTCGCTCGAACGACGGCAGCAGTCCCTCGTGACCCCGTTGGTAGAAGTCGAAGACCCGTTCGCCCAGCTGGTTGGTCATGGCCAATGCGAGATTGGTGGCACTGACGCTCATCGGCAAGTCGGGTGTCTGCTTCTCTGCCTTGGCAATGATACCTTTCCAGTCCTTGATACGCACCAGATAATCATACTCCATCAGTTCGTATTTCTTCGCATCATAGCCCAGATCAGGACACCCTATGACGGCAGCACCGCACACGACCGCCTCGCACCATACCCCCCAGCGCTTCAGCTGCGGCAGGCGTCTGCCCACCATGACCAGCATCCAGATCACGACGGGAATCACCATCAACATATAAGAAACGACCTCGGGGAAACGGTAATAGCCGATACCCATCATCACCCTCGACAGTGGGAACGGCACGAAACGAGCGCTCAACAACATCACGGCCAGCGCCCAGACCACAGACAGCGGCATGACGCAGAGAGCCGTCAATACCACCATCGGACCGATGAGCCAGTACAATATGGGGATGACCACCAGCAGTGCGACGGCCTTCACCGCCGTCCGACGCTGAGAATTCACCTTCTTCACGCATACAGTCATCAGCCACGCGGTGCCCATCGCCATCAACAAAGCCACGACGTAGGTCAGCTTCACACTTTCGTCGCCCATGACGTACCAAAGCAGCGCGGCGGGCAGGAAGCTGAGTGGATAGTGAGCCTCGCAGCCCATCAGCCGCCACGTCAGCCTTTGCATCAGCATCATCAGAACGGCCAAGACAGCTGCCCCGATGGCCATGCTGTTATAGAACTGTACGAGGAATTCCGCCACATACCTTGCCAGTCCACCGGGCTCAGCCACCTGTCCCAAGAACCAGTCGCTGTCGAAGAGGAACAACTGGAACTGCTCCTGATAAGCCAGCGCAAAGGGATAGCGTATCCTCCAGAAGCAAAACACCGCCAGACCAAACAGGATTGTCAGCCCAAGACGATTGGTACTCACCATCGTCTTCCAATAACTATTCAGGAATTTCTTCATTCGTGTCGGCATTCATTGTCACGATACGGCCGTCAGGAAGCTTTCGCTTATAAGTCAGTGGAAAAAGTTCTTTCAGGAAGTCACCCAACACAAGACCCTCCATATTCTTCGCCAGCTGGCGGGTATAGTTCTTATATGCCAGATGGAAGCTGTCGGCACGTTGAATGATGACCTTTTCCTGTACTGAGTCATGAACGGCTTTCAGATAGGCAATATGATTACGCATCTTACTCATCTCTATGTAGTGCATCTCTGCGCGCGCCTTCCATTTCTCCAACGAATCGTTCTGGCGCGTACCTGTCGCGTGACTGATGCTGTCGATGATCACGTTGACAATACCAGGCTCACCAACGACAAGAAGCGGTTGGAGACCCATGCGGTAATGGTAGTCGACCAAGATCTTATACATCTGCATCGAATCAGGCTCAAAATGGAACTTACCATTGGTAATCTCCATCGAATCGACGGTCTCCATCGTGGCAGGTCCGGTGTTCGGCACCAGGAAGATACGCTTCCCCTCATACTGCTCCCCGATCACTGTTCCGATGATATGACACTTCCCGTCATTAGCCTGACAGCTGCTAAATAAAAGGGTAAACAGATAAGAAGCTAAAACCTTCCTACCTACCCTCATGACTGTTTTCAAAATTTCTCTTTCCATATTCAGTTTTCAATCTTCAATGTTCAATCTTCAATTTTCAATTTTACAACCGTTCTGCGGTTGTCGAACACCTGCCGATAAGCCTCATGGGCATCAAAGTCCACCTTGGTCTTGGTGAAGTCCGGACAGTTATAGGCATCCATCATCTCCCGATAGAACCTCCTCGGATGACGCTGAGGCAGAAGGAAGGGTTTCGACACACGACCCTGCTCATCGATGTTGGCGAGATAGGCCTTGGTGTACATGCCGTCCTCCCGTTTGGAAGCAAAGACAAACCATCGACTGTTTCCGCTCCAGTTATGATAGCTCTCGCTCTGACCGCTGTTCACCTCTTTTATCGCACGGCTCTCACCCGTATGCAGATCCATCAGCCACAGGTCGGCATCGTTCTGGCTCACGGGGAAGTTGCCACGACTGCTGACACAGTACATCAGCCAACGACCATCGTAGGAAGGTCGAGCCAACACATAACTCCGGTCTGTGGCCGGGCCGTTTAATAGCGTATCCACCGTCTCGCCAAACATGCCCTTCCCTGCATCAAAGCCAATACGACAAAGGCTGCACTTCACTTTCTCGTATTCAGCCGGAACGTTACAGGGTTTCGATGAACTGTAGTAGAGCCACTGACCATCGTGCGAGAAGGCTGGGAATATCTCCAAGTCCTCGGTCTGCAAAAGCGGCGACAGGATCAGCTCATAGCTACGCGTATCGAGAACCTCCACGTTGCTGAAGCGATGATACACCTCTATCCGTTGCCCGGTTCCTGTGAAGAAACTCTGATGAACAGAGTTAACCGCCATAGCCACATAGTCGCCCTGAGGATGCCAATAGCTATAGGAGCCCGCCGCCTTGGTAGAGTCAGTCTTGGTGTCTATCCACGTCTGCTTGCCATCCTTCTGGATCATCGTGCCACCACCCTCACCGCGAATCTGCATGGCAATCCTGTCAGGATGGGTGCGATTGGCTGTATGACAGTTGAAGCATCGGCCTGGCAGGGCGGTCTCTGTCAGGATTGCATATTCTTCGAAGGAGTTCAGGTCGCGCTGATAGATGCCGATATCGCCCCCCACCTCATAGCCGGGTTTGATACGGCGATAGGTCAGTCCCCATTCGTCGAGCCGGTCTTTACTGACGTAGATGCCAAAGTCCTTATATTGAGTCCACTGTCCATCCTTCATCACGCTGACCGTCATGGTAATCCTGCCGCCCTGATTCTGTTCAGTCAGCCGATGCCAGTCGTCGATATCAAAATCTGCCCATTCACCGTTAACATGAATGATGCCACCCTCACTGCCCTTTGCGACCACATCCATACAGTCGATGTCCTCATCGGCAAAGTTGAAATTCAGTGGGGCTATATCAGCGGGAATCGTCACCCCGATATAGTCAGGATAGATCTCCGGCAGCGCATCCACCTTCACGACATCCTTAGGCAATGATGTACAGGAAATACAGAAACTACAAACTATCAGACTATAAACTATACCCCTCATTCGCCCCTCCTTTCCATCATCCTTTTTACATAGTTGGCATACGGCGAACCTTGCACACGGCCCTGCATCTGTATACAGCGCATCGCATCCTGATAGCCGAGCGGCATCTGCCGATAGCCACCATACTGCTGGGCCAGTCCTAAGTACTGTTGGAACCCTTGCATATTTCCCTTCAGCAGCATCTGTGCCAGGAAGTAGTCGAGGGCCATCCTATTGTCCTTGTTGTTCAAGAACAGCAGACCCAGCATCTTGTCCATCTCCTCATAACTGTAAAGGAAATCCTCCTTGTATCTCAGCTGTCGCAATCGACCATAGACCGGGTGAGCGTTCATCTTCGACTCGTCAGCCATCAGCGTCTCTGCCTCCTCTGCCCAACTACGGTAGAAGATGCTTTTCTTCAGTAAGCCTATTTGCTTGGCTGCCGTCTGATAATGGCCGTTCACCATCATACATTCCGCAATACGTTTGGTAAGGCGTCCACTTTTCCTGGCATTAAGAATTGATTCCTGGGAGTCGAACATATACCGCTGGGCCGAGTTCACCATACCCAGTCGCCAGAATGCCTCAGCCGACGGCAACATCGAAGTGAGGTCCCTGGTACGGGGCATGATTAGGGCGTCCTCCCCGCTTTGGTAGAAGTCGAACATACGGTCGGCCAACAACCGTTTCTGCGACAAGGCGAGATTCACGCAGTTCGACCAGAACGGTGTCTTCACCTGATATTCTCCGGCCCGCTTCACGATCTCATCCCAACGCTCGTTCCTTACTAAATAGTCCAGACGGATCAGCTCATACATATCCTTATCGTATCCGCTCCACTGTGGATACTGCAAAGGGACGCGATAATAGCTCAGTCCCGTCATCGCCTGCTGCAACGGCCATTGTGGCAACAGACAGGCATAAACCATCAGCTGCACAGCCACCAGCCAGCCAGCCGACCACAGGTGTTTCCATCCCGTCTGAATCACCCGGATGATGAGATACAGCCATACCACCGGGCCAATCATCCAATAAGCAATAGGCAGGATCAGAACATCCATCCATGAGAGCGACTTCGCCAACCGGATACAGGCTAAGGCCAAAGCCAATAGGACAGCCACTGGCAGCGACAACAAGACATTGATATCCCCCATCAGCCAGCATAGCAGGGCAATAGGAACAATGCTGAACGACCACCAAGCCGGCGGCAAAAGTACCATCGTCAATCGCTGTATCGAAACATAAAGCAACGCCAACAACAATGCCCCTAACCACTCCACATAATAGAACTGCACAATGAACTCTCCCAACCAGTCGGCAAATCCTCCTGGCAGGCTAATCTTCTCCAGGAAATAATCCCCAGACAAAAGGAACAACTGATACTGTTCCTGATAAGACAACGCATGCGGATACCAGACATACCAGAACAAGAACATGACGATGCCCACGAGCACCGATAGCCCCCATTGTCCGTATTTTGCCATTGCCTTGGTCATAATCGCTGCAAAGTTACTAATAAGTGAGAAGAATACCAAATTTAAGTCTGACTTTGTGATATTGTGTCCGAATGTTTGAACTGTTTAGTAGGAAAACCCGCCCCGCAGCGATGTGCTGCAAGGCGGGTCGATAAGAAATAAACTATGTGGAATTATTTCTTCTTGAAAGCCCACCATGTAGCCTCACTCCATGAACCTGTGCCAGGAGCTGCATACACCAGCTTAAAGTGATCTGCATCAAGCTGCATAATTTCAAAATCTGTCGGCTTATTACCACCAGAGTTAATCTGGAACGGGAACAGGATAGAGCCAGGATCAGTGGTCAGTGTGCCGTAAGCCCACTTAGCCTGAGAACCATCGACAGATGGCTGTGAAGGCTCGCCGCCTAACCATGTTACGGAGAAGTTTCCGGAACGGATCTCTGCACCGCCAGCAGCATAGGATGTCACCTTGCCAGTCTTCCAGTTAAAGGTCATATAGGCGTCGGCACTCTCCTCACCGGTAGCAACACCAGTATCAGAATGCTGAAGCTGTCCTGTCAGATCCTCGGGTTTGGCTCCCCACCAGATTCCACTTGTCCAGTCTTCGCCAGCGG